>DATHCY010000248.1:0-4054 GCA_035319305.1 Methanocella sp.
TTGCTATACACCGATTTCAGTTCAGGATTGTCGTTTTTGATGCGGGCGACCATATTACACGCATCATACACAGTACTAACTTCTCTATCGCGATACATCTCCAAAAGTTTGTTGTATGCGAACCTGCACTTACCCATAGCACCGGCCATACTACCCTGAGTTATTTGATCTGGATAGAACCAGTACTTGTAGGATAATCTCATCGGTATTTAATACTCCTGCGGAAACTTAAAGGCAGACTATGTATAGTGAAAATAATCAGGCGAGGGCTATCCAACCCCATCCTAAAGGGCGAGGTCTCCCACCCCTCTACACTCCCGGTCAGATAAAAATTACTTATCTATCAGTAGGTATGCAACATTGGGTATCTGCCGATAAAGGCGTGCTGTGAAGCATTTCTGTTTATGACTTTTTCAATTTGAATTCCGCACACGGCTTTCTTCCTGTCTTTTTTGGTTCTGGTTTCGTCTCTGAATATGCTTATGTTAACCTCCCCTGAACTACCAACCTTTTTCTCGTCCATTCCAAAGCGCTGGACGAGTAAGACTTGTGATCACCAAGATAGACGCCAGATTACACGACGCCCTCGTACTATTCTAATTCGCGTGGAATTTCGTACACCCACTGAAATCGAAAGAGACGCCGGCCATGGTAGAAGGACTCGTAAAACAAGCATGGGCATTGGGAAAATTATGATATACTGGAAAATTATGATATACTGATATGTTGCGTACTAATAGGCACTGGGGCTGCTTATATGGACAGCCATTATCATCTATATTTATAAAATAATATTACTATGGCGATGGTTATTACTATTACAATACTTATAAGCGTTAAACCCGGCCCTAATAAGTCGTATATTATTATAGGGATATGAGTGGTATAATCTAAAATCGACGGCTCTGGCGGAGGGTCATTTAGCAGCGGAAGTTGCACTGTAGGATTTATGCTTGCATTTATTACTGTCGCTACCTGCATGTTTATCACCCAAAAAAAAATTTAAAGTGAAAATTTGATATATAGCTATTCTTTGATTTGCCAATATATGGCTTTTTCTTTGTGAGCAGGAGGATAATCAGCAATAGATTTTGCATGGACGAACTAGCTAATAAGGATAATTAAATGTGTCTCTAAATGCCGATAATTAACATGGCAACGTGGGTTAGTATCGGTAAACGAGTATATATTGCATCCTGTCCATCCGGGGAAGGTGGGATTGCGCGCGCACCAGGAGCGGGAACCGAGAATACCCGACTAGGTCTCGCATCCGGTATTCCTTGATGAAATCGAGTTTCGGCTCAAGCATAATCTGCCCACCAAGAAAATGTTGGGTGATAGCATTGAGTAGTGCCTTCACGTTAGCTTCGGTTAAATACATGAACACGCCCTCCGCCATGACCAGGGCGGGGCGATCTCCCGGCACACCCTCCAGCCATCTTAAATCCTCAAGGGACGAGCCGATCAGGTGAAGCCCGGGACGTTCGGGGTACAGTCGACGATACAGGTCGATCACGTCGGGGTAATCCACGTTGTACCAGGTGACAGTGGCCGGAGGGTCCACACGGTATACACGGCTGTCCATACCACAACCCAAGTTCAGCACGATTGATTCAGGGTGTTCTTCCAGGTAGCGTTTCGTCAACATATCAAAGGTAGCGTCGCGGGTAGCGACAATCGCACATCCCCAACCCTCGACCATTTTCCCGAACACGCCCTTAAAAACCTTGAAATCATAATCGATATGCTTAACAGCCTCCTCAGCCCACGGATCCCGCAAAATCGGATCCTTCCACTTGCTCTGTATCGCCCGAGGAAATAAGGTCATGAGCATAGTCTCCTTCTCTTTAGTGAACTTTATTTTTTCTCCAGACATAACCATACTCCACCACTAGTTTTATTTGTCTAAGCCACGTCTCTTAGGCTTATTAAACAAATACCAGATAGTATTTAAAATCCTTTATAATGGTTTTGAGCCGGGTTTATAGGGAGGTTACGTCTCAACCTATTGGTGTTTTACCGACTAAAGTTCTATGTTAACGGAAGCGTAACATTTTTTGTTGAAACTTCTTTTCAATTTCGGTATGATCCTCATCCTGGATAGGATTCGACCCGTTCCTCGAAGTGGATGGTCAGTTGGTTCAGGATCACACCCCAGTGCTTGATCGGCTGGGTCCATTTCTCCGTGGTATCCATCACGATCAGGTACAGGATCCTTGAATAGGCTGTCGTCGGGGGAAGCTGCTTTTGGTCTTGGTTACTTTCTTGATGGTTTGGTTGAAATTCTCGATTGGATTGGTCTTGTGGGCTAGTTGCTTTGATCTCTGTGGGTATTTGAAAAATGTGGATGGGGATGGCCAGTTAACCCTCCGGCTCTTAACTGAGTGGAGGTATTTCCTCGTCGTTTCTTCTTCGTACTTTGTTTCCTCTTGTTACTTTAGAGGTCTTTTACCTGAGGAGATCTTCCAGGTGCCTTGCCCGATGAAGTTGCCGATGAGCCACCCGGCGATAGCGCAGAGGGCGGGCATCGCGCAGCAGGTCAAGCACCATCCGTAATCCGGTCCCTGATAGGTGAAGCCCCACGCCAGCCAAGCCACAAACAGTGCGACGGCGAGGGTAACCGAGGCGCTGAAGCCTGCTTCCGCTTTATTGTTCAGATCGTACCATAGCAGCAGCACGGAGGCGAACGGCGGCAGGAAAACAGCAGCGGCTGCGAGTGCCACGATCGCCCAGGCCCCGAACTTCTGCTGGATGTGGTCGGCGCCGAGGATAAGGAAGGCGATCGCTATGCCGAAAGCCAAGCCCACTTTGGCGGCCGGCACCAGGTGCTTCCGCGAGAAGAAGGTGATGGGCTTGTAGACGCCGGAACGCTGCCTCGGCTCCGCCCGGTAACCATCAGCAGCTCCAGGGCCTTGCCCAAAGCCGTCGGAACTCGGCTTGTACCAGCGGGCGTACAGGTTGTCTCCGGCCGGAGGAAAGGCCTTCGCATCGTACTCGGCGCGGAGCTCCGCGTGGCCCAGGACTCGGTAGGCCTCGTTGATCTCCTTCATCTTTTCGGCGGCCGCCGGAGACGGGTTCTTGTCGGGATGGTATTCGAAAGCGAGCCGGTGGTAAGCCTGTTTGATATCGTCCGCGGTGCTATCCCGCCTGACACCCAAGACTTCATAAAAAGTACCCATGGCCCAGCTTACCCTCGCGTTTTCCACCGATAACCTGTCCGTATCGGAGTACAGGGATAAATATTTTATCTTACTATTTAATAATGCATTTATTAACAGTGGCGATGACACCTCATACGCAAGAACTGCGGATATGTCAAGCCTAAGAAAGTGGCTCGACATACGATGCGTCCACTGTTCCGAAAAAGGCTACACATGAGCGTGTAACAAATTTTGCCGAAACTTATAGTCAAGGCCTGAACAGTTTATACGGTACCATAATGAAAATCAGTCATATGCTATTGCTTTTAACGCTACTGAAAGTATAAACAATTTGGTCCTCGACTATTGCTGACTCGCATATGGGTACAAGGAAGGCGTTTTGAACATCCCTTAATAGATAAGAAATACGACTCCAAGCTTTGAAGTGTAAATACCAAATAGCCCAATAACAATACATTAATACTTAAATGACGGAAAGAAGTGGGGATAAACCCCACAAATTCTAGATATTATGTTTACACCGTCTTCAACAGCATATCATATAGGGTGACGACATCGTCGAAGTCGAGTCTACCATTCCCGTTGAAGTCGAAAGCGCTGATAGGCTGGTTGTCTCTAACCCAATCCAGGTTCTGGAAGAATACGACTATGTCGCTGAAGTCGAATCTGCCGTTACCGTTGATGTCATCGTATAGTCCGTCGTGGTCAGGGTCTGTCGGTGGCATGGTCTCTCCGGGGAACGGTTTCAGCTGGTTGACATTGAGACTGCCGTTCACGATCATCGGAGTGATCTGGTCTCCGTGGTCGTCGTCCATGGAGACATTGGATAGTCCGATGGTCGTGTTACCCTGCGTGTTCCCCTGAACGGTGATCGTGGCTAGTGTCACGTTTGT
>DATHCY010000249.1:0-44206 GCA_035319305.1 Methanocella sp.
CCGGCCGATTCCTCATCATTAACGATCCCGGAGAACTGGCGAAGCACGCCTTCGAAGGCGTCAGGCCAGAATTCCGGAAGCAAGTAAAGCCCGGCGACGTCATCGTCGCCGGAGAGAACTTCGGATGCGGCTCCTCCAGAGAGCACGCCCCGCTGGCGCTGAAAGGCGCCGGCATCCGCTGCGTCATCGCGAAATCCTTCGCCCGCATATTCTTCAGAAACTCGATCAACATCGGAGTCACACTGCTCGAATGCCCGGACACCGATCGGATCTCAGAGGACGACGTGCTGGAGATCGACGAAAAGAAAGGCATCATCGTAAATAAAACAAAGAAGGAAAAATACCAAGCGCAGCCAATTCCGGAGTTCCTCATGGAGATCGTGCGAACCGGCGGCCTAATTGAATACTCGAGAAAAATGGTGGACTCAAAAAGCAAGGAGAAGACAACCAGTAAAAAGGAGAGAAAGAAGAAGGTCGCATTGAAGGAGGTCGAGTGATGACCACCTATAAAGTCCCTGTCATCGCCGGAGATGGCATCGGGCCGGAAGTGATCGCCGAAGGCCGCAGGGTCATCGAATCGACGCAGGACGTATATAATTTCAACGTGGAATGGATAGACATGCCCTTCGGGGCAGACCACTACCTGAAGACCGGGGAGACGATCAACGAAAATTCCCTAAAGGAACTCTCAAAGTACCGGGCCATCTACCTGGGATCACTCGGGGACGATAAGAAAGTCAAACCCGGCATCCTAGAGAAGGGCATCCTACTCACAACCAGATTTTATTTTGATCAATACGTCAACCTGCGGCCGGTCAGACTGCTGGAGGGCGTAGAAACCCCGCTCAAAGGCAAGACGGCGGCAGATATCAACTTCTATGTAGTGAGAGAGAATACCGAGGACTTCTACGCCGGCATCGGCGGCCGGGTGAAGAAAGGCTCGGCCAGCCAAGAGCTGGAAGTGGCCCGGCAGATGTACTCGGTCAAGTTCGACCTAGACGTGGAGACCGATAGCGACGAGATCGCCTACCAACTGGGAGTCATCTCCAGCGAGGGCGCGAAGAGAGTCATCGAATACGCCTTCGATCTCGCAAACAACAGACCAAAGAAGCACCTCTCCAGCGTAGACAAGGCCAACGTACTGACAGACATCTACGGGTTCTGGCGAGAGATCTTCTCTAAGACTGCGGCCGGATACCCAGCGGTCAAGACAGACTTTAACTACGTAGACGCGGTCACCATGTGGTTTGTCAAGAACCCCGAATTCTTTGACGTGGTCGTCTCGCCCAATATGTTCGGCGACATTATCACAGACCTCGGCGCCATGATCCAAGGCGGCCTGGGCCTAGCTCCGGGCGGCAACATCAACCCAAAGGGAACAAGCATGTTTGAGCCCATGGGCGGCTCTGCACCCAAATACAAGGGCCTCGACAAGGTCAACCCGATCGCCACCATCTGGGCGGGGGCCATGCTACTGGAACACCTAGGCGAGAAACGAGCTGCAGACAGTATCATTAATGCCATCGAGACCAATCTGCGCGAAAAGAAGATCAGGACATACGACCTGGGAGGCTCCTCGAGGACGTCCGACGTAGGAAAAGACATAGCCAAGATCGTCAAACAGCAGGGGCGCCAGTAGCCAAGCCCCCCCCCTTTTTTATCTCATAAGCCGGATGGGCTGCAGCTGTGCCATTGCCTCTGCACGACAGCATTCCCGTCTGGCGACGGACCTCAGATTTGCGTCGATCCTGCCTCTGGCAGCATCCCTCGCCTGGCGGGGAGAGGCATGGATGAGATCTGTAACGGTGCAGACAAGGTTCCGAAGACGGGATATCAGCGCGTTCATCATATCGTGATAGGGGAGCGCCATGATAGAATATGGGGGAATTTTTTTACACCAGCCATTTACCCCAGGCTGAAAAATCGATCGAGACAGCAGGATCTGAAGCCTCATCCATATTTTATCAATATTTTCGAGCGCAAACAGGTAACGGTTTTATAAGGCGACAATCAACCTCTAGCCGATGAGGAAAGATACGATCGAAGCGCGCATCGTCGGCATCGAGCGCGAGATGAAGGAGCTGCGGTCGGAGATCCGGCAGGAGCTGCGGGAGATGATCTCCGAGCTGAAGGAGTTCCAGGGGCTGATGATCGACGACCGCATCGGCGAGATGCAGGATGCCATGGACCGGCAGTATTGCCAAGTCGCCTACGATGCTGCCCTGAGCCGGGCCCGGGAGACTTTCCAAGACCAGATACACCACGATTGCCCGCCCGGCTGGAACCGGGACGAGTGCATAGACCACATGGTAGAAAACCACCTGCGCGCCGATATTGCCGAGATCGAGAACGCGTTGCCTGACCAGGTAGGAAAGACAGTCGAAAGCATCCTGGACCGGGATGCTGCGGAGGCGGCACAGGATGCTGGCACCGCCTGCGAAGGCTGCCTGCTAATCTACGACGCCGAGCGCGACCGGCTGCTGGCCATGGCCGAAAAATTCATCAGATACAGGCAAGGCCTATCCAGGACACGAGAACGCGTCTCGTTCCGCCAACTCCCGGACGACATGGTCGTCTCCGAGATCGTCGGACCGCTATCCCACAGGGCCAGGTTCGCCATGCTCAAGTGCATGACATCCCGGAGTGCATCGTTCAAGGAGCTGGAGGAGGTGACAGGCTACGACGGAGGCCACCTAGTCTACCACCTGAACAAGCTTATCTCCGCCGGACTGACCTGCAAGGACGAGGCCACAGGCCTGTACCAAATCACGGAAAAGGGCGCGAACGTGATGGAAATCGTCAAGAAGATGTACGAACAGTGAACTACCCCGCCCTAAAGGACTGGGCTTCCTGTTTCATGGCTGACAGTTTGCAAGCAGCTTCGCTGATTGTATTGACTATCTGCTTAATACTCCTGCGGAAACTTAAAGGCAGACTATGTATAGTGAAAATAATCAGGCGAGGACTATCCATCCCCATCCTAAAGGGCGGAGTCTTACACCCCTCCACACTCCCAGTCAGATAAACCATTCGTTATTGCCAGCCGGTCCGCGCCCATACTCCCGAAGGCTGGTTTTCTTCCTATACTTTTCCACCGGCACTGTATTTTAAGAATGTTTCTCTTACAAAAAGAAACATTTCTGTTCATAAAAGAAACGCCTGACAAACCTCGCAGGCCTCTGGGCGGCCAGTTCACGGCCTCGCCCGCTATTCTGTATTGTACACCGCCTCGATGACCTTTTTCCTAATCAGCATGTCGCTGGAGACTATGCGGGACGGCAGCGTGTAGAACGTCCGCCTGACCGATTCATGGCCCTTGATGCTCTCGAGATCGTCGTCGATATCCTGGCGGGTCTTGCCGTACACGTCGATTATCGAGCCCGACGGGCTGTCCAGCCGCAACACGTTCCACCGGCTCCGGACGCTATCGATGATGGCCTGCCTGGCCCGCTCGTCACCGTCCTTGAAAAGGATATACAGGCGGTTTGAGGTCATGCCCTGGAACATGCCCGGCTGGATGACCACCGTGTGCGTAAGCAAATTTCCAGTGATCAGCTTTTCCATGCGCCGTCGGAGAGAACGCTCAGGAATGCAGAGTTCCCTGGCCATCTTATCCTCTGTCGCCCTCGGGTCGTCCATGAGACACTCGACGATCTTCCAGTCCTGGAGGGACAGCTGCATGGACGGCGCTGCCTCATGGGGATACAGGATATCTGTGACCCTAGAAGGGCTGATCCTGGCCCGGATCAGATCGACATTGTCCTTCAGCTCCCGATCGCTCCTGAAAAGGACGTACGCCGAATAGATCCTGCCCGTCGTCTCCACGATGGTCGTGATCCGGCTGATGGTACGAAGAGCCCTCACATCCTTCTGCTTGCAGTACGATCGGTACGCCTCTGCCAGTACAATAGCCGTCCTATAACCAAACAGCAGCGGGTTAACCCGGGTCCGATACTCGCTAATTATGCCCGCATCCCACATCTGGAAAACCCTGCTCATGGCCGTCTCCTCCGACACACCCAGCTCAGCAGCCATACTCTCGTAGGAGAACCGGGAGTTTTTTACGAGAAGGCCTAGAATGCGAAAATCGAGCGAGTCCAAGCACAATCACGAATATGATTGTAGATGATCAAGCTATAAAAAATTAAGGATTAATCAGTGCCAACCACCAACGATTAGTCGCTGGCTTGCTCCCCCAAATTTCGTACTACCACACGCCTTTCGAGCGGAACACATAGGCTCATCGACCCGGACCCCTGCACACTTGCTGGCAGCCTATACGTAACAGATAAGTTGCAACACAATAAAAGAATTGAAAGTCGGAGTTGAGGGGCGCCGCCCACGTTAAAATGGGCTTCCTCCACCCGCAGCCCAAATCGTGAACTACACCGCTCTAAATTACGAGGCCTCCTGATTCGATGTTGATAGTTTGCAACCGGTTTACACTAGTGTATTGACCGTCTGCTCCATAGGCAAACCGAGCGGTTCCCACGCTTCTAAGCAGAGGGTGTGTCCAAATCTGTAAAATTCCATTTACCCCTCAACATTATTTGGTTAAGGTTGATGATGTGCTAATTGAAAGTACTATGTGCGATGCGCGAGCTGCCTATCTCCGGCTAAAGTCCGGGGCTTTACACCCTTTCACGCTCCCGGTAAGATAAAACTGATATTTTGGATCATCATGGCAAGCGCGTGTTTGTATGGCAGAGGGGGTTTACAGATAATCGCCAGCTATATATAGCATTGAATTTTTTTAATTTATATAAGTTATGGGTAAATAAGACAAGTGGTAGTTAGGTGGTTGAATGAAAATTCTGATGATTGCGATTATGATACTTGTGGTGATGGCCGTTTCGTTGTGCGGCTGCTGTAGTTGCTGCAAGACGAACCTGGCATACAAAGAATACCAGAGCCCTACAAATACCCCGACCAACCAGTCTTCGACGCACGTGCAAAATGAAGACTGGACGGAAATCAGAGATTTATCAAAAACCCTTGAGCCTGATACGATGGTTTCGGATAATGTACAAGTCACTGAGCTGCCCTTAACGATAAAAATCGATGTCTCCTCGGACAGTCCCATCTCAATCCTAATCACAGACGATGATAATTTCTGGACGTACCTCCAGCAGGTAAATGACAGTGACTCGATTACGGTCGATTGCCTCATGGTCAAAACAGACGTGACCAAAGGAACTTTCGAGTATAAATTCAACAAGACTGGCAGCTACTGGGTCATCGTCGATAACACCGGGAAGGTCGAAGGCGCTACAGCGGCCAGAAACGCCACGGTATACGAGGTTATTAGCGGTGCAGTAATTTAGAATCCCGATAACTATGGTCAATTTTATGAAAAGTTGGACCACAAAAGGGCCGCAAAGTACCATCCGGAAATCAACATTGAAACGCTGGATGGATTCGTTCGGACGAAGGGCACTGAGGTCACGAACGGCAAATTATGGAGGGTAATGAAGTTCCATGAAGAAATCGGTGCAATTGGAGGGAAACTCAGCCATTTTGTTCGTGCCGAGGATTCCGTTGGCGCAATTCATGGAAATCCCATCACAGAGACAGAGTTCAAGAGGCTCGCGAGGTAGACCGCATGCATCCGGAGCAAGTCGATTGGGACTGTGGTGAAGTTGCCTTCTGGGACCTGTACTTCTTGGATCCTGAGAAGCACTTGGCGGCTCAAAATGATGATCTCAAGGAAGACCTTGCCCAGATCATTTATCCTGACTCGGTGATACTAGATGTTGGTTGGTATCCAGAGTTTTCTGAGGAAGGCGAGTTCGTTGTAAGGGTTGCCCGAGAAGGGAAGTGGAATAAACCACTGTTTGAGGAATCACACAAGACTACCCAAGGGCTCCTCAGGTGCTTGCGAGAGGCCGTAATGGTCGCCACGAGCCGCAGCGGGCGAAGCTAACCGCACCGAGCGTGAACCCAACCGACGACGGCCTGGGAAGTAGCTCTGGAAGATGTTTCCTTAAGGAAGAATGCCTTCCACACCCTCAATGTTCCACCTGTGTAACTCCGACGGCACTAGACCGCCTACTGACACCAATAGTATCGCTATCTTTTTCCATAATGACACCCCGATGCAGGCTTCCGATAATCAAGAACCGTTTCAATATCCTATCATCCCACTCATTTTTAACACACTGATCAGACCCATTTTCAGATAAATACTTAACCGCGGCACACTGTTTTTGCCCATCATACGGGCGCATATCAGAACTTATAAAACCTTCCAGGAATGAATAAATATGGGGATAATAAACGGAGTCATGGAATAAAGATTATCTAGAGGAAAATAAAGGTGATGCGTTTAGATTTATTGGGAGGGAGTACCAAGCAATACAGTATTTTGATAATGTGCTGGAATTAAATCCAAATAATGTTAATGCATGGTGTAATAAGGGGTACTGCCTTGAAATGCTTGGGAAGTATCAAAAAGCGATAGAATGTTTTGATAAGGCCATTAAAATCTTTGATTTTAAGGTATCCGAACCAAAGATTTCGAAAGCGTCAGAATTAGATCCAAAAATGCTAGTATATGGGAAGATAAAGGAACCGCCCTTAGAAAGCTTGGGAGGTATCAGGAAACAATAGAATGCCATGATACGCCATTATAAAACATTGGAGATAGATCATCAGTTCGAATCTGCAGTAAAAGCTAAGAATAACATCTCAATTAATAGTTCATAAATAATATCGAATAGTAACGAACAGTATCAAATGGGATTTTTTGCCTTGAAATAGGGGGAGATGGTAAGTGAAATTAGAAAATATTGATAATTTAAATGAGAGCAGGGGCCATGAATTTTAAAGAGAGCGTATAAATGTCATGGCTTGATTTGGTTAATCGAACAGAGGGAATTCGAGCTGTCTTTTCGGAGGTTGAACCAAGCCTTGATACAGTGCGTCTTCACGAGATGATTTTTCACCAGGATGGCCCACAGTTGACGTTGCGATTTGATCTCATCGATTTTCCACTTGTCCCTCCGCCTAGATGGGTGAAGGCTGAGTGTAACACTGTTCAGCTGAGTCTGGTTCTATGTTCAATCTCAGAGGTCAGGTCGGAGGGGTGGACAAGGGATAATATTGGCAAGATCGATATTCAGCCACATATCCCAAAGGGTTTTGCTGTGGAGTTTGCGAGCGATGGCAGCAAGCTAATGGCAATCTGTGACTTTGTTTTTGTGGAGAGTATCAGCGCATACCAAAACTCAGTGAAAACATAGTGATTGATAAAAGGTTTAGTATGATGGGGTGCTGGGGTAGCGAAATCCCACAGGCTTTGGTTGTGGGATGAAGCGTGCCCGCATTACTTTCACAGCGCTATATAAGCGTTTAAGTTTCAACAGGTTCTATGTGTAGTCGTTCTTGAAAGGTTTCGTGCTCAATAGACACTCAGATCGATGTTGCCCAGGTCCGGGCTTCTCGAGGACAATTATGTTATCGGATGATAGTCCGGAAAACGATACAAATCCCGGTTCGTTATGCTATCACGAAGTCCGAGCTGCATAGGCTTGACCGGCTTACGTCACGGATAACTTATGGTGATCGCATTATCTCTGGATACATCGCGGGTAATACTATTCTTGACCGGGCGAATATTCGGAAAATCACCGTAGAGTCTGGTGCGAAAGACAGGACCGGCCTGTCAAGTGGTTTTGTCCGGCAATGCGAAGATAGGGTTTTGTGGTCGTGGAACTCATACGAGGCTCTCTACTCTGAATGGGAGAGAAAATTATCAAGTAACCAAGAACGCTTATTGTACATCACGGGCGGCTGTCGCGAAACATATGTTGGCGTACACTTTTGCTATCAGTTCCCACGCTCAAGTTGAAGTGAAACTGGAATGACTGGACATGGAACTTGGTGATGAGTAGGAGAGGATATGTGCAAGAGAGTTGAGAAAGTTCAACAGGAGGCGTTGAAGTGTGCACACCAGCTTCAACGCCTGTCAGGTTGGATACTAGAAAGCTTGGACGACCAGTGAACTGCAAAGAAGGTGATTAAACTCATGAGGCCGCAGACTATTCAGCGTCTCGATCAGCTGCTTGCCTCAATGCCGGTTCTTATTGGAGGGGCGGTGCTAGAAGGCGAGATTGACCTCGCCGAGCAACACATTGGCACAAGATTTGATCCAGACTATCGTGAGTTCCTCATGCGATATGTGGGGGAGCTGTCGTAGGTAGCCTGCCCGTGCTGGGCCTTCGCCAGGCCGAAGTGATGGGGAACTTTCGAGGACAGTAAAGTATTGATGCGATTATCCTGCAAGTGATAGTCTCATTAGATCTACCATCTCATGTGCACATCTTGTGGGAGGTCCACTCCCAGTAGCATTAACAAATTCTTGAAGAGGACGGGTATTTGAACACCAAGAGCGCACTGTCAGAAACCTTGATTGATATTGTAGGTACTTATACCGTTGGCGAGATCAATGACAATCTGTCGCTTATTGACTGGTACCAAACACATGGGTCTCTATATGACATGCAAGTGGAGATCCTGCGTACTGTCGACATGGGAACCTAGATCTTTGACGTGGAAGACCTACATAATGATAACTTTGAATTGGAAGCTGGCGTTTGCGGTCAGGGACAGCTGATCCGCGTAATGGCGGTGGATCTGACTCCTGTAATGCTCCGGGAGTTGTCATGGCAGCAATGGATAGGCTTTGCCATGGGTACGCTTATGGTTATGAAATTATCATGGGATGTGATAGAGATATTCGCTCATCCATGGCAGTTCGCCGATTTGGTTCAGCATTTTGGATTCTCTGTCGGCATCGTGAGCTACTTCGACTCGGGGAGTTGGCTCGTCTACCAAGCAACACAAGTCTAATCTAAACTACCATTTTAGGGTTCGAGACGTAACGTGCAAAAAAGTGTTAACAGAGGTGAAGGAGCAAGAGGCCAACTCATCCCGGCGCTAAAGCAACCGGGTTCCCTTGGCCCTATAGCCCCAATTTCATGAAGCGTTCTGCATATGAGCAGTTGGTAAAAAAGGTTGATTGGACACGGCTTCCTGGAGCGTGTGGTGTATCTTTTCCGGTGGCGGATCATTTGCTGGCTGCATCATCTAATGACGAAAACACGGCTGGTGAGGCGGTGGGTGAGTTGATCGGGCATATGTGTCATCAGGGTGTTCTTGAGGATGGAGCGCCAGCAGTTGTTACCCTGCTCCTGCAATCAACTGAGATCGATGAAGAGATCCAGCGATGGATTCCCTTGTCAGGAGTCGAAAGGATGGCTAATGTGGCTGGAAGGGTAAGGCATCAGTTTGGATTTTTGCCAGGGCGTTCACCATTTGGTGGAAAGTACCAGCTTGAGGGAATCAAAGATATTGTGACTCAGGGATCATACGAAGCGCTTTCCGAACATCTACTTGATTCTGTACGTAAGGCATCGCCTCATCTGTGCAAACTTCTTTTGGATGATGATTCCAGAACTCGGGCATACTCAGTTCGGCTGCTTGGGATATGTGGGCGTGAAGATTCATTTATCACAGATATACTGGCACAAGCTATAGATCAGGAAGTGTCTGAGTCCGTACGTGCAGGTATTCTTCTTTCCTTGTCGTGCCGTGCTGTCTGCTCAGGTCAAATCTGTCCTCGTTTATTGGAAAGTGTTCAGCATGCTCTAAACTCTGATGGTGCTATTGAGCATGCTAGTGCTATTGTGGCTTCGTTGCTCACCAAACCAAGCGAGATTCTCGCCAATCATCTTGGGGTCGTCCGGGAAGCGCTTCTCTTTGAGGGGGAGATTGATTTCCTCACGTTTCCTTGGGAAAACGGTCAACTAGTTGGTCTTGTTGCAGAAGCGCTCTCCAAAAAAGCTGCACCTGAGGAACTTGTTGCTGAGGTACTGATGCATGCACTCGAGCATTGGGACTTCAGGCATGATTCGGAGCCACGAATGGTGGAGTGGCGAGAGGAGGACTTGATATTGACATGGCTCGTGTTTCGCGTGTTTGCCGGCCATCGGGGACGCAGGGATTACCTTGAACGGGATGAACTCTCCCCTCTTCAGCGTACCGTTCTGGCACGGGTTTCGCGGCTGATGAGCCTCGATACTCGCTCATTCACCGAAGTTGGGATTCGCAACCTGCGGAGCGACGCCGACAGGCTCATTGGATTATCATCGGGAGGTTTAGATGAGCGTCTTGATGGAATATGGGAGAGTCGCAGAGTTTGCTGGCCGCTCTGGAAATGGTGGCATCAGGCGTTAATCGCAGATCATCATTGGGACGGTCGTTTCATGTCTGTCGCTCGAGACCATGTCATCGCCAAGATGAAACGCGATTTATCGCCCCGGGCAATATTCTTTGCCGCAGAAGACGCTGTCTCTGGCGCATATGATGTTCCGCACGCGCCTCTTGTACGACTGGTCGCTGATGTGGCTGAGAGCATTCCCGATCTTCTGGAGCAATACGTCAACGATATTGGTCCTGAGCCGAATGGTGCACAAGCCGCCCTAGCAGTGGTTCCTTCGCTGGCACTTGCGGCCAGCCGCGATGTGTCATGGCTCGATCATATCCGTGCATGGACTGAGATAGTCACCCCTGCAGATCTAAAAACTGAAGCGTTCGATCTGGCACATCAATTGTGATGTGTCAGTAAAAATTCATTTATGGTGATGATGCCAACTGCCAACGATTAAAATCTTTGGCTTGCGTTTCCAAATTTCGTACTATCATACGCCTTTATATTTTAACTGGGCAGGTTATACGTCCTGCCTGTCGCTTATTTTCTCTAAAATTATCTGGTATAACATTAGATCGTTTACCGATTCTACGGCCTCATCAGACTCTGGATCCAGTATTTTTAATCTTTCTGAAAGATGATCCATCGTTACTTTTACTGAGTATCTGATCAAACGTAGCTCTATTACACTAAACATCGCTTGTCACCTCTCTGTGCTATATGATGCGAAGACGATCAACATACTCCTCATCAAAAATTAGACGAAAGGCGGAAGCAACACTACAGTGGCGTCCGTCTGCGCATCGTTATCGGCATTATCGACCCTTTGCCCTAAGGCCCTAAGTTGTTACGACCTTTGACCTCTTCTCCCCGGTTATAGTTGCTTTCCGGCGTTCGGTCCGGGGCTCTGGTTGAGCACCTCGACGGGTTCTAGCACCCAGACGGATGACGCTTTCATGCCTCTGGCATTGAGCTTTTCGGCCATTGCATCAAAGATCGGTCCGGAGGTCACGGAGGTCTTAGGCTTGCACCGAACCTGATATGCTTCCCCTCCTTTAACAGCGAGTGCTGATACTGTCGTGCCCTTCTTCAGGGCCGTCTCTAGGTTGGCATGAGTTTCATTCGCTATGATTTTAGCGAAGATCACCATGTCCGGTGTTGGCGCGGTCAGCGAGCCTAGTGGGACTGCATGAAGCATGCCATTGGCCGACTGGGTGGCCAGAACCTTTACTGATTGCGGATCGTTGAAGAGATCCTGCACATTTTTGGGTAGCTGTTTCATCATAACATCACCATATAATGATAGTATAATGATAGGTTTCCAGATGATCACTTAAGGTTATTCACCGCTTGCTTAGGCAGTATCGTTGGTGCTATGCTTGATACGTAGCGCTTGGTGTGGGGACAGGCTGCAATGCAGAAATCGTAGATACGGGCGTACGCTGCTGTGATGTCGAGTTTTTCGCTTAAGCTGTATACCTGTCCGTAGCAGGCTATCGGGTCGATCAGCAGGTTCCTGCTGTTGATAGGGTCGGTCCTGCTGGCTGCAAGGTCCCATTCCTGGCCGGTGATCGTCTTTGTCGGGCAGGCGGAGACGCATTCTCGGCATTCGCCGCACTTGGATGCTTCGATCGGGGTGCCGCAGTCGAGAGGGGCGTCAGTGAGGATGGTGCTGAATCGGATGGCGGGTCCGTATTCTTTAGTGACCAGCATCGCTTGTTTGCCGATCCATCCGAGTCCGGCTCTGGTGGCGGCGGTTTTGTGCTGGAACGGGGCGCTTATCGTGGTGAGATCGACGTCTGATGTCAGGTAGGTCAGCAGCGGGACGGCGCTGTGGTCGAAAAGCTATCTTCGTACAGGAAGAGTATCGCTGCTCGGGTTGTGGATGACTATATTCGGGAACTGTCGGATGATATGGTGATCGCGTTCATTGTGAGTCCACTGTCGCACAAAGCGCGGTTCAGGATGATGAAAAGCCTCTCCCTGGGCAGCATGTCCTACAAGGATCTTTCTGAAGCCACTGGGTATAGTGGAGGCCGTCTGATCTACCATCTGAATATGCTCACTAGCGCCGGTTTGGTCGTCAAAAACGACGCGGCTAGCAGGTACTCTATCACTGAAAAGGGCGTTGGTGTGGTGGATCTTGTGAAGATGCTGTATTTTAGATGAGCGGCACAGGTATTTTATCTAATTAGCACCGTTAAACTTATGGTATGACAACTCTGCAGACTCACCGGTTCACCTGCCCGCTCTGCGGCAATATGTTCGATTCGACGATCATCACGTCTACGAATACTACAGGCCCGATGCATTCGGATATGTACCGGGAAGCCTCCGGGGCGCAGCCGATCTGCTTCTTCACCCACACCTGTAATAACTGTGGGTACTCCGGTTTTGACGGGGACTTTCAGCCTCAGCCGTTCAGCACTGAGTTCCGGCGGCGTGTGACCGAGAATATTACGCCTGAGGTCAGGGCGAGGCAGATCAGCACTAATGGACACTATTATTTGGTCGCCCTCTGTGCAGAGTGGCAGAGGGCCCCGGCGTTGGGGTTGGGTCGTATATATCATATGGGGGCTTGGTGCCACCGATCCCGAAACGAGCCGGAAAAGGAGAAGTTTTACCTGGATAAGGCTGCGGAGTATTTTGAGAGAGGCATTGCGTCGGGAGAGTCCTCGGAGAGCAGGGCGATGTATACCTACATCGTTGGGGATATTCATCGGCGGTTAGGAGATCGGGAGAAGGCTGTGGAGTGGTATAGGAAAGCTATTGAGGCGGTTAAATTTGGTGGCGATTCGAAGATCGGGGAGATGGCCGAAAAGCAGATCTCCGATCCGAAAGATATCCTTTAGGTAGCTAGGGCTCTGGGTAACGAATCTCAGGCTTTGCTGTGGGAGTGGTTATCTGAAGCCCGCCAGTATCGTCGGGGAGGTGCCCGAAGAGCGGGTACGGCGATAAGTTTATGTAATGCGGCCTCCATTATGTGGAACGCAATATCACTTCCGCGCCTTTTATCATGCCCCGATAGGGTAGTGGATATCCTTGGAGCCTGCGGAGCTCTAGACCTGGGTTCGAATCCCAGTCGGGGCGCTTCTGGACAATCCTCATCTATTATATATATTCATAAATATAATTATGTAATTATATTTATAATGTGGTCGACGTAGGACGATACGCAAAATCGGCATACTGTAAGGCAATAACATTATTATACGCGGATTTTGCCAGAAATCTATATGACATCAGCGATACTCTCACATTTTTTCCGCGTTCGGTCATCAGAGGTTTAAAGAGCATAAGGATACACGTATCCATAATAATCCGCCAGATCGGAGAAGGAAAAAGCCATGATGACACAATTTGCTACCACTCCAAGAACTATGTTTACATACAACATAACAGAAAATATCCGCAAACAACTGAAATCCGACGTAAAGGACGTAGAGAGCATCAAAGTAGTGAAGTTCTCAGACCGGCTCAATACTAGGGGCGTATATGTTTGCACTGGAGGAGACGATATACTCGAAGAGATCGCGCCAACTCCATTGCAGGCCTGCGGGCTCGTGACGATCATGGACGGCAAGTTCGTCCTGATTGAGAGCGGCGGAGAAACCACGTTGCACTTTACCAATGCCCCGTCAGAGGAAGAGGTCATTGATGAAGTATATATGCTTTCTGAGGATAACGGGCTTGCGGATGGTATTAGACGCTACAAGTCCATTGTCAAGAAGCTTGACCCGTTCAGCAAGGAAATGCTGGCATGAATGAGCAGATTCCCAACCGTAACCGTTACCCGGTTGCAAAGCCCGGCCGAAGCTCCCGTACGCGCGAAAAACCTGCAGAAGAACGAACGCTGTACTGATCTGCCCGGCCGGGCTACCATTTAACTGTCCTCTTCTATTATCTCTAGTTTTACGGCACCATAAACACTTTAATCCTTCTGTATGCATATCGTAATATTATGAAGGTCACAGGTGTCATTGGCAGCCCCCGAGGCAAAAAGAGCTCCACGCTGAGGCTGATGGAGGCAGCGGTGGAGGGAGCCAGCCAAGCAGGGGCGGCAGTCGAAATCATCGACATCACCAAGCTACGCATCAACTTTTGCAAGGGCTGCGGCACCTGTTATAACCAGGGAAAATGTGATCAGGACGATGACTTTTCCTATGTGATGGACAAACTGATCCGCTCAGAGGGCATTATCTTCGGCAGCCCATCCTACATAGATAGCGTTACCGGACAGATGAAGACAATGATCGATCGCATGAGCGACGTTGTCCACTGTCAGCAGTTCAGCGGCAAGTACGGCATGTCTATATGTACTACCGGAAGCAGCGGTGCAGAGCTAGTCGTCTCTTACATGAACAATTTTCTGATTGGATGCGGCGCTACAGTGGTCGGCGGGGCCTCAGCTGCCATCGGCCAGAAGCCAGGGTCAATCAACGACGCGGCAGAAAAATCATACCTCCTGGGCAAGGACCTAATAGCCGCCTTCAACGAATCTAGAACATACCCCGAGCAAGAGGCCGTACATAGAAAAAACAGGGAAGTATTCGGCGAAAGCGTCCGCGCGAACAAGGAGAAATGGGCCCACGACTACTTGTACTGGGTTCAGAAAGGATGGGTCTGATCCTTCTTGCTGTGTCTATATTAAATAACAGATATCTCACACTATAATCTCCAAATCAAAAACATAAAACGCCCTACTATCTGGCGACAGGCGATATGTCAACCACCAACGATTAAAGTTAGCTTATCATCCAGATTTCGTGCCGCCATACGCCTTGTAGAGTTGAGGGGCGGCTCCCACGGCTTTAACCGTGTGCTTCCCCCGCTCCGCAGCCCCGAGGATCGTGAAATTTTTCAGGGAACAATCGATTTAAGGTATCCGAGGTATGGTGCGCGGACCTTGACCACGCCATGGATCCACTCGGGCTTGACCGGATCATCTTTGCAGATGTCGACTTCCTGGTCATAGATGCCATGGTTGTTGTCGCCGAGCGTGATGTACCCTGAATGAGGTGCTGTGACGGCTTTTCCGGTTTCCCTGTCAATGTACATGGTCTCCGACTCGTTGACCCATTTGATCACCCGGTGGATGACCATCTTGTTGGATGTATCTCCATGCGGATAATATACGATCACATCGCCGTACTCTTCGTATGTCATATACCCGGTTGAGATCGAATCGTTATATGTATGTACTGGCGAGCGATCGATATTCTGGAGCAGTACTAAATCGCCGTTCTGCAGGTGGGGCAGCATGCTCGCCCCGCTGATTGCTGCCTCCGGCGGCCAAGTTCCTGAATAGGCGTATAGAATCAGTGCTATGACTGCAACAACTGCCAGTGAGAACGCCAGGTCCTGCATAAGCTGGTAGATGTTCGGATGGGCGGTCTTGAACTTTTTAATACGATCTGATAGGCCTGACATGTAGATGTTCTCCGCTTATGATCGTTACGCTGGTATGATTGAGGGCTGTTAATAAATAGCTTTTTCTGATGATCCATTTGCGTGCATTTCGAAAATTGCGACCTCGCCGCTAAAGTCGACAGGCTTTTTCATCCCACGGATTCCGTCGTAAATATTTCGCGTAAGCAGGGATGTCCCTCTATAATTGAATTTTACCTCAAAAGGCACTGCTGCTAACGATCCTTAACTTCGGCCGTTAATAATTTACTCGCCATATCCAACTTCGAAGGGGGCTGGCAGGCCATATATTTATATAATAAAAAGTTAACTATATTATGGTTGGTATGGCGATGAAGGCCAAGTATCAAAGGAAAGTCCGCATTGGCGGTACGATAGATAATGATGTCCTGGAATGGCTCATGAAAACCCGGGGAAAGGAAAAATTTTCGACACATCTGAATAGCATCCTCCGGCAGGCAATGGATTCAGGCATTAGAAAGCAGGGCCGCTCGCTGGAAAAATTCCACGGCACGCTGAGTATCATCGAGGGCAGGATTAACAAGCTTCAGGAACGATTGAAGACCCTGGAGGCATCTAAAGAAATTCCCGAGAAGAAACGAGGGAGAGGGCGACCCCGAAAGGTTCGAGAGGCCGAAAACGTTCGCCCGGGTAGAAAGGAAAGTTATCAGTCTGATATAAAATACAACCCACAAAACGACGTCAACTGGTTCATGAGCAACGACAGATATAAGAAGATCAAGCCGGAACCTCTGGTAAACGCGCTGAACTACGTCATCAGCAGGTTCGAGAACGGTAACAACATCACCGTGGGAATGCTAGCGGAAGGCTTCGACAGAAAATCGATCGGCGTGCCATTCCCGACGTTTCGATTGTTCTACTTTCCCATGATCCGGGACCGGCTGATGGAGAAGAAGATCATCGAAAAAGTGGACAAACCAGGAAAGAAAGGCGTATACAAAAAACACGCGTAAATAATAGCGTAAAATAATAGTTAAGCAACAGGAAGGACGAGGGATCATTCCTCCGCCCCATCACCTGACCCATCGCCGAAGCCGCCCCCCTTTTCCAGCTCTTCGCTGATCTTAATCAACTCTTCACCCAGTTTACGGGCATACCGGGGGTTGAGTTTGAAGCGGCCAATTTTCATTTCCTTTCGCACTTTGGCGATCTCAATGAACTGCTTACCATATTTATCCACGTCCATGCGAATGGTCATCTTCCACCCGCTGCCCATGCTGATATCCCTGTCATCCATAATCGTATCCCCTCGGTTTCGATGGTATAGGGCCCCATCAGAGGCCTATTTCATCTTCAGACGTCCGCTATACTTATCCTGGCCCCTCCAATCCGGACTGAGGCGGCGGACACGTACTATTCCGATCATATTAATAATCAGACAGCTATATTATTATATTGGCCAGAAAAGGCCTGCTCAAATATATATACTTCGACCTTGAAGTTTGGTGACGTTATGATCTTTGAAAAGATTGGCACCGTCCTCACCGCTGACGAGCTGGTGGACAAGGCCTTTTCCAGGGCCGTTCGAGCAGGCCGCGGCAAGATCGGCGGCGAATATACGGATAGAAAGGAAATAGAGGAGTCGATGGTCATCACCGCGGGCAATATCCTCGGGGACAACCTTCGCAACGCAGTCAAGGACTGGCCAAACCTCGA
Source organism: Methanocella sp. (assembly GCA_035319305.1). GTDB lineage: Archaea > Halobacteriota > Methanocellia > Methanocellales > Methanocellaceae > Methanocella_A. Next base: position 17,315 of record DATHCY010000249.1, read on the forward strand.
CAAGATCGGCCCGTTCTACCGGGAACTGGCGGACGTCATCGTGGGCGTTGATGAGCTGAAAAAGAGGCTCTCCTCGATGAACTGGGCGGCGGATAAGACGAGGGAGATCTCCCGAAAGTACGTGGGCATGATCAGGAAAAGCCAGGACCCGGTTCTCCAGCGGAAACAGGCCTTCGCCCGCATGGCTTCAATCGTCTACGACGTAGATGCGGACCTGCGCTTTATCAACGATGCGAGGAACAGGCTGAGAGGCCTGCCGGACATTAAAGAGGTGCCCACGATCGTAGTAGCAGGATACCCGAACGTGGGCAAATCCAGCTTCGTGGCCGCAATCACCAGCGCCAGACCGGAGATCGCACAGTACCCATTTACCACCAAGGGAATTATCATCGGCCACTTCGTCAAAAACCGCAACTTATACCAGGTGATCGATACCCCAGGCCTACTAGATCGACCGCTGGAGAAGCGGAATGATATCGAGCTACAAGCTATAGCAGCACTGCGGCATGTGGGCAACGTCCTGCTGTTCATCCTCGACCCAAGCGAGACCTGCGGCTTCACCCTGAATGAACAGTACCGGCTGTTGGAAGAAGTGCAGAACATCGTTCGGATGCCGGTCCTGACAGCGGCAAACAAGATCGACGTTGAACACTCAAAGGCAAATGCGGATATGCAAATGTCGACGCTCAATGGAGATGGGGTGAATGAAGTCCGGGACCAACTGGTGCAAATGCTGAAGAGCCACATGCCTCCCATACACGCGGAGCCAGAGAAGCCCGGGGAGAATGTATCGCAACTTCCGCCCTCCAGAAAGAAGAAAAAAGTTGGGGACCAACAGCAACACAGACAGAAAAATTAGCCCTGCCAACGATGTGAGCCCGGGCAATGCACCGGTACCCGGGAACTTTTCAATAGCATAACTGTTTTTCAGTAATTACCCTTTACATCACAAAAACTATTTGGGCAACCGGCAGCCAACACTAATTAACCAAATAAAAATCCCATCTGCCTGAAAGGTGTTCATACAGGCCCCGGGACAAAACCTGATGTTAATTGTGGTGGTTATGTTTTACGCGCCCAAAACAAAAACAAGTCCAGATGAACGCCCAGATGGCAAAGCCAGTCCCGGTACTCCGGGCGGGGGATATCACCGGCCACGCCGCATAATGGTCAGATTTTCCGCAGTCCTAGTCACACTAATGATGATTATCACCACCATATTTTTGCCCACCATGACTACAGTACGGGCCGCCGATGATGCTCAGGCGTCCCGAGGCCCGATCAATGCAGAGTTCGCCGAAGGCAACCACCAGACGGGATTGCGGACAAATGCGGCACAAACAGCACAGATCACCGCAGAGAACGGATCTTCTCGCCACCTCGGGCTGCTTCCGCACCCGGTAAACCTGACGCACCTAACCGGGGCGCAACTGGACGGAATAAACACGCCGGATAACGGCGACCCATCATACGGACCCGCAAGTTTGACAAAAGAGCCTGTCAAGACAGACTATCCGACATCATACGACCTACGGCAGCAAGGAAAGGTCACCGACATTCGGGATCAAGGCAGCTCAGGCAGCTGCTGGGCATTTGCCTCTATCGCCTCGCTGGAATCATACCTGCTTCCTTCGGAAACTCGAGACTTCTCCGAAAATAACCTCAAGAACACCCACGACTTCGACTGGGGAGCTAACGACGGCGGCAACAATTACATGGCGGCCGCATACATGACCCGGTGGAGCGGCCCAGTAGACGAGGCGACCGACCCGTACGATCCACACTCCACATTATCTCCAACATTTCCACCGGTGAAGCACGTGCAGAACGTGCTGTTACTACCGCCACGAGGGAGCGCTACGGATAACGATAACATCAAGTCGGCGCTTATGACCTACGGCGCGGTCTACTCGACCTACCACACCGACCAGGCGTACTATAACGGCAACAGCTACTACTACGATGGCCCGCCAACCGCTAATAACATTTCCATGGCAAACCACGCCATCGCCATCGTAGGCTGGGACGATAATTACAGCCGGGATAATTTCGCCACGACACCGTATGTCGACGGGGCGTTCATCGTGAAGAACAGCTGGGGCTCCTCCTGGGGCGACGGCGGCTACTTCTACATATCCTACGCGGATACCCTCATCGGATCCGATAACGCGGTCTTCACCGCCGAACCTGTCGACAACTACGACCACATCTACCAGTACGACTGGTACGGGTGGACCGAGAGCTGGGGCTTCGTCGGGTCCGACACCGGGTGGTTCGCCACAAACTACACGGCATCGGGCAACCAAGTGCTCGAAGCCGCGGGCTTTTACACGGCCGCGATCGATTCGGAATATACTATATTCGTTTACAGGAGCGGCTCGCCGGTGGAGACGTCAACCGGAACTATCCATGTTCCGGGCTACCATACGATCCAACTCCAGACCGGGATCCCGCTGACGACCGGCCAGCCGTTCCGGATCGAGGTCCGGCTGCGCACACCTGGATATAACTTTCCGATACCGATCGAAAGCAGGTTGTGGGGTTACGACTCCGGGGCCACCGCTAACGAGTCGGAGAGCTTTTACAGCTATAATGGCGTGGACTGGAGCGACTCGTATACGCAAGGGATCTCAGATGACGCTGACGTCACTTTGAAGGCATATACAACTTCGATCCCACCACTGCTCGGCTTCTCTACCAGCGAAATCGACGGCTCGCTGAGCGTGATAGATATGTCTAATGACACGGTCATCGCAACGCTCGACGTAGGCGATGGCGCCCACAGCGCGGCGATTAGCCCCGGAGGTGCATACGTATACGTCACGGATAATTCGACCGGCCGGCTGCAGGTAATCGACACGAGAAACCTGGCACTGATACGCTCAATCCCTATAGGAAGCCATCCCCATGGCGTAGCGGTGAGCCCCGACGGCAGCATTGCGGCGGTAGCCAACAGCGGCGATTCCACGGTGTCACTGGTCGATCTGCACAATGGTACCGTCTCTCACACCATCACTGCGGGCCAGGGCACGGAGGCTGTAGCGTTCAGCCCGGACGGGTCGACCGTTTACGCCGCGAACAAAGCGGACGGGACCGTGACAATGATCGATGTGCATGACGGCTCAGTCAGCGCGATGGTAACGGTCGGCGACATGCCGGAGGCTATAGCGATAGCGCCTGATGGAACGGCGTACGTGGCGAACCATGATAGCCAAAACGTATCCATCATCAACGGAGATCAGGTTGTCGGAATGATCAATCTGACAGGGCATCCGGGCTCGATCGTGGTCGATAAAGACAGCAGCTTCGCCTATGTCTCGTATCCTGAAGGCGCCGGCATAGACGTGATTGATCTCAATGCCGGCACTGTTACTGGAAACATTTCGACGGCCGACTACGGGCCGCTGGGACTCTCTGCCGATGGTCGGATGCTATATGCAGCGAAAGCCGGCACTAGCGAGATCGCATCGTATCTACTGCCGGAAGGTATCAACGCAGGCACCTTCTTGGCGGGCAATAACACGACAGGTATCGCGCTGGGCCCCGTTTATCAGTCTCCATCGCTCCAGTTCACACAGGCTGAATATTCGATCAACCGGAGCGATACCACCCTTACGATCGCCGTGGAGAGGGACGGATGCATAGACATGCCGCTGGACACGGAGATCGGTGTCTTGGGCGGCAATGCCACCGCAGGAGTCGACTACATGATTCCGGCGAGCACTGTATACTTCGCCCCGGGTGCCAGGGAGACGACGTTTGACCTATCCATTTTGAACTATACTGGAAGGGATAAAACGCTGATCCTATCACTGATAGGATCGGATGAGGCTTCGATCGGACAGAACAGCTCGACGATGGTAAACATCAGAAGCACACCCATTTCATACACGACAAGCCTGACGGCCGGATGGAATCTCCTATCGGTCCCAATAGTCCCAGAGAATGATAGTATCACGAGCGTTATTCCACCTGAAGTGATGGCTGATACAAAGATCATCTGGGTATACGACAACAATAATCCACAGTCACCATGGCGATTTTACAAGCCCACCAGGACAGTGAACTATATCTCAAACCTCACCTACGGTACGGGTTTCTGGATCTACGTATACAATAATACGATCCTGACATTTACCGGAACGATCCCCGAAAACCAAGCTATACCCATTGGCAAGGGCTGGAATCTGATAGGCCCTTCCAGCATTACAATCAGTACCCCTGCTGAGCTATACGGCGGCTATTATATCACATGGGGATATGAAAACGGGCAGTGGAACTTCTACAAGCCCAGCCGCACGATCAACACACTATCAACAGTAAAACCAGGCTACGGCTATTGGGTGAAATGTCTATGAAGTGATTATATGATCAAAACTACGCTTACAATGATATTGACCACATTAATAGTGATCGCACTCTTTTCGAGCATAGTACTGGCTGATAGTGACGCCCCTCCAGCCGTCCCAGACGACCCAGATGCTACCCCAATTCCATCCGGAGGCGGAGGAGGCGGAGGAGGCGGAGGAGGCGGCTCTTATGTGCCGCAGGCGTTCCAGCCATATACCGAGCCTCTGAAGTCCAGCGATGGTAGTGTCGTTGGCAGCCTGGACGTGGAGGATTATTCTAAGGTACTACTTGCTGCGGCCGGCAATGCCACGGTGGACAACCGGACATATTCGCTGTCGATCAGGTCGGAGCTCGGCAGCAAGCCGGTAGACGCGGTGATGGATTTTGAACTCGGCTACAATAATTCGTCCTCGCTTCCGGTAGGGCTGACTGATGCCTTATACCTATACTCGGCCAAGGTGACAAGGTCGGGCAAGTTTGGATGGGGGCTTAAATCAGGCACCGTCACCATGACTTGGACTCTTCCCGTATCGGTTTTACCGGGAAACGGCTCGCAGTACTATATGGTACGCTATGATCAGATCGGATACCAGATTGTACCGGCTCAGATTAAGCTTAACAACGGCTCTGCCACATTCACCGCTTCTCCGGAATCAGAAGATGGTACCTTTACTCTGGTATTCGCGAGCTTGGTGAAGCCGACGCCTACCCCGACATCAACTCCGGAGCCGACGGAGTTGATACACGTCGCGCCAGAGCAGATGAAGGCGACGCCTGTCCCTGCCGCTTTCGGTGAGGTACAGTTTGGCTATGTCGGCTGGGTTGCCATGTTTATCAGCGGAGCGGCGATCGGCGGGATTGCGGCCTTTTTTATGGGCAGGAGGATCAGCTAATCGTTTTATACCAGGAACGAGAAAAAGCTGCGCTTGATCGATCCCATGACAACGCCGAGATGGTTTACCCACATGATCCTCAGGACTTTCAGGCTACGATTCCTATTCGCCCGCTTCACCAGGCTTCCGCTGATGGGAGCGTTCTTCAAGCGCACATTATTCGGCGGCGATGCGATCGTCTATCTGCCCCAGAACCGGGCGGTAGAGGTGAGCCGTACTATTAGCCCAGGATCGCAAATGTTTATCCCATCCGAAGTGATCGAGAGGTTCGTCGACCGATCCTCCCACATAGTCCTCATGAACTGGTGCATATGCCGGAAAGCGTCGGGCTGTAAAGACTACCCTCAAGAGTTCGGCTGTCTGTTTTTAGGCGAGGCCTCGAAACACATTGACCCTGAGCTAGGGCGGCCTGTGACGAAGGAAGAGGCGATCGCCCATCTAAAAAAATGCCGTGAAGCGGGCCTGGTGCACATGATCGGCCATAACAGGGTGGATTCGATCTGGCTGAACGCCCGACCACACCGGAAGCTCCTCACTGTATGTAACTGCTGTCCCTGTTGCTGCCTGTGGAAAATTCTCCCGGGGTTATCGCCAGTGATCAGCACAGATGTAACGAAGATGCCAGGCCTCGAGATGACCGTGGATATTGATAAGTGCACGGGCTGTGGCGCCTGCACTAAATCCTGTTTCGTTAACGCGATTACTGTCGACGGCGGCAAGGCGCGGATCAGCCCTGATTGCCGCGGGTGCGGACGGTGCGCGGTGAAATGCCCTCGGAGCGCCATAGAGGTGAAGATGGGCGATATAGAGGGGACCGTAGAGAGGATCGCCTCAGCGGTTGATGTTTCGTGACGGGTATGCCGCGTCCACGCGGCAAACTCATGCTTAATGGATTTCAGAAGAAGGGGTTGATCCCCACAGCTGCACAGCCAATCAGGAATCCGACGATAGCGCCGGTGCACAGGAATGGCAGGCCTGCCTGGGGTTTTCCCTTCAGCACGAAGTACATCAACAAAACATAGCTGACTAGCGTGCCTATGGATGTGCAGAGAGCTGGCACATTGATAAAGCCAGCGATAACTGGTGCCGCGAGGAACGCCTGGGCGGAGACGGTTAGCACGGTGGGCATGACGGCGTCACCGAGTCCCATGAAGTATGCTTCCCGTTCCTGGCCAGGCTCGAGCTTTTGTATTTTGCTTCGGGCATACGAGTAGCTGAGCTTCCGGGGCAAGACGAAGAGGATGGGAAGCTTCAGGTCCATGACACCTTCAGCCAGTTGGATCATATGCTTTGTCTTGTACACGGCGATGAAGTCGTACACCGCAAGCAGCACCAGCAGCAGAATCGTGGGTAGAATTGATAGAGAGATCCCGAACAATGCGCTGGCCCCCGCCGCGGTGAGGATCCCCACAATGTCGACGAGATACCACTCGGGGTACACGATCATCAGGATGGTGGATAAGAGGGATAGTATCAGCGCTGCAGCCAGTCGGATCCAGTCCGGCACATCGGGGAATATCAGCAAGCTCACGCCGAGCAATGCATATACCATGGCAGAGAGTACAGCGAATCCCATAAAGAGCTGGATCACCCACCGCATGTTGTACTTGATGATGAGCAACATAATGGCGGTGAACAGTATAATGATCACAATGTAGATGATGGGGTTCAGCAGGTTCTGTGGATCCGAGAATGCCTTAAGGCCGGACGAATTCAGCGGGGCCACGAGTACAATGGCAATGATCTGAACGGCAACTAGAAAAAGCCCCATTCCGACGGGGCCGGTGAGATCAGCGGGTCTCAGCTTCAAGCGTTATCACACACACATATTTCACCCTGTCAATTAGTCGCTGAATGGAAATAAAGATGTCCCCTATGACCGGCTGTCCCCCCCTTTTGACGGTTCCATCATCGAAACCCCGTTCAAACGAAAGCAGCGGCGCGCGCCGCAGTTCATACAGGTGATGGCTACCTCGTCCGGCCTTATCTCGATCTGCTGTACGGCCTCCTTCCCACAGTTAAAACATGAGGTCTCCCGGCTAAAATCCCAGCTTTCAACTCCTCGGGAGCGACCCTTAAGATGCATAGGTCAGTATCGGCCTGCGTGGTGAAAAACCATCGCTGTAAATAATCCAGGAACGCGTCAAGTGATTAACTGCGATCTTTCAGTGCGATCTTTCAGCGGCTCGCTTACTTACTCATCGAACAAACAAATGATATTTATTGCATGCCGCCAATAATCATCGCAGGTGATTATTTTATGTTTCCTGGCATGGGCGGCAGAGGCATCAATCCCAAACAGCTGCAGAAGCAGATGAAGTCCCTCGGCATCGATATGTACGATATCGAGGACGTGAAGCAAGTGATCATACGGACAGGCGAGAAGGAGATCATCTTTAATGACGCACAGGTTACGGTCATGGACGCCAAGGGTATGAAATCGTACCAGATCACCGGCACCCCTGAGGAGAGGCAGTTGAGCATCGCACAACAGGAGGCCTCGTCAGAGAAACCGGCGGCAGAGACGAAAAAGCCTTTAGGGATACCCGAGGAAGACGTCACGCTGGTTGCATCCCAGGCTAAAGTTAGTCGGGAAGTGGCCAGACAGGCCCTGACAGATGCTGGGGGCGACCTCGCTGAGGCCATCATGAAGCTGAGCGGGGGCTCATAGGGGCGCGTTGCAGCAAGTGGAGACATACGATGGCTGCGTCCGGGCTGCTCGGGGGCCTCATAGTTGGTAGTGATCGAGAAGGGAACTCAGGTTCTGTTAAGGGCTGAAGGCCGTGAGTATGTTGCACTGGCCGGCGACGATAAGCCCATGCATACGGACCTGGGTATCGTTGACCTGAAATCCCTGACTGGCAAATGGTGGGGTGATTCGGTTAGGTCCCATCTGGGCAAGGAGTTCCTGATCATTAAGCCCCGGGCGCCGGATCTGTTCCGCCATATGAAGCGTACTGGCGCCCCGGTCATGCCCAAGGACGTGGGCGTTATCATCGCTTACACCGGACTATGCCCTTCAGACGTGGTGCTGGACGCCGGGACTGGCTCGGGGGTGCTCGCCGCGTACCTGGGTACCATCGCTGCGAAGGTGATCACCTGTGAAACCAACGAGCAGTTTGCCGTCAGCGCCAGGAAAAACATGGAGCGTGCCGGCCTGCACAACGTGGAGGTGAGGCATGCAGACATCTTGCAAGAGATTGAGCGCCTTGAGGGGCCGTTCGATGTAATCACCCTGGATTTGCAGGATGCTGCCAAGACTGTCCCGGGTGCTGTGAGGCTGCTCCGAAGGGGAGGATTCCTGGCTGTGTATTCTCCATTCTTCGAGCAGGCCTCCGAAGTCAGGACCGCGGTGGAGACCGCCGGCTTTCAGGATATCATGACGATCATCATCACCGAGCAGGAGATAGAGTACAGCAAGCGGGGTACACGACCTTCGACCAGGGTAGGGCATACGGGTTTTATCACTATTGCCAGGAAATTTTAAAGGCCGTCTTCCGCCGTCCCATAACCACGTTTTCCATAGGAAATTAAGGGGTTGAGCTGGAGATGTTCACTATGTATGCCCTTGCAGAACCTAAAAAAAATTCTAAAAAGATTGGTCACTTTTGGGTTTTAGACTGCCCCATCGTCGATATTAGAATCGACAGTTCAGCTTTCTTTATCGGCGAGTAGGGCGATGATCTCGGTACGCAACGTCTCAGACAGGTGTTCGACCGCCTCTGGGTATGACGCCCGGTAAGGCATGAGCCTGGAAAGCCATATACGGCGGTCCTGCACCTTGCCAAGCCTTTCCTGGAGGGCTTTGATCCGATCGATCTCCCCCAGGTTTTCATCGCCTTCCCCGGTTATGTCCAGCGCGTATCTCAGCTTTTTGGCCCTAATGCGGGCTTTATGGAGACGATCCAGCAAGTTCTCGTCGTCCGGTGACAGCGTGGTATCGAGATCGTCGAGCGCCGTTATTGCCTCCTGAAAATTTTTCCGCAGCTTTCTGATGCGCCTTTCCCGATTGGAACGCTTCGTATGGCTGAGGTTTCGCAGCCAGCGGTCGATTAGGTGCCTGAACGCCGGGGTTTCCAGCCTGGGCAGAGAGCTAGATGCCTCCATCCTGACCGTATATCGCTCCATGACCAGATCTGCTCCCCATGCCCTGATGAGCCCGAACTCGTCCGCTCTGGCCACCTCTTCCCTGCGGGAGAGTTCCTCGATGAGAACATCCAGATCCCGCAGCCTACCCAGCAACTGCATCCGTTGATGAACAGCCTGCTGAAGCTCCCCCCATCTATGCCGGGCTCTCCTTGATTTAGGAACTAGGCTTATACAGGCGAGCAGGGATCGTCCCGCTACCCGCATTCGGTGCAAATCCTCAGGGTCGGCGAAAGTCAGCACGGCCGGCACGCTATCGGCAAACTGACGGCTGATCACGTCCGCCTTCCGGACAAACGCGCCCCTCTTCATCCATATCAATTATGTCGGCTGAATACTTATACGATCGCCACCTTGAGATGGGTGAGAACCATCTTTCCTGCCGTAGTTTCCTGGAGTTTCTCGGCCTATAACCCTGCCGTGATAACCCGGCAGGCGCTGATATAGGAACGTATCCTGTACGGGTCAATTACCAACGACTTTAGTCGTTGGCTTGCGATTCAACTTCCCTTCCGGGCAGACCGCAATAGGCACATTGACAAGCGCCCTTGCCAAGATATTCTTGAATGCAATAATCGGCGAGTTCGGTACGGCCGCAGTTCAGACAGACGAACTCTGCCTGAGTCTTGCGGTTATTCTTATCTGTGTAGCCACAGACTGAGCATTCTCTGCTGGTGTTCTTTGGATTGACAAAAGTTACCAGGACACCGGCTATCTTAGCCTTGTATTCAATGAACTGTCTAAGTTGGTCGAACGCCCATTTACCGAAACGTCCACGCTGCTTGTGTCTAACCGTTGTCCGAGAGCAGATATAGGTCAGTTCTTCCATTGCTATCGCTCTGTTCGTGTCTTTTGCTGCTTGAACGATTTGTTTTGCTATGGTATGATTGGTATTGGTCTTGAAACGCCTTTCATGACCCGATATTTGCTTGAGATGGCGTTTAGCTGATTTTGTATCGGCACTCTGTAAGCGTGCTTTGAGGTTAGAGAAGCGTCCTCTAACTTCGTTGCACTTATCACCGGAGTAGATTATGCCATCGCTGGTCGTGGCGATGTTCACGATGCCGAGGTCAACACCCAGATGTCCCTCTGGAGTTATCGGGGCTTCTTCGGGCACGTCCACCACGATACAGAGGTACAGTTCGCATTTCACATAGATGAGGTCGGCCTGACCCTTAATCCGCTTTGCATCGAGCTTTGCATAGCTACCGTAGACCATCAGCACGACAACTCTGCCAGAGATGGTCGTTATACTGTCTTTGTCCAGTCCTTTGTATGATAGAATGCGCTGGTCGTAGACGATAGCCCCGTGTTTGTCAAACTCATGCAGGGTTTTCTTTTCGGCTTTGATGATTCGACCGCCTTCGCGATTGCTCTGATAGCCAATTGAGCAGGAAGTTTGAATTCGTCCCTAATTTCATAATAACATTGTTGCTGTAAGACTATTTTGTTGTAACACTTTTGCTCGAATGCCAGTCTGGATATTTTGTTACAGGCTTCGTTGAAGCGTTCCATAGTGGCCACTAACTTCTCCTTCTGCTCTCGGTCCGGAGATAGTTTAGCTTTGAGCGTTAGCAGCATACTTATTGAATCAACCGTTCAGTTCATAAATAGTTTACTGAATAAGGAATTCGAGGGGTAAATCCCCCCAATGGCTAAAGCCACTGGCCTCCTTCACCCCACGGCCCCAAGATCGTGAAACATTGATCGCTGCCAATGATCGACCGGAAATTATTTTTAATCAATAGAAACTATTTTTTAGCCGAGAATAGCCCCGGAGCTCATTGTTTTTCTACAATCGGCCGGTAATATAAGCTTGGTATTGCACCTGCTTTGATCTTAATGTTAAAATTGGCGTTTCCCGGGTTTTTCCGTCTTATGTTGAATTATAAAATAATATGCGTTCGAGGTTTTTGTCGTATAGGGTGAATGAGAATGGATGATAAAAGAATGTTGGTGGCGCTGGTGTTGTTTCTGTCATTAATCGTGGGACTGGCTGTCCCGGTCCTAGCGCAAACTTCGGGCCAGAAGACAATGATGGAAAATCTAGTGGGCAACCAGGATCTATCTACGATGACCGCCATGGCAAAGTCAACCGGCATGGACCGGTTGTTGAGCGGATCGACGCCATATACGCTGTTTGCTCCGAATAATGGCGCGTTCAGCTCGGTGCCGAAGGATTCTATCACAGCTTTGCTAGGCGATAAGACCATGCTGAGCGATCTGCTTGGATACCATGTTGTGCCTGGAAAAGTGACGTACTCCGAACTCGGAAAAATGACCGAGCTAAAGACAATAACCGGTAAAACACTGCCGGTTAGCAAGCAGGGCGGGGATATAATGGTCGGAGGAGCGAAGGTGATGAGCCAGGGCACTGATAGCAGTAATGGCATCATATACCAGGTAGATAGGGTCACTGCTCCGCCGGGATTTGCGATGCCTGGGATGGCAGCACCTCAGGCGGCGGTACCACAACAACAGCAGCAGCAGGTTTCCAGGTCTGTAGGGATCCCCTGGGGATGGCTGGGTCTGATCGGGGCCGTCATCGCGGGAGCGCTGGCGTTATACTTGTTAACGCACCGGGGAAAGAAACATGAGGAGACCCCCGCTCGCTACGAGCAGATCAAATCCAGGGCTAAGGAGACTGCGAAGACCCCTGAAGAGACGATGCGAGATGTCAGAGAATCGACCGCTGCGTACAAGGAACCGCAGATTGCTGACATTGCTAAGAATGTTGATCTGCCGTTGTCGGGCGCCGCCGCGACTGGCATGGGCATGCTCCTGAGCAAAGGCACGTTTAAGGATAAGCCGGATTTCGTCAGCTTCCTTGCCAAGACATTCACGCAAAATAATATGGGCGCGGCGATGGCCGGGGGAAAGGAGCCTGGCGTCTCCACGGTCATGGATATCATTGGCAAAACGGGGATCGCTAAAGGCTTCTCTGATGGTGACACTAAGCAGTTCCTAGTGCCGCTGCTGATGGCAGGGTTTATGGCCGTATACAAATACCTCAATAAAAAGCCCGCGGCGCAGATCACGTAAAAATAGAAATATTTTCAATTTTTTTTTTGCTAACGTCCATATTTAGCGTGGGCCCGGGCTAGATCCTGGGAAGCCAGCGCGCCTAGCAGCGACAGCTCGCCTGCCAGTGATGCCGACGCGACGATCTCTGCCAGTTTTCGGGCGTTCGCTCCGGGAGGATCGCCCCCGCCTCTGACGCCCAATATGGATAGACACTCTGCCTGGGTGCAGATACCGGTTCCTCCGCCGATGGTGCCCAACGGGAGAGACGGCATTGACACCGAGAACTGCAGGTCGCCGTTCTCCGTCAGCTCCGCTGAGGTGATCGCGTTGCTACCCTCGACTACGTGGGCCGGGTCTTGGCCGCATGCGATGAACATGGCGGCGACCACGTTGGCCACGTGGGAGTTGAAGCCGAACGATACGGCCCGGGCGGAGCCCAGGAAATTTTTCCTGTAGTGTACGTCGCACATTCGTTCCGGCGTAGCCTTAAGCCTGGAGGCGACGATGTCTCCAGGGATGGTGATCTCGGCGACCACGGTCCTGCCTCTGCCCTCAGTGACGTTGATGGCGGCGGGCTTTTTGTCGGTGCACATATTGCTCGATACGGTCACGTGTCTGGTACCGAATTTCTTCTCGAGATGCTGCATGATCGCCTCGCTGGCGATGGTGACCATATTCATGCCCATTGCGTCCTTAGTGTCATAGGCGAAGCGCAGGAAGATATTCTTGCCAACCACGTACGGGTCGACCCGGATCAGGCTGCCGTGCTTTGTTGTGGTGGCGACAATGGACTGAAGCTCGACCATAAACTCAGGCTTCTTTAGAGTTTCAATGATCTCCTTCGCCTGCCCAAGACTGGAGATGGTCATTACAGGGGCGCGGGTCATCTCGTCCTGGAAGATCATGGTGTTGACCCCGCCGCTGTTGGAACACACCGAGCAGCCCCGGTTGACGCTAGCGATCAGCGCCCCTTCGGTCGTAGCCAGCGGTATATAGAAGTCGCCTCTGGCGTATTCGCCATTGACTTTAAGCGGGCCCGCGATGCCTACGGGCACCTGAACCGCTCCGATGGCATTCTCGATGTTCTTCTTTGTGACCGTATCGGCATCATATGTATAAATGCCGACGTTGTCGAGTCGGACTCCAGCGAGGGCTTCGATCGCGGCCCTGCGGGCTTCGACCGCTTCCCTCCTGCATGATGCGACTTCTTCCACCTGATAGAATTTCAGCTCACTGTTGATGAGCTTTCTGACGATCTCTTCCCTGTCCATTGTAACCCTCCTATCGATCAAAGCAGGTGATCCGCGATGTCTTGGTCGATTACAAACTCGCAGTATGAGCAGCGCAACTGCACCTCTTCGCCGGCGGGCTCCACCATGAACCGGGAGGCTACCGGCTCGTTAGTATTGGAGATGCAGTTCGGATTGCCACACCGCACGATACCGGACACCTCTTTAGGCAGGACCACCCGGTGCTTGCCCACAACCTCGTAGTTGCGGATGATATTGATGGTCGCCTTCGGGGCGATAAGGGCGATGCTGTCCAGTTCCTCCGGGTCCAGTTCTCGGTTCTCGATCTTGACCACATCCTTCCCTTTCATCTCCCCGCTGGGCACATTCATGAGCACGCTCACCACGTACTTTGAGCGAGAACTGATCCCGAGGATTTTCAGCACGTTGAGGGCCTGCCCTCCTGAAATATGGTCGATCACTGTACCGTTGACGATCGGCTTGACCCTCAATTCCCTTTTCTCCGTCATACCTCCACCCCCATCAGTAGCGAGAGAACCGCCATACGCACCGGCACCCCGTAGAACGACTGCTGGAAGTACCGGGCGTGCTTCGACGCGTCCACCTCTGGCGCAATTTCGTCCACCCTGGGAAGCGGGTGCATAATAATCAGATCGTCTTTGACCCCCTCCAGCCCCTTCATAGTGATACTGTAGCTTCCTGCCACCTTCTGGTATTCGGCCGGGTCCGGAAACCGCTCTTTCTGGATACGGGTCATGTAGAGCACGTCGGCCTTGCTGAGCGCGTCGGCCAGGACCGATGTCTCGACGATGTCGATACCTTTACGCTTCATGTAGTTTATGATACTCGCCGGCATTTTCAGCCCCTCAGGCGATACGAAAGAGAGTTGGGCATCGTAGAGGGATAGCGCATATGCGAGCGAGTGCACGGTCCTCCCGTACTTCAGATCTCCCACGATGGCCACGTTGAGGTCGGAGATGGGCTTTTTACACTCTTTGCGCATTGTATAGAGATCGAGGAGGGTCTGTGTAGGGTGATGGCCCGCCCCGTCGCCTGCGTTGATCACCGGCACCCGCGAAATTTCCGACGCCATGCGAGCGGCGCCCTCCTTCGAGTGCCGTAGCACAATCGCATCGGCGTAGGATTCGATGATGCGGATCGTGTCCGCCAGCGTCTCGCCTTTGACGGTCGATGATGAGGAGGCGGAGTCGAAGCCGACGGTAGTACCGCCCATGCGCTTGACGGCGGTATCAAAGGAAAGCCGGGTTCTGGTCGAAGGCTCGTAGAACAGTGTGGCGACGATGCGGCCGTCCAGCAGGCGGCTGCCGCTGCGGGCATTTGGCTCCAGCCTCTCTGCCCTGTTCAGTATGAAGTCCAGCTCATCCCGGGAAAAGTCCTTGGTCGAGATGATGTGCTTCCTCGTGAAATTCATCGTTGTTATTTAGTCCATGTTACATAAAACGTTTACCCATCCCGTTTTAGAGGGGGCAGCCGGGATGCAATAAGCCTATTGAGACAGACAGAGTGTAGATATCAGCCCCAAAACACGCTGATATTTTCCACGACGCCAGGAGGCGTGTAAGTGATCCATCGATACTCTTCGGCATTGACCAGCGAGTCGTGCTGAGCCTGCAGATCTGCTCCTCTGCTCTTTAGCTGTTGCCTCCATCCGTCCAGCCTATTCCATGTAGCCGAGTACTGATCGTACGTGTCATCCAGACGGTTGCTCCATGATTGCAGATCGGCCAGATTAGACGGGGCGGGGGGTGCGTTCGGGCTATTTTGAAGGACCGCCTGGTTATGGAGGTCCATCTGGCGGTTATACTCAGCGATGGCGGCGCTGTACCGATCGAAGTCGGCATTGTACGCGGCGTAGAAGCGGTTGTTGTCGGCCGTCTGGTTATCGTAGTCGTCTACCTCGGCATTGTACAGCGAAATATTGGTCGAGTACTCCTTCCATCGCTCCGTATAGGCGTCCATCTTTGCTTTCCGGTCCAGATAGAATCCATAGTCCAGGTTGCCATTGGCTTGCGACACCGGAAATTCGCCCAGCTCCATGCCCTTCTCCAGGTATACCACGTTATCTGTGGCCGTGAAACCGGTGGTCTTTACGGACTTGTTGACTCCTGTGCTGTCAATGTAGACCAGGCCATGGTCAGTGGTGGGAAACACGTTGAATGCGTGGCCTTCGCTTTTACCCTCGAATGAGATGCTGACCACGCCGTTCTCGATGCCTTGCGCCTCCGCAGCATCGTGCAATGTGGCGGCAAAATCCAGGCAGGTGTAAACCGGCGAGTCGTAAGTGCGGTTCACGGTCGTATCGTTCGAGAGGAAGCGCTCCAACTCTGCATAGGAGATGGGCCGTACATCCCGATACTCAGAAATTTCAGGATGCGCCCCGCTGGCGTTCAAGGATGGCAGCGTCTCGTGCCAGACTGTCCTCAGGAACTGCACCTGGGAAAAATCCAGTCCGTTGTAGTCAGCCGCCGACACGTTCATCGCGGTGGGATCGATCAAAACCGTGCCGCCATCAGTGGTATGGAAGGCGACCACCGCGTGGCCCGCGATCCCGGCCGGAGATATCTGGGTGCCGACCACGCTACAGTTGATCTGGCCGCGCTCGGCAGCATCGTGGAGCAGCACGGCATATTCGACCGGCCGATAAGAGGTATCGTTAAAGATCGCAGCCTCAAGGGCGGGGGATTCGGAAGCCAGGAAGACTGACAGGTTTTCGCCGCTGACGTCGGTGGCGTTACGATAGCTGGTAACCACATCATACTGGCCGGTGCTATTTTTGAACGATAGCTTCTCGGACCATACCGGCGGGGACAGGAGTTGATAGGCTCCTATGCCGACGATAAGGAGCATTATTGCTATGACACCGATGGCAACAATTGTGATGACACCGATGGCAGAGAGAATGATAAGGCGTTTCCTAACAGACATAGGTGACGGCTATATGATATTACGATGAACCTATATCAACTAGTCTATCTAGCTATAATATACCAATTATTAATATAACAATGATTAATATACTAATGCTATGAGACTTGATGACATACTCCTACAGCTAAAGCTTTCAGGGCTCTACGGTTGGTTGTATCAAACCATTGACGCTTAGTGTCAACGTTACCTCTGCCTATTTCTGCCTATAATTGATAATACCATGTGGCATGAGAACACGATGGATACCGTAACACCCCAGCGCCATCAACGTGCTGCAGCAACCCAGAAATTCCGGTGGTACAAGTCCCCCCATTGGCATAAGCCAAACGGACGCAAATACAAAGACTTGGTGTAATATCAATGGTATTTAGAGTTAAGTGGTTATAGTTAACGAACACGGAGCAAGAGAAAACCGGTTTCTTTAGCGCTGCATTGAATCTAGTCCCTTGGCTAGTCAAGTATTTAGCATTTAACCGCCCTATGCCGTCAGGTTACAACGACGTGTCAATTACCAACGACTAAAGTCGTTGGCTTGCGATTCAACTTCCCTTCGTTAGAAGGGCAGACCACAATAGACGTGTTGACGAGCGCCCTTGCCAAAATGTTCTTGGCTGTAATAATCGGCGAGTTCTGTATGGCCGCATTTCAGGCAAACAAATTCTGCCCGGGTCTCGCGGTTGTTCTTGTCCGTGTAACCACAGACGGAGCATTCTCTACTTGTATTCTTCGGGTTAACAAAGGTTACAAGAACACCAGCTATCTTAGCCTTGTACTCTATGAATTGTCTTAGCTGGTCGAACGCCCATTTACCGAAACGTCCACGCTGCTCAGTCTAACCGTTGTCCGAGAGCGAATATTCGTGAAAGCATCTTTTAAGACCAATATATAGGAACCGCATACGAGATTATGGTCGATCTGTCCGACAACCTAAAAGTGATTGATAACCTAAAAGTGGTAACCTCTAAAAGAAGGGATTAACCACTATAACCTAAAAGGAAGGATTAACTGCTGCTAGGGCTTGAGTAGGTAGCGAAGTTGTTAAAAAACGAAGGGTAAGGTCGGGTCCGGTAATATTTTTATTGTGCTTCGGCTTGGGTAGGCGCTTTTTCCGTGGTTTCCTCGGCGAGGAAACCCTGTTCGGTCTTTTTCAGTTGGAGTTTGATGTTGCATCGTGGGCACACGGTAATACAGTCGTTCCATGTATTCGTCGTCACCGGGGTTTCCAACCCGCAGGCAGGACAGAAGTACTCGAAGCCTTTGACTTCGCTGATCTCGACCGGGATTGGGCCCTGGGCCATCATGACGATCATATGGTTGTCCGCTGCCAGTAGGGCATACGCTGATCCGGTCGGGATATGGATCGCCTCGTTCTCCTTGACCGACTGCTCGTCGTCTTCAACGAAGGCGATCCCCTGGCCTCGCACGATGTACAGCATCGTGTCGCTGCTGACATTCCGCTGCATGGGCATCGACTGCCAGGGCTCGAAGTTAATGATGGTCATATCTATCTGGGGCTGCTCGTGGGGCTGCTCGGAGGATGTCTGAGGATCGGTAAACGTCGGTTCGCTTGATGATCCTGACTCGAATGATGCTATTCCTGACTCTGGCAGTGTCCCCGAATCCTGCGTTGTTTCTCGAGTTGTCCCTTCCGTGGTCTTCTCGGCCAGAAATCTTTCCGGGCCCTTTGTCAGTTTCACCATCGTTTCGCACCTCGGGCACATGTTGATCTCTCCATTAGTTGTGTCCGTAGTAAGCGGCGCCTCTAGACCGCATTCGGGGCACTGAAACTGCACGCCGGGGATCTGTTCGATTATCGGGGAAGGCCCATGAATTGCCACAACTGTCAGGTCGTTCTCGTCCGCTAGGATGCCGTAAGAGGAGAGTTTCGGCACGTAAACAGCTTCCTTTGGTCCGACCAACATAACGCCGTCCCTTAAGAGCGCATAGGCGTTCCCGTCGACGAAGTACAGGATCGTGTCGCTGCTGGCATTCCGTTGCATGTGCATCGACTGCCAGGGCTCGAAGTTAATGAACCTGAGGATGATTTTACTCCCGCCCGAAGAAGGAGTTTCGCTGACGCAGTGGCGATCAGAGAACTCTTTCCCTTTCCGAGAGGCCTTTATAATCTCCACTCAATCACCAAGAGTATGACTATAATGGTGGATTTATAATATTTACGGAAGGTATAAACGGCGTGCATTGGCAATGTATAATAGATATCGCCAGGATGTTACGGACGGTGTTCGAACGTTGAATACCCGTAAACTCAGACATTTTCTGCTGCAATGATTTTCCGCTGCGATGCAAAAAAAAATATTTGCGGGCCGACCCAGATAAGAGCTGAGTCGGTGACAGTCCATTTTATCGTTGTCTACGCCGGTAGCGGGCAATGCCCGCGCCCGAAAGCAGGGCCGCGAATAGTCCCAGGATCGGGAGGTCGGGCGACTGTTGTTTGGTAGATGGGAGGGGGACGGGGGTGGACGTTGGGGATGCCGCTGGTGTAGCTGTCCCATTAGTTTCGACTGTTTGAGTATTTGGCGTTGAATTAGGGGTCGACATAACCAGCGTCTTCGGCAGGGTCAGCGAATTAACCACTCCGTGCAGGGTGATGAAATACAGGTGTCCGTTGCCGACAACGGGCGTTGCATCCACCTCATCGCTGGCATTATACTTCCAATAGAGCATGCCTAGCTTGGCATCGACCGCGTATACGTTGCCATCGCTGGAACCGATATACAGGACGCCGCTGGCAAACCCGGGGGTTCCGCTGACCGCGGCGCCGGCCGGGAACTTCCACAACAGCGCACCGGTCGTCTCATTCAGCGCGTATACGTTGCCATCGTCGGAGCCCACAAAGACCGTCCCCAACTGGACCAGGGGCTTGGAGTGGATCGCTCCCCCAGTCTGGGACTTCCAATGCTCAACGCCGGTGGAGATGCTAACAGCGTGCACATAGCCATCCTGGGTTCCAACATAGAGATAGTCACCATCGATCACCGGTGCATTGACCCGGCTACCCAGATTCGTCTTCCAGTTCTGCTTGCCCGTATAGATGGCAACGCTGTATAGGTTACCATCCTGGGAGCCGAAGAAGATATTATTATCCCGGGCTTCGATACCATCACTGATCCAGCCGCCGGCGGTGAAATTCCACTGCGCCTTGCCCTCATCGGCCGTCAGCGCGTAGACTTTACCGCTGTCCGTGCCAAAGAATAGGACGCCGTTATAGATAGTCGGCGTACTATCGATTGCAGAGTCGGCCTGATACCGCCACAATTCGTTGTGGTTAAGGCTGTCAACGGCATACATCGTGCCGCTATCATCGCCGAAATAGATCACATGGTTGCTGAGTATCGGCGACTCTTTGATAGGCGACGAGGTGGTATTATTGGGAAAAGTCCACTGTTTAGTACCATAAAGCGTGAAAATAGCGTACACCTTCCCGTCCTGAGCCCCCAGATAGAGCATGTTAGCCTGATACACTGGCGACGCCGAGACAAACGTGTTCGTAGCATAAGTCCAGTCCAGAGATGGTTCTTCAGCCAGACACACCTGAACAGACAACGTTACAGCGATGAAAGATACAAATAAAAATACAAGTAAAATTATCCTCATATACCTCAACATGACATTACCGCCATATATTTTACCCTTTGAATATTAAACAAGTATAAATCATATCGAGCGGTAGGATAATAAGCTTTGCGTCCCCCGTCAAAGACCAACGAACGACCAAGCCAACAGCCTATTTACCCGCCCTATAGAGGACAGACCAACCAAAATCAGGCACATTAATAAGTACCCTCGCCAATACGTCCCCAGCACATTACAATCAGCCAGCACGGTACGACCACATTTCAGATTAGCAGAACTACAGCATACAGAAGGACAGAGCAGTGTACCTATCCGGAAGCTTTTCTTTCCAAACAAATGAACTACCACACCCTGAAAGGCACGACTTCCTATTCCATCGAAAAGCACTCACCACATTGACGGTAGGCGCTAATCTCCCCTTCAGACTCTCGTTTTTCTGGATCGAGCTGGTTCCCGGCCCAAATTGTATTTTCCTCGCCACCAAACCTGCACCACTCCCCCACTCAAATGTTTTACAACCGCCAACACCTCGCAGCCCCTTGCGAAGTGACGCCATGCGTCGTCGTAACCTGGTAGTAGGTAAGCTGTTTCCATGTAAATGCCTGACTACCTAAGGAGACTCGGTTCAACCCCGCCCTTCAGGTCGGGGTTTTCTCTATCTCTGCGTTCGTTATCGATAAAAAATTGCATTTCCAGTAGAAATAGGGGGGTTGAAATGATCATAATATTCGAGCCGGGGTCAAGGGATACTCGCTTCATCCCACGGCTAAACCCATGGGTTTTCGCTCGATCTCCAGTCAGGTTGATCAAAGTCTGGTCAAAATGGATTCCAGTATAGTCCCTCTCGTGCGTTCAGGTATTCGATGATCGCTGTCAGAAAGGTGGAATGTGACCAGGTGAGAGGCAGCACAGACACTGGCTCGCCGTGTGCACCTACTTGTTCTGGCATCAGCCCACCGGTTACGGAGTGCTCGATAGCCCAACGAATCAGCCCATGCGCCCTGGAAATATTTCCCTGTCGAATATGCCATTGGGCCAGCCATAGAGTGCAGAGCGGCCAGCTATTCATGTATCCCTGATAGCGATCTCCATCGTACCGGGCAACACCACCGTCGGGCCTGATTAGAAGAGACTCGATCGCCTTCATCGTGCCTTCCGCCATGTGATCTTTTGGTGAAACCAGCCCCAGATACCAAATCGAGAATAGGGACGCATCAACGGTATCATCCCCGACACCACGCCGGAAACGCCCCAGTTTGGAATCGTATATCCGGTGTATAGTGGCATCCTTTACCATTTCCGCAGTCTGGAGCCATATCTCCCCCGCGGAAGCATCGCCGATCAACGACGCCATGGCTGCAGCACTCCGCAGCCCTGCGTACACGCAGGCGCACGAATATGTGTAAACGCCCTTGCGCTCCTCCCACAAGTCAAAGCTAGGATGAGGAAGGCCGGTAGCCTGATCGACAAAGCTGACCAAGAAGTCGGCCGCAGGACGGACGAATGGCTCATAGAGTGAGGAGATCGTCATAATATTGTGGTCTTCCAGCCAGTGTCGGTACAAAGTGTACAGAGGCAGTCCAGTCTCGTCGATCTGGATCATCGGCAATGGATGCCAAGTGCTTCCAAGATCCCCCGAGGGCGTATATTTATGACGGAAGAAGCCACGGCGGTCGATGATCTTTCCAAAAAACTTGTAGGTATTCCGGCACAGGTAGCGATATCCGGCCCGGTCGAGCGACATGGCAACCCACGCGGCATCCCGAGGCCAACAATACGTGTAGTAATCGGCGCCCTGTTGCTTGATCTGAGAATCACACGAAGCTATGATCGAGCCGCCCCTGTCGATATGGCACATAATGGTCAACAGACTTCGAGTGAACGCATTCCGGAATTCCGGCGGCAGCGAGATAAACTTGGCGAGGGGACCATGGCTATGCGCCTTAACACAGAAGGACTGCCAGTACCGGCCGCTCTCCTCATACAATGGTTCGGTTCCGCGAGCTTTGACCCAATCCTGGATCGCCTTCGCCTCCAAGAAGTTTCTACCCACACAAACCCAGAACCTCACCGAAAAATCCTCCCCAGGATCTAGCGGAGGCAACGTCCAGCCTATACTGGAGTCCACCGTACCATGGGCCACAATGTTACTCTCCAACTTCCCATCCTCCGCATCCTTCCAAGTGCCCTGTCGATCTCGCCATTCAGATATACCAGTGGTGAACTGGTCAAACACCGGAAGCGAACTCTGGAGGAAGAACCGGTCCCGCTTATAATGATTCATCATGGAGCCATCCCTCACCGCCGTGTTAGCAAAGTTGTTCTCCAATATGTGGTAGCTCTGGGACGAAAATAACCTGAGGCTCGCCGTGCTATCCGACACGTTTCTAACATTCACAGTACGCAGAAATAGGTCTCGGACATGATGTACCATATCCCTTACCACAACAGCGGCGCCGAAATCAGGGTTGGAATACATAGTCTCCCCAATCATCGACTCCCCACTCGGATGGCCAGTAACATAGGCCTGACGCAACCCCCAGTTCTCCAGCCACTCGAACCGTTTCCGGGGGATGTCGAATATGCCGAGCCGCATATAACCGCCGTGGTTCTCCATGCCGGCATACGGGTAGTAAAAATCCCTCACAATCCCCTTCTCGTCGGTGCAGACGAGGAGCGAGCCGTTTCCGTAAATCAGCGGCCTCATCGATACGATACCATGGAAGAATCGTATTCTGGTGTGAAATAACTATCCAGTGGCAAATGCCCATGGCAGGGTCGTGGATACGACGATTGCCTGCTGCGGTAGTCGTTTTATCGCAGCCATCCCATTTTGTAGAATGAGTACAGCGCGATCAGCATGAGCGATCCGGTGACGAGGGAGACGTCCCATATGGATAGCGGGAATGGGGCGTCGACGAGGTTTTCCCCCAGTAACCCGCCGATCGTCGACGGTATCAGTGCTAGACAGGTCAGGACCGCCAGGATCCGCATTACTCGGGTCATCTCGTACGAAACGGTGTTGATGTGCAGGTCTCGCAGCGAACTCAGGCTGTCGTTGATGTTGTCTGCGGTTTCGTACAGGTAGTCCGCCTCGTCGAACTGCACGTCGAACATCTGCAGGTGATCATCGGTGATGCCGTCCAGGGACACCTTTTTCTGCCGGAGGTTATCCATGACTTGACGAAGATGCCATAGGTTCTTCTCGACGAGCTGCGCCTCCTTTTTGAGGAAGAAGGTGTCCTCCAGAAACGAGGGGGGAGTATGTCCTATCGGCAGCTCCTCCAGCAGCGAGGTGCGATGTTCAATGGCCCGAACGATGTCTTCCCCGTCTCCAATCTTCTTTCTGATGATGGCTAGTAGTACCATTACAGTAAAATCCGGGTCGTCGCCCGTGAATTCCCCGGAGATCGAGTCGAACAGGTCGCTCCTGCCTGTGCATATGGTCACGATCCGCTTGCGCTGGCAGACGATGAGCATCCCGTGGCGGTGGATGTCCAGTTCCCGGAACTTCTGGCCATCCGAGGTGAGTTTCGCATCCCAGATAAAGATCGTGGTGAAGGCGGGGAAGTAGTCGATGCGAGGGAACGACTCCTGCGTTACCCGGCTGTGCAGGATGAATAGGGGTATGTTTAGCGTCCGGCCGATGGTTTCGAGGTCTAGCTGCCTCACGTTCTGCAGGTCCACCCAGACGCGGGTCTCGGTCGGGATCCTGCAATCCGGGTTGCTGAAGAGGCAGCGGGTTACCCTGCCCTCGTGCAGCATGTTGACCGTCATGCAGGATACTGCCGGCTCTTGCGGGGCTTTCGCGCGGGCAGGGCGCTGAATCTTGACGGTTCTGCCTGCGGCCGTGAAGATCCGCAGCACCCGCAGCAACCTCAGGACCGGCGCCGCCCGCCATCCCGTGGTTGTGACGAAGGGCAGTAGTTCGGCCAGGGCCAGTACGATGATCATAAGATCCAGCAGGTGCCATGGATCCGTCAGGTATTTTATGCGGGATTCCGCGGTGTAGAGTTTCAGGAGATACTCAGCGACGAAGGTCGCGATGATGAGGATGTTAGTCGCCTCAAGAAAGGAGAGCATCAGGTCTGAGAACTGGAAAACATATGGGAAGATCACTGTGGGGATGATCAGGAAGGCCAGTAGCGTCATCAGATCCTCGTTGAAGATATACTCTACAGGCCTGCGGAGCCGTGCAGGCGATAACTCTTCCGACAGCCTCATCGTAACTGACCCAGGAATGATAGGGGATTTGATGAGAAATACTTTTCACGCCCGTCTCACAGGCAATCCGCACAATAGGCCACTATAGGGCTATAGTGGCCGTATACGCCTTAGTAACTGAGCATATTTTATTGAGATTAAGTATATCCAGCGCCCTCCATGTGGTAAGAATAGGTATCATACCGGCACAGCAGTTGTCTATATGGCAGCTATCGGCCATTCACGACTGCACCATTATGCCCGGTTGAGACTGGAGAGTTAGCATGATTAAAATGAATAATAATATCGTACTTATCGCTGGCATATTCGCCATTATTGCGATTGTGGCGATCGCCGGCTGTACAGGATCAGCCTCGAACAACCCAACAGGGACGCCGGACGCAAGTACAGCTGCGTCACCCGGGACAACTGGTTCGTCTACAACGCCGAATGGGACGACAGGCTCATCTGCAGCGCTAACCACTAATGCATCCCAGCCGGTAACGATCAGGTTCGGGATCATCCCCGGTTCGGACACAACACAAACTGTGATGACCAAGTACGAGCCGTTAAGGGCGTATCTGGAGAACTCGACCGGCTATAAGTGGGAATTATACGTAGGGACCGATTACACGAGCGTCATCACTGCGATGCAGACCAAGCACATAGAAGTCGGCTCTTACGGCCCGCTGTCTTACGCGGTGGCCGCCGATAATGCGGGCGCGCAGGCATTCGCTCAGGGCCTGGACAAGAATGGCGACCTGTATTATCACTCCACGATCCAGGCTACCCCTGCAGTCGCGCAGGCGCTGGGTATTACCACACCGCTAAATGGCACGGACGGCCTGAAGACTCTGAAGACCAAGCTGGACGCACACCAAGGCCAGTACACGCTCGCGTATGTTGATCCGGAATCTACCTCAGGCTACGGCGTCTTCCGCGGAACGGCGTCCATCGTGGGACTTGACCCTTCAACAGAGTTCAAGAAGACCGCGTTCCTCGGTGGACATCCAGCAGTAGGACTGGCGGTTGCGGCAGGGACGTCGGATATGGGAGTAATGTCCGATAGCACGCTGAACAAGATGCTCTCAGACGGAGAGATCAAGAATGGCAGCGTCGTCGAACTCTGGGTTTCCGACCCGATCCCCAACTCGCCCATCGCCTACAGAAGCGATCTGCCTCAGGATGAGAAGGATAAAATCGCCAACGCTTTCATCAACGCCCCGTCGGACGTCCTGGTGAATTCCACGGGCTCGTACTCGTTCAAGGCAGCAGATGACAGCGTATATGCGCCGGTCCACGACTTGGCGATTGCGTTGAGCAAGTTGACGACATAAGCAAGAAGGAGGAACAGTAATGTTACGTGTCGATAAGGTTAAGAAGAGCTTTAACGGGAGAGAGGTGCTGAAGGGCGTTAGCCTGAACGTGAAAGAGTCGGAGTACGTGGCCATGATCGGTCGTAGCGGCTCCGGTAAGACCACCCTGGTGAGGATGATCAACGGGTTTGTTGTCCCTGATGCGGGCACAGTAAGCGTGAAAGGAGTGCCTATTAACTATCGTAACAGCGAGGAGCTGCGCCAGGCCCGGAAGCGGATCGGGATGATATACCAGTTGTTTAACCTGGTGGACCGGTCCACCACCATCGACAACGTTCTTACTGGTGCCCTGGGGAGGAAGGACAGGGGGTTCGACCTCCTCTCCTCTTCAATCGGCATCTTCCCTCGGGAAGAGAAAGAAAAAGCGCTAGAACTGCTCAAATTCGTTGGGCTAGGGGAGCGCGCTTATCAGAGGGTCGACCGGCTCAGCGGAGGGGAAAAACAAAGGGTGGCCATAGCACGTGCCCTTATGCAGGAGCCGCACCTCCTGCTGGCGGACGAACCCATCGCCAACCTCGACCCTAAAACAAGCAAAAAAATACTAGATCTCCTCCGGAAGGTCAACGAGGATAAGGGAATCACGGTCATCACCATTCTTCACCATCTTGAATCAGTGAAGGACAGCTTCGACCGGGTCGTCGCCATGAAAGAAGGCACTATCTGCTACGATGGCAACATCAAAGACCTACAACCAAACTGGATGAACGATATATATGGAACCGAAGATGAAGAAAAAGAAGTGATGACACTGCCCAGAATAACGGCAAATAGTACAGGCAGAAAACAAATCGCGTAGGACGCGCCAAGAAAAAACATTTTTTGCTATGCTTATCACGACCGGGGGGCGTTAGTATGTCTGAAAAAGCGACGACGAGAAGCATTGTTCAGCTGGACAGAGGAAACCTCAAGAGGATACGCGATGTCGGAATAGCGATCATCTTACTCGTCATTGTGGTATACTCCTTTAACGTTTCCCAGGTGGACCCGATTAACCTGATCAACGGGTTTGGCTATACATGGCAGTTACTGGAAAAAATGTACCCACCGGACACTGTCAGCCTACCGCTGTACCTGTCGCTCATTGAAGATACGATCGCCATGGGCGTC
>DATHCY010000250.1:0-8326 GCA_035319305.1 Methanocella sp.
TCGATAATGGTAACATATGCAGAGAGGATTAACTCGCTGCCACCTTACCTTTTCGCTGAGGTGGACAAAACCAAGCAGCAGAAGATCAAAGAAGGCGTCGACGTCATAGACTTCGGCGTCGGCGACCCGGACATGCCAACCCCCGACTACGTGATCGAGGAGCTATGCAAGGCGGCGCACGACCCGGCTTCGCACCAATATCCCGCCTACTCGGGCTCGAACA
The DNA here is from genome assembly GCA_035319305.1 of Methanocella sp. Taxonomy (GTDB): domain Archaea; phylum Halobacteriota; class Methanocellia; order Methanocellales; family Methanocellaceae; genus Methanocella_A. The sequence continues at coordinate 224 of DATHCY010000250.1, forward strand.
TCTTCCGCGATGCGGCAGCGACATGGTGTAAGGATCGGTTCGGCATCAAGCTTGACCCAGCGACCGAAGTGATCACGCTGATCGGCTCTAAGGAAGGCATCGCCCATCTCCCGATGGCATTCGTAAATCCGGGCGATTACACACTCTGCCCAAACCCCGGGTACACGGTGTATGCCACAGGCACATCGTTTGCCGGAGGCAGGCCATATGATATGCCGCTGCTCGCGGAGAACGGCTTCAAGCCCGACCTGTCAAAGATCCCGGCCGAAGTTATCGGAAAATCAAAGATGCTCTTCATCAACTATCCGAATAACCCGACAGCAGCAGTGGCCGATAAAAAATTCTTCAAAGAAGTAGTAGACTTCAGCAAGGACCACGACATCGTCGTCGTCCACGATAACGCCTATTCTGAGGTCACCTACGATGGCTACAAGGCGCCAAGCATCTTCGAGGTACCGGGCGCCATGGACTGTTGTATCGAACTCCACTCGTTAAGCAAAACCTCTAACATGACCGGATGGCGCATTGGCTTTGCCATAGGCAACGCGGAGATCGTAGCAGGCCTAGGCAAGGTCAAGATGAACGTGGACTCCGGCGCGTTTTTAGCCATCCAAATGGCGGGGATCACCGCCCTAAAGCACTCCAAAGAATTCAGCGAGCGAACCAACAGGATGTACGAAGCGAGGAGGGACGCGCTCTGCAGCGGCCTTAAGTCCATGGGCCTCAATGTGACTCCCCCAAAGTCGACCTTCTATGTCTGGACGCCCATCCCCAGGAAGTACACCTCCATCGAGTACGCGAAGTACCTGCTGGACAAAGCCAGCATCGTCGGCACCCCAGGCTCAGGCTTCGGCAAGTACGGCGAAGGCTACATCCGCTTCTCGCTGACCAGCCCCATCGAGCGTATTCAACTTGCCGTAGAGAGGATGAAGAACCTATGAAGGACTTCGAGATTCCCGACCACCTGGAGGTAAAGGACAATCACCTCCATATCGGCGGCGCCGACACCGTCGAACTCGCGAAAGAGTTCGGCACCCCACTGTATGTGACAAACGAGGATCGGCTCCGAGCGAATTACCGCCGATTTGCGTCGGCGTTCCCGGAGGCATCGATCTTCTTCGCTGCCAAGTCCAATAACAGCCTGGTAGTCCAGCGTATACTGGCACAGGAAGGCGCCGGCGCGGACGCGTTCTCCGACGGGGAAATTTACCTCGCCCGCATGGCGGGAATCCCCGCGGAAAAGATCCTATTCACCGGCAACTCCAAGACGGACACGGAACTGCGGTACTCCGTGGAGGCAGGCACCATGGTGTCCGTGGACAGTCATGATGAGCTCATGGCGCTATCGAAAATCGCCAGCGCTGCGGGTAAAACCATCGAGATCGCTTTCCGTGTCAATCCTGACGTGAATGCGAGCGTCCATCCCAAACTGGCAACCGGCCTAGGAAAGTCAAAATTTGGCATTCCCCGGGAACAGATCATAAACATCTACAAAGAAGCGAAATCACTTCCCGGCATAGCACCTGTTGGCATTCATTGCCATATCGGCTCCACGATCATGGATCCCGGCCCCTTCGCAGAGACGACTGCGAAGATGATGGACCTGGTCGAACAGATCTACAGTTTCATCGACCTAAAGTGGGTCGACCTAGGCGGCGGCTACGGCATCCCCTACCACAAAGATATCCCTCCGACACTGCCGGAGACTTGGGCGAAAGCGATCATGCCCGTATTCAAGGAGCGATGCGCGAAGCTGGGCATCCACCCCGAACTGCACCTAGAACCCGGCCGATACATCGTCGCCGACACGACCGTCCTGCTGATGCGCGTGAACACGGTCAAGAAGTCATCCTCGCATTTCGTGGGCACAGACGCCGGCTTTAACACACTGATCCGACCAGCGATGTATGACTCCTACCATGAAGCCATAATTGCTAACAAGGCCGGCGCTGCATCGGCCGACACCTACACCATCGTAGGACCGATCTGCGAGTCCGGGGACATCCTAGCGACCGATCGCAGACTGCCTGCAGTGCAGAAGGATGATATCGTCGCACTGCTGGATGCAGGAGCCTACGGCTTCTGCATGAGCTCCCAGTACCTGGCCAGGCCCCGCAGCGCAGAAGTCCTGGTCCACAACGGCCACGCCGAGCTGATCAGGAAACGAGAGACCATCGACGACCTGCTGCAGAACCAGCTTATGCCAGGACGGTTGCTATGACGCAGATCAAATTCACCAAAATGCACGGCAACGGCAATGACTTCATTATGATCGATGAACTCCAGTGCCCGGTGCCGGAGGAAAAGAAGTCAGCCTTCACCCGTAAGTACTGCCACCGCCGGTTCGGTATCGGCGCGGACGGAGTGCTATTCCTGGCAAAGCCCCTCCACACGGCGCTGCATATGCGCATCTTCAACGAGGACGGCGGCGAAGCCGAGATGTGCGGCAACGGCCTCCGATGCTTTGTGAAATATGCAATGGATAACGGCCACATGCGGCCCGGCACAGCCAAGGTAGAAACAAAAGCGGGCACCCTCGACGTAGAGGCGAAGGTAGGTGAAGACGGTAAAACCATGGTCAAAATCGCCATGGGCAAGCCACTCTTCGATCCGAAAAAGATACCATCCTCAGGCCTAAACAACTTCATCAATATGCCGATGCATGGCTACGAGGTCTCCGCAGTCAACACCGGCGTACCCCACGCGGTCATCTTCGTAGACGACTTGCAAGCGGTCGATATTATGAAAGACGCCCCGCCCATCAGAAACGACTTCAAAGCGTTTCCCAAAGGAGCGAACGTAAATTTCGTCCATCGGGAAGGCACGAACCTCCGGGTACGAACCTTTGAGCGCGGGGTCGAGGGCGAAACACTGAGCTGCGGCACCGGCTCCGTAGCTGCCGCCGCAGTAGCGCGACATATCGGCTACATACGTGATGAGACAACAGTATATACTACCGGCGGCGCACTGAAAATCAGCTTCCTCCATGACATCGCCCACATGGAAGGCCCGGCTGAAACCGTATTCGACGGTCAGGTCGATGTCGATTTCGCTGCCCTTTGACATTTATGGCATCGTTCTTCCGATCACAACTTTTTAGTTCCGAACGCTCCATAGGAACGTCAGAGCTTTTTATCATCTCGCAGACCCTACACATTTTTCAGGGTAAATCCATGAACGATCTGCTCTCGCTAGTTCCGGCCAAGGACCATAAACTATTGAGGAAGTCGAAGCAACCGGATTGGACCGATCCTATGCTGGCTGCTCTGACCCACTCAGACAACCTCGCTTTGCCGGGCTTAGGAACGATAAGGATCCGGAAAGCGTGGTCAGAGAAGGGTGAATAAACCATGAATATGCAGATCGAGGCCGGCGACAGGTCCATACAAATTACCCACCCGGACAAAGTCCTGTTTCCGAATGATGGGATCACCAAAGAAGAACTGATCGAATATATCCAGAGCGTTTCCGATGTCATGGTACCGCATATGAAAGGGCGTCCCCTAACCGTTCAGCGATTTCCTCAGGGCATTGATAAGCCAGGATTTTTTCAGAAAGAGGCGTCAGATCATTTGCCCGGATGGATCGAGACCGTAGAGATCAAACTCAGAGACCAAGACCGTATACAGAGCCAGGTGCTCTGCAATAGCGCAGCCACGCTAGTATACCTGACCAACCAAGACTGCATCACCCACCACACATGGCTCAGCCGTGCCGATCGGTTGGAATACCCCGATCGGCTTATCTTCGACCTCGACCCGCCAGATGGCGATGATTTTGGCCTGGTACGGTTCGCCGCGAAGACTATTCGGACAAAACTCGAAAGCCTCGGCATGCCATCTTTCATCATGACCACCGGCTCCCGAGGACTCCACGTGGTCGTCCCGCTGGACCGGTCCGCCGACTTCGAGGAGGTACGGGCATGGGCACGGAAGTTTGCTGAGAGGCTGGCCTGGTCAGTGCCGGACAGCTTTACGACCGAACTATCCAAAGAGGGCCGAAAAGGTCGGCTTTTCATAGACTACCTGCGGAACTCATACGGACAGACCGGCGTGACACCGTACACAGTCAGAGCAAAGAACGGCGCCCCAGTCGCGACACCGCTGGAATGGGACGAGCTTGATGATATAGAATCCTCGCAACAATACACAATCCGCAATCTCGAAAAGCGCCTCGATAAGCTGGGAGACCCATGGAAAAATATGGCACACCACGCAACCGGGATAAAACCTTTAAAATGATCACCTTGCCATGATCTCATATCCCATCGGTGATCCTATTATTTCATGGGTTTTAGCATAGGCAAACGGACTCAAGAAAGCGGCAAAGGATACCATGACCTCGGGTCTATTGAGGGAGAACGTATTGAAGCATATAAGCGACTGTCTCAGGTGATACTGGGCCGGGCTCCCGCCAGCATGCCGATGGAGGCGCTCATGATCCCACGGGTTTTACGTCGAAGGGGATTATTCTACATAGGGCCGAGATGCACGGTCTATGGCATTTTTAAGGGACGCCAAGTATCGAATAATTATACTCGGGCGTTGCAATTAATAGTGCGTCGGCCTCCTTGATCTTTCTTTTGAGCTCCAAGATCTTCGGGATACTCGCGCTCCAGATCATGGTTATAACGCGGGATCCCCCCCTCGATATCGAATATTTCTTCCACGATCTCTAGCAACATCTCAGGGCCGTATTAAGCAAACCCTTATTAAACGAGCCTTCCGCAAGCTACCTGCAAATGAGGATCTCTAGCTTTTTATCTATATGTATCGCTTACTCCAAGTTGTCAGTATGACCATAAACCAGTGCTGTAATATTGTGCAGTTTACAGTACCCGCGATTTTTAGTACAGGCCCTTCGTCACGCGGCGAGGATCCTGGCCAGTTCCATGAGGCGGGTGTCCGGGGGCTTTTTTGGTTACAGGATTCCTTCCAGGCCGATGTCTGTTATGTTGCCGTCCCGGAGCTCGACTTTGTCTTTCTTCCTTGCCGGCGGCAGATCGGCGGCGCGATTACCGAACTCGACGGTAGGGCGCCAGCTTCTCACAATGAGGCTGCCGCCCATCCGGGCGTAGCCGATGATGCTCTGCCCCGGTTATTACCGGCCGGTGAAGAGGGGCAATAGTCCCCGCCGACCATAAGTAGAAACCCTTTGCGGCGGGCGAAAATCGTAGGTATTAGGGTCGTGTCAGAGGCGATCACGCGGTCGGTGGCACCTTGCAGATCTTGTCGCAGAGGGCCCGGGCTTTTCTCTTATTCAGCTGGACGGCCTCCTCATAGACGCGTAGCGTATTACTGGCGGCGATGTCCCAGGTGAAGCTTTCCAGCACCCTCTCGCGGGCGTTCAGGCCCATGTTTTTCCGCAATTCAGGGTCCTTGAGCAAAATAATGGTGAACTTTGCGACATCCGCTGGGTCATGGGGGTTGATGTGGAAGCCGCAGATGTTCGGGCCGAATGGGATGACCTGTTCCCGGAAGCCGCTGGTGCCAGCGGCTCCGACGACGACCGGCTTGCCCATTGCCATGGCCTCCAGACTCACGATACCGAACGGCTCGTATTTCGACGGGAAAATGGCCACATCGCACGCCGCGTAATATTTGAGTCGCTCCTCTTCGGGCACATAGCTGAAGTTAAAAAGAACATTTTTCTCCAGCTGATTTGTGGTGACGATCTGCTGTAGCATGTCCTCCTGCTCGCCCTTGCCGACGATAACAAGCTTAGCGTTCGGGACCTCTTTCACGATCTCCTTCATGGCCATAGTGAGCGTGTCCGCACCCTTTACCCAGGTCAAGCGGCCGACGAAAAATATCATGGGCGCATCACCCACGCCGATCTTATCGCGGAAGGCTGATATCTCCGCGTCGGAGTGCAGGCCCGGCCGATACTTATCCGCATCAACGCCGTTGTAGACGACGCGGATCTTTTGCTCCGGATAACCCAGCTTGACCAGCTCGTCGCGCATGGCATAGCTGACCGTTATGATCAGGTCTGCCTTCTGGGCTGCAAGGCGTTCGATATTCTTGATCGTATCGGAGCCGTTCCCTGTGCGGCCCCCCTCGGTCGAGTGGTAATGGACGACCAGCGGCAGGTTCAGGTTACTCTTCGTGGCGATGCCCGCGAGAAAGCCGAGCCAGTCGTGCGATACCGCGATGTCGAACTGCTGTTTATCGATAGCCACGAGACTATTGACCAGCTTGGAGGCGGAGAGGAAGTTATAGAAAAGGGTCTCCATAAAGAATTTTTGCCCGTTCTGATCCCAATGCATGACGTCCCCGGGGCTTACGATGGGCAGTATGTCGGTGATGTCCATGAGCACCGGCCGATGGACCATGACGCTGTTCCACTCGTCATTCGTCCGGTCATTTCCCGTGTTCCTCGAGAAGACCGTCACGCTGTTGCCCGTGCGAATATACTCCTTCGTGATCTCCATCGCGTACGTTCCTAGCCCGCCCCGGAAGTAGGGCGGGAACTCATCGACAAAATAAACAAGCTTCACTGCATCACCTTTTTATACACGTCCATCATTTTTCCGGCGCTCACGCCCCAGCGGAAGAGCCGGTCGACTTTTTTCGAGCCATTATAGCCCATTTTACCTACACCGTCGCCGCCGCTTAGAATATAATTAATACCCCAGGCGATCGACCCCGGGTCATGGTAGACTTTTACGCCGTTCTCAAAGTTATCGACGTTTTCACCCAGTCCTCCGACGTCACTGACGACGACAGGGCGTTGGGCGCTCCAGGCCTCCAGGAGTACCAGGCCGAATGGCTCGTTCCGACTGGGTATGACCACGACGTCCGACGCGTTGAGCAGCCTCACGTACTCAGAGTCGGGTATGTAACCGGGGAATTGAACCGGTAAGCCCATTGACTTTGCCTTCTCGCTAAGCTGATACTTCATGCTCCCGTCACCGGCCATGATGAATCGGGCCCCCCAGTTCTTGGCCAATACCTCCGGGACCGCATCCAGGAGCATATCGGGGCCTTTCTGGTGCTCCATCCGGCCGATAAAAAAGACGAGAGGCGCCAGCGGGTGTATGCCATAGGCTTTTTTCACCTCGCCCGCATCGATGATGGCGCTGTACATTTCGGGAAAAATACCATTATTCACGACATCGACCTTCCAGCCCGGTACGTTGTAAAGCCACATGATCTCGGCCTTGAGCGTGCTGGAAACGGCGGTCACATGCTTTGCCGTTAGGCCCGCGTACCATTCCTTGCCGGCGATCTCCCGGGACTCCCACCATTCGCCGGACCGTCCGCCTATGCGCCCGAACTCGGTCGAGTGGTAGGTGAAGACGGTGTTCCGGTCCCGGAGCTCGTGCAGCGCTTGGGTGACATGCCAGTCGTGGAAATGCAGCACGTCGAAGGACGGCGAGTCCTGCCGCCGGAACAGGTCCAGCATCCGATTGCTCATATCGTCACAGTATTCGACGATGTTGTTACCCTGCGGCCGGCAATAGTGGTAATGGACGCCTTTTATGACTTTATCTTCCCCGCCCCGAGTAAAGAAGTGGACCTCGTTATCCTTTGCCAGGATTTCAGCCAGGAATGTAGCACCAGGGGATAGCCCCCCTATCTTTTCCGAGTACACCGATTCCCAGCAAAAAAAGGCTAGTTTAAGTCGTTCCACAGTTCAGTCCTCCGCCGGTCAACCGTTTCCTGGAGTTCGATGCGGCTTGCGCAGGTACCGACGTCAGCGGCTAGCGCCTTATCGCCAAGGACGTCCGAGATCCACTTCGAGAAATCGCCCCTCTGCATGTGATAGTCGATGGAATCGCCGGAAACATGGTCCAGAAGGTCCGCCAGGTCATCGAGGCTATAGGCGGTGAAGCCCGCATAAGCTCCGTCGTTGAAGAAGTGGAACGCCTGATTCGGAGCCACTGTCCTGAGCTCCAGGGCAGCCGGTGCCTTCTTTATTTTTTTCGAGGCAGCGAGCTCATAGTCGGATAACACCTGCATGTAGGTGCTAAACGAACCGTAGGGGCTGCAGGCGTCCGGGCTGAAATAGTTGTGGACGTCGGCGCATGCGCCGAATTTGGAGGCCATATAATAGAAATGATCGCTCGTCTGCAGGTAACGCCAGAACGTTTTATCCTTT
>DATHCY010000251.1:0-2814 GCA_035319305.1 Methanocella sp.
ATCTGTATCATCTGAGCAATCTGTGTTCTGGCACAGCGCAGCGTTCGTCGTCCTTCCCGAGTACAGAAACAACAGCTAAAAACGCCCACTCTGAGAAATCTCAAGCAAGCACAGCGCAGCGTTCGTAGTCCTTCCCGAGCACAGAAACAACCGCTTTGTAGTTTTCAACACTCATTCCAGGTACGCGTCTTTAACCTCGATCCTCCCCGAATGAACCCGCCACACCTTCTCGAACTCGACACGGATGCGCTGCCTCATGTGGGGCCCGTCCAGCACCATGGATTCATATTCCCCGCCCTCGCCCGCGACGTGGATGCCATATTTCTTATGGAGCAGATCGAGTTCCGAAAGCGCTTTGTGATCCAGTACCCGACCTAGCCACCGCTCATCCAGGCCTTCGGCCATGCATCCGACGATCATGATCTCAAAGCCCTGACCAATCATGTCTCCCAGCAGCTCCCGGGGGTTCTTATGCCATAAAGGGGCGAACGACCTGATGCCAACGTCGGCACAGATTTGATCCAGCCTACGCCGCTGGTACTCAGAGGCCAGCGCGCCCGATACGATGCCGTCCACTTCCAGGCCGGCCAGCGCGTCCCTAAGGGGGAGCAGTTCCGCCTCCGGATCCGGCGGGGTCACGACCTCCGTCAGCGGTATGCCGATCGATCGAGCGGCAAGACGAGTCAGCTCCACAGCCGGGACATGATACATGTAGGACTCTTGAGATTGGGAAAAGACCGTGACCAGATCGGTGATCTCCCAGCCGAAGTGCTGCGCTACAAATAGCGCGTAACTGGAGTCCTTGCCGCCGGAGAAAAGCGCTGCAACCCTCATCTACCTCAACAGCTCCATCGATGCCTCCATGAATTCTTCCTTGACTGTGGCTTCGTCAAACGTAGTGATGATTCCATCGCGCAAGACGAAACGGTCGTCCACGAGCAGATCTGTCACCCTACCCCCCGAGTAAACGAGGTTGGCGATCATGTCATGACGAGGAAGCATACGCACATCGTCCATATCGACGAACGCCAAGTCTTTGCTATTCCGTGTGGCCATCCCGAAAACTACCGGCGCTGGAGCCGCTGTGGCATCCCACCGGTGCATTTTTTGCAGTAGGCTGGCGAACTTCATCTCGGACATCATATCAAGGGAATTATTACTGGCAGCGCCGTCGGTACCAAGCATGATGTTGACACCCGCATCCATCAACTCAGGGATTGGCATGACCCCCCCGGAGGCGAGCTTCATGTTGGACGCGGGGCAATGCACCACGGTACACTCCCGGTCGGCCAGGGTTCCAATCTCCATTTTGGTCAACCAGGCGGCATGAGACAAAACGGTATTTTCGTCCAGCAGCCCTATGCTGTCAAGGTACTCGACCGGCCACAGACCAGTCTTACTGTGGCAGTCCACGCACTCCTTACGGGTTTCTGAAATGTGGATGGTCAGCTTCGCGCCATATTTTCCCGAGAGCGCTTTCGCCTTCAGCAGCGTCCCTTCAGTGCACAGATAAATAGAATGAGGTGCCACGCAGTACTCCACCCGGCCGTCCCTGCCACTTTTGCTTTTCAGTTGCTGCTCCGCCAGCCGCAAGGCATCGCCAGCATCCTTGTAATAGGACGTACCGAACTCGGTAATCGGCGTCCCCAACGTAGCCCGGATGCCGGAGACCTCGACCGCCTTCGCGATACTCTCCACAAAGTAATACATGTCAATAAAGTGGGAACTACCCGTATGGATCATCTCAGCCAAGCCGAGCATTGCGCCCCTAAACACCAGATCAGGAGTCAGGCGCCTCTCCGTAGGGAAAATGGTATTATTCAGCCAATCCTGCAGCTTCTCACCCTCGCCCGCCCCCCTCATAAGCGTCATCGACAGATGGGTATGGGCGTTGTTAAACGCCGGGATGACGAGCTTCCCGGCAGCATCAAACTCCTCGTTAGAATGGCCATGGATCATATCGCCATATCGCAAATTACCTCGTTCGAAGAAGGTGGCATTTCTGATAATCATAAAGTGATCTCCGGATTACGGCTTTTGCATTAAGTGGTACTCGAAATATCATAATGGTTGCTGGTCGTATCAGGGGAAACCGCTCGGATTACGGCTCTCTCGGATTACGGCTCTGGGATTACGGCTTATCGAGATCTATGATCCTGATATCGATCCAGCGATCATGCTGCTCAAGGGCAAAGTTATCACGAACCGAGCAGCATTGGTGCTGACAGTCCCTTCGTCCCGGCTCCTATCCCTATCCGTGTATACCCTGTGCCTGTAAATAGCAACATTGACATTTACTATATTCCTTGAAACTTAAACCTTCCAGCTTATAGCGAAAGTAATAGAATAGAGGGGTTGGATTCACCCCGGCGCTAAAACAAACCGGGTTTCCTCCAACCCTACGGCCCTATTTCCATAAACCCCCGTCCTGTACTGGCTCGGATGGACGATAGGGAGGGCTACCTACGGCGGTCCTGATAATATTGCGGCGTTGTATAGTTTGAACCTCTGGTTGCCCATACCCGCCCGGGTCACCTCATCCGTAGCAACTCCATTATAGGCGTAGGCGGAGGCGATGTTGAGACTGCGACTGCCGTTCGCATTGGTCACCACATAGTCACACTGATAGACGCCGCCGCCCAAACTCTTAATTGTAGCATACGAATTGCTACCGGACGGTTGTCTAGCTACAGTACCGTTAGCCAAATCGAAAATCGCATATCGAGACGGGTAATCATCACCACCTTTACCACGACCCAAAGCCACCAAGTTACCGTTCAACGCCGACATGTTAGCACGTAAAACATACGTGGT
>DATHCY010000252.1:0-4235 GCA_035319305.1 Methanocella sp.
GAGACCCTGCCGGAGTTGCTGACCGCCCTCAGCAGGGACGGCGACGTCTCAACGGTCCGAGGCATCGCCTTCCGTAGAGGGGGAAAATTTTACTATACCGGGCCGAGGGAGGTCGTCGATCTGGATCTGTATCCTCCATTCAAGCCGCCGCTGTACGGTCCGATCGAGATTTCTAGGGGATGCCCGTGGAACTGCGCTTTTTGCCAGACCCCCCGGATCTTCGGCCACAAAATGCGACATAGAAGCGTGGAATCGATCTGCAAGTACGACGGATACTATGAGGACAAGCGTCTTGTCTCCCCGAACGCGTTCGCCTACGGCTCCAACGGCATTTCTCCCGATCCAGCAGCGGTTGAGAAGCTGCTGAAACACCTGTCCGGCAACATCTACTTCGGCACGTTTCCCTCTGAAGTGCGGCCTGAGTTTGTCACACCCGAAATGCTGGAGATCGTAACTGCCTACTGCGCCAATAAAGAGGTCCACTTGGGCGGACAGTCAGGCAGCGATCGGATGCTGAGGATGATCCATCGAGGCCACACCGCTGCTGACGTTGTAGGAGCCGCGTGCATGATCAAGGACGCCGGCCTGACACCGGTGGTTGACTTTATTTTCGGACTGCCCGGAGAGGATAAATATGACCAGGCTTCGACGCTGGAATGTATCCAAACGATCATCGGGGAAGGCGGTAAGATCCGCGCCCACTATTTCCTCCCTCTCCCGGGTACTGAGCTGGCTGACACCCCATCAGCGCCAGTTCAGCCCGAGATCGATCGTCTCCTGGGCAAGCTGGCCCTCAGCGGCCGGCTCACAGGGTCATGGTCGCCTAGAAAAAATCAAGCGGTATCATCTTTCTAAACTTTATTTGTTTCGTGTTGCGAAATACTGGGCGAGAGCAATAGATCAAGCCGTTGAAATAGGTCAAGCCGTTGATTATGAGTATAAATGGGGGATCATGATAGCTGCGCTTGTTCTTGTTGGATAGGGAAACGAATCTAAAAAGAGCTATCAGGTATATATACGCCCGTAAGGGGAGTTATACGGCTGGTAGTTACCAGCCGTACCAGCCGCCGGAAGCTGCATTGTGGCGGTCGTATTGCCGCTGGTCTTGCTACCGAGGAGAATATCATATATCGACTGCTGGTTGACAAAAACGATGTTGGGATCTCCAGAGATGCCGCCCAGCCTGGCCGCCAAGTCGATGGCATCGTACATACCGCCAATCTGGTCGACCAGACCGAGATCCATGGCTTCCTTGCCTGTGTACACCCGGCCGTCCGAGAGCTGCTGTACTTTAGCCCTGTCCATGTGCCGTCCTGCGGCCACCGCGTCGACGAACCGGCCATATGCCTCGTTGACGATCGAGTTCACGTACTCTTTCTCCGAGTCGTTGAGTCCTCGCCAGTCTGAGCCCACATCCTTATACGTACCAGACTTTGCCACATAGTGCTCCACGCCTTCCTGCTCATACTGGCCGCTCTTGTTCTCGAAGGTCCAGATGACACCTATGCTGCCCGTGAACGTATCCGGGTTCGCCACAATTTTCGTGCTCGGTGAAGAGATGTAGTAAGCCGCGGATGTGGCCATATCCCCCATCGATACGACCACAGGTTTGACCTCTCGGGTCTTGTTCACCTGACTGTAAATTTCCTCGGCCGCAACAGGGGTCCCGCCGGGAGAGTTAATTCTAAGCACGATCGCCTTTATGCTATCATCCCTTTCCTCGCTGCGGAGCTCTTCGACGATCGAGTTCGAACTAGCATAGCCACTGCCGTCAGGCACATTATCCGTGACAAGCTCGCCCTCCACGTATATCACGGCCACCTTGTCAGAGTCAGCATGATTGAAACCCGGCAGTAATCCAGATAATACGCCGCTACTGCTTACGATGAAAGCCGATTCGGCCAGCATAAATATGCCCATGATCATAATTAGTACGATCAGGGTCCCGATAAACAGTCCGATATGGCTCGACTTTCTTTCTTCCACTGTCCCACCTTCAGACCGACTGGTTATGCCGATTTGATCAGTCGCCAGTAGTTGATGAGCCCATGTGGATAAATAGTTTTTACTCCCTACCCGGTTGTTGTGATTGCTCAGATTCTCATGTGGCTTTATAGACAATCGTTGTTATAGATTTCAGATACTTCTAGCATAGCACAGCGTTTGTCTTCAGAGTCGATAGAAGTATCTGAAATCTATAACAACGATTGTCTATAAAGCCACATGAATCTGAGCAATTTAAGCTACCTGGGTTGGTGGTAATATCGGATATAAAGGTTTTGGAGGCTGGCGATTGATATTGTCCACTGTATCCGTTAATTCCGGCGAGATAGTAGATAATTTTACCTGCCCTATAGTGGTTATAGTACGAGGTGGTGTCCATGGCTGCCAAGAGAGCGCTCGTCGTCTATGATACAAAGTACGGGGCTACGGAACAGATCGCCAACTGGATCGCTGAAGGGATCAACGATGCGGATATCAGGCACGTGGATGACGTTGAAGGCCTCGACTACGATCTGGTGGTCGTAGGATCGCCGCTGTATAATGAGATGCCGTCGCTCAGGATTATCGAGTTCCTCGAGAGGTACAGGGATGTGCTCATGAACCGTAAGCTGGCGTTGTTCGTCGTCAGCATGCCCTTTGATATGACTCCCGAGAGGGCAAGGCGGTTTGCTGGGCAGAAGGACCTGAAAAAGCTGCTCGATCGGGCCAGCGGTACCTTGATCGCGTCTCGGGCTTTCCTCGGCAAGATCGATCTCAAGGAGATGACAGAGATGGATCGGCTATCTCTGCGTGTCTGGTATTTCCTGAAAGGGTACCGGATGAAAGAGGTGAACTACATGAGCAGAGACGATGCGGTCGAATGGGGAAAACATCTATATGACCTGCTGATCAAACCGCCAGAGGTCGTTCATCCCCGACAGAATGAGAAATAGGCGATCAGTTCATTCAGTTGCCCGGCTCCTTATGCATGATGTTTTGCTCAATGGGAAGCTCTGGTTGCAGCTCGTTTTTGCCTCCGGGCATCCGACAGACATCCACGTTCGCCTGCTTCAGGAACTCCAGCGACGATGTGTCTGGGTACTCATTCAGGTAGACGACACGCTTGATCCTCCCATTGATGAGCATCTTGGTACACAAGATGCAGGGTTGGTGGGTGCAATATAAGGTAGCCCCCTCGATGGAGACGCCATGGATAGCGGCCTGTATGATCGCGTTCTGCTCGGCATGTACCGCCCGACACAGCTCATGTCGGGTACCATGGGCGATATTTTGCTTTTCCCTAATGCAACCGATATCGATACAGTGCTCAAAGCCATGGGGCGCGCCGTTATATCCAGTGGAGAGGATCTGGCCGTTCCTCACGATGACCGAGCCGACGTGGATGCGCAGGCAGGTGGATCGCCTGGAGACTACCCGCGCGATTTCCATGAAGTAATCATCCTGTGATGGTCTACTCATAGTGATCACTTGCTTTTTCGCTCTCTCTTTCTGACGCTGGCTTTTCTGGCCTGCGGCTTCTTCGTTGCTGCCACCTTAGCGGCGGACGTCTTTACCAGCGGAGCTTTTCCAGTCGGCTCAAACTTCACTTTAAGCTTGCTGCCCGACCAGTCGTACTGCGGCGCTTTTCTGCCGGCGATGGAGCCTATGGTTTTTTCTGCCAGCGCGTGGGATACGATGGGCAGCGCGATGGTCGCATCTACGAAGACCTGGACTTTGGGTGCCACCGCGTTGATCTTGCCCCAGCTCACGGCCTCTTCAAAGGTGCAGCCGGACAGTCCTCCCCAGTGGGGGGCGTCGGCGGTGAACTGGATGGCGTAGCTATGGCCTTCGATGGGAAGCTCCAGCATGGACATGATCACCTCAGTCTGCTGGATGAAATTCTTGGGCACCCCGCCTCCTACATAGATGACGCCCGTTCTTTTGGTGTTTTCCACGATCTCGGTGATCTCGTCCACGTCCTTCATCTGGTCGATGTTGACCGGGTGCCCCTGCCGTCTAGCGACCATCAGTGCGATGCCTATTGAGCTATCGCACAGCGCCGGCACGAAGATGGGCACGTTGTATCGGTATGCGCTCGCCACGATGCTGTCCGGGTCGCAGCCTCTCTCGGTGATGTGCTTGCCCAGGAGGTAGAGAAACTCTCTGGAGGAGTACGACTTGCCCGCCTCGAGGTGCTTCTTGGCGAACTCCATGACCATGTGGTCCGCCCCCCGGAACTCCTGCTCGACCGC
>DATHCY010000253.1:0-13234 GCA_035319305.1 Methanocella sp.
CTAATCGCCTGCAGCCTGGACATGCCCGCCAATTCGGCAGCGAGACACACCTTGCTCTCCAGCAGCGCTTCCTCGCCCTGCTTGCGCTCGGTGATGTCTCGAAACAGCACTCCGACCTGTCCAGTCCTGTATGGAAATGCATGAAGGTCGTACCAGCGGCCGGAGTCTGCGTTGTAGCTCTCGAAGTGACTGTCGCTGCCGGTCCTGACGACCTCTGCGAAAGTGGAAGGCCAGACGTGCTCGATCGCGGGCAGGGCTTCCCTGATCCGCTTCCCCAAAAGGTCGGCGGTCCTGAGCCCGGTCTGCCGCTCCCAGGCTTCGTTGACCTCCAACATCCGGTAATCATCAGAGTTACCCATCTCGTCGAATATAGGCTCGACCAGCACAAAACCGTCGTTGGAATTGTTGAAGAGAGTGCGGTAGAGCTCCGCACTCTCTATGAGTTTCTCCTCAGACCGCTTGAGTTCTGTGATGTCAAGAATGGCTACCACAGCACCGATCGTGGTGCCGTCGTTGCCTTTCACCGGTGCCCCCGAGAAGAGGATGGTACCCCTGGTGCCGTCGAAGCGCTGGATATCCACCTCCACGCCCAGAGTCGTCCGCCCGTACAGCAAGGCTTGAGCCGCCGGCCAGTCCTCTGCTCTGAGTCGCTCGCCGGTCCCAGGCCAAAACCCGATATAATCGACATAGTCGTCGATCCGTTCTAGGGGGATCACACCAGCCCAGATGCGCTTCGCCTCCTCGTTCGTCACAGAGACCTTGCCACTGGCCTCGGCTATGAAGAATCCAATGGGGATGGTATCGATGATCGCCTGTAAACGGGCGCGCTCGTTTCGCAGCGCTTCCTCGGCCCGCCTGCGCTCGGTGGTGTCAGTGAAGAGAATAGCGACCCTGCGCTCGTCAATCTTCCAGGCGTGCACGTCGTGATAGACATCAAACTCGCCGCTGTAGTCGACCGTGTCGGCCGGCTCGCCCGTCTGCAGCACCCGCCCCAGCATCTCGACCCAGTAGTCCTCGACGACCCCCCAGAGCTCCTTTGACGTTTTGCCCTCTATCTCCTCCCTTTTCATCCCGGCGATCTCTGCACTCGCCTTGTTGATCTCGATGTAGCGGAAGTCGATCGGCTTCCCACTATTGTCGAAAATGGGCTCGAGGATCTGGAACCCCCCGGCCATGTTCTCAAATAGAGAGCGGTACTTTTCCTCTGATAAACGCAGAGTCTTCTCGATCCGCTTGCGTTCGGTGATGTCGATGCACATCTCGAGGATGAGGGGCGAACCATCCACGTCATTGAACGGGTAATCGTAGACGTCGAGCACGGAGCCGTCCGGGCTATTTAGCTCGAAGTGATAGGGTTTACCCGTCTTAAATACGGTAAACGCTTCGCAGAACTCACACGGCCCGGTCTTTCCGAAACAATACTCGTAGCAATGCCTGCCGTCAAGCTCCCCGAACTTCTCCCGGAACGCCCTATTACCATAGGGAATATGATAATCAGGTGTAATCAGGTTCACCGTCGCCGGCAGCCCCTCCAGCACTTCGTAGAGCCGCTGCCGCTCCACCTCAACCGCCTCGGAGACCTTGATGCGCGCCTCGCTCTCCCGCAGCGCCTCCTCGGCGTGGGCGCGCTCTACCGCCGCCCAGGTACGCTCCGCCGTTTCGACGACGAGCTCAATGTCCTGCTCAGTCCACTTGCGCGGCCGCGTGTCGTTCACAGACAGGGTGCTAACGAGCCGTCCGTGTTTCAAGAGCGGAACTGCGATCTGTGAGCGAATCTGCCGACGCGAAAGATTCTCCTCGCCGCCGTCGCCGAGCTTGAATGGCCTGTCATGCCAGTCGTTGACCACGAACGGCACGCCGTCGCGCAAGACCGCAATGGTTTCTGCAAACACTTTAAGATCGTAGACGCCCGTCACCGAAGGCACATCGCCACGCGCACTCTCTGCACTGCAATACGCGGCATCGTGCTCATCGTCGACCTCCATGTAGTAGCTGCGTGCTACGTCAAAGTACTCTCTCAAGAACGTGGTGACCGCAGCTTGGATCACGACCGGGTCGGAGAGCGGCCGAAGCACATCGTTCAGTTTGAGGAGAAAATCCTGCCGCCGCTCGTGGCGTTTGCGCTCGGTGATGTCGCGAGCGGTGTTAACGATACGGACCGCCTCACCGTCGGGCCCGCGGACCACGCGGCTGCTGGCCTCGGCGAATATTTGGCGGCCGTCCTTGCAATGGCACACGACCTCGCCCCGGAAATCACCCGTCTGTAGCAACTGCGCGACGGCGTCATCACGCGTCGAACCCGGAACCGGCCCCCTGAACAGCTCGTCAGTGTGCCGCCCCCGGACCTCGTCAGCCGTCCAACCGAACGTGGCGGCGGCAGCGTCATTCCAGTACACGATCCTGAAGTCGGGATCGGTGGCCCACACGGGATCGCGCACCGACTCGAGAACCGCAGACTGGAAAGCGTGCGCCCGCTCACTCTCCCGCAGCACCACCTCGGCCCGCTTACGCTCGGTGATATCCCGGATCGACACGATATAATTCGTTTTTCTGAACAGCTTCTGGGCAGTGACGCAGACCTCGACCAAGACTGCATCGCCCTCTTTCGGCCACATCACGGACTCGAAGCGGGCGCTTCCCGGGGCGTGACCAATGTTGTGCATGAGAAGCTCGGGGTCCAGATCAGGAATGACCTCGCTGGCCCTGAGCATCTTAAGATCCTCTAGCGTGTATCCGGTCGCGCTGAACGCCGCGTCGTTGGCATAGTAAATGGCGCCGTTCTCGTACAAGAGGAACACGGCCTCAGACAGGCTGTTGAAGGTGAGCAGCGCAGCGCGCTGAGGCTCCTCTCGGATGCGCCGATGGGTGATGTCCTCGATCATCATGGTCATGCCGCTCTCTTGAGGGTACAGGCGAAATAGTGCCCAGCGGAAGTTGTGCACGGGCACTTCCAGTTCCCCCGCCTTGCCCGAGGTCGAGATCCGGTCGTACCACCTGTCGAAAACGCCTGTATGCGGCAGGCATGCCTCGAGCAAGTCGTGCAGGCACACCCGGACGAGGGAGGCCCCCTGCCGTCCGAAGAACTCCGCAGCCATGCGGTTCGCGTAGGTCACCCGGAACCCTTTGTCGATGGTGAGGAACGCCATGTCCACTTTATCCAGCATAGCCAGCGCTTCCAACGCCTCGCCAGCCTTTTTCTTAGAACCTGGTTTTGCTGACATGCACGACCACTAGATTTAAACAGTTAGTATGTAGCCGCTTGTTATTTAAATAATACCGCAAATTCTCCCAGTGTCCTCTAATGTAGGGTATAATGGTAGGTGAGGAGCTTTTTCCAGGTCCAGGCTGTTTCTGCGAGTCCTTCTATCATGGCCGGTGTCATCTTGCATTTCAAAAAAGCCAAATAAACGGCCTTTAGAAAATGTTGGCTTAACAGTGTGAAAAGTAAATTCGCCCAACTGTTGGGGTTAAAGTGCGAAGGGGGAGCATCAAAAAGAAAAGGACCTGGTTCATCATAGTGATCAGGGAATTGAAATAATTGGCAGTGGGGATTTCAACCCCACAGCCCCAGTGCTCCGGTCGGGATTCGAACCCGAGTCGTCGGCTCGAAAGGCCGACATGATTGGCCGGTCTACACTACCGGAGCGGAATAAAATACGAACCTAAAATATGCATACCTATACATAAATGTTGTGTCCGAAAGGCCCGCGTTCTTTTATTATGTTTGGCGGCCTCCCTTTAGTTTCGGCTGGTGTGGTGGTTTACGGTTGGGTTATATTGTAGATACTATTAGAGGACCATGATGGTGGTGATATTACCAAAATCCGATTGTTCAAGTTTATAATTTGCGCTGTGCATTAGATAGAGACTTTTTCGATTGTTTTAGAATTGTGATGAGGGTTTCGAGGGGGTGGATCCATTCCATCTCTAAAGAAGCGGGCTTTCTCTATCCTGCAGCAACGAGATCGTAAGTTAAGCTATACTGCACCAAACGGTTAATTATAAGTAGTTATTATACAAGTATCTATTAATCTGTGTTAATTATTTAGGAATAGCTGAGGTTTAACTTACCTTGCGAATGATGGATAGTAACATAGTATAGTCCTATGGGTTGGGTAAAACAAGTGTTTGATAGGTGTTGGGGTTCGCATTCATGGCGGACACCGTATGAAAGGAAATAGGAATATTCTACAGATAGACGTTGAAGACTGGTTCATGGATTTTGATATATCCACCTGGCACCAGTATGAGGATAGGGTGGTCGAGAGTACCGATATCCTGTTGAAGATCCTGAGGGAGAAAAATGTGCATGCTACATTTTTTATACTTGGGTATATAGCGGACCTCCACCCTGAGCTAATTGAGCGGATAGCCGCCGATTCACATGAGATCGGCTCTCATGGCTACAGTCACCGGGCGGTTACGCAGATGACCCAGGATGAGTTTAAGGCGGATCTATCACGATCGATCAGTGTTCTGAGAAAATTGACTGGTGAGAAAATACACGGGTATAGAGCGCCCTTTTTTACCATTATGGATAAAACTGCGTGGGCGATCCGGCTGTTAAAGAAGGAAGGCCTGGAGTACGATTCCAGTATATTCCCGGTCAAGACACACCTCTATGGGATTCCGGATGCGAAGCTATATCCGTATCATCCATCCACGGATGATATCAAGGAGAACGACCCGTCGGAAAGATTTTATGAGTTCCCTCTGGCCGTATACCGGGTGCCAGGGACAAGGTACAACGTCCCAGTAGCCGGTGGTTTTTACCTGCGGTTCCTGCCCTATTCATTCATTCACCACTCAATCAAGCAGATCAACCGCCGTGGGTATCCGGCGATCTGCTATATCCATCCATGGGAGTTGGATGCTGGGCAACCTCGGCATAATGCATTGAGATGGTATCATTATTATAACCTGAGTCAGACCGAGAAACGCTTGAGAAAACTGGTTACAGACTTCCGATTTTCGTCGACATGGGACTGGATGCAGTATGGATGATGATATAAGGGTACGAAGGTATTTTATTGATACCTCGACTGACTTTGACGGTATCTACGATAATAGGGGAAGCGCATTTAACAAACTGGTCAATACTGTGTTCCGGAAAGGTATGGGTGTCCGGGCCAAGCTGACGTTGGAAGCATGCGATCCTGGCAAGACCCTGCTTGACGTTGGTTGTGGCTCCGGCCGGATCAGTCTGCCACTCGCCCAAAAAGGTTTGCGTGTGACCGGCGTTGATTTCTCCAACACGATGATCGATATGGCCGGCGAGTACTCGAAAGCCTTCGAACAATGGTCTGGGTCGCGCTTGGATATCCGGTTCCTGTGTATGGACTTCATGAAGGAGTTTTATGAACCGAACAAATATGATATTACCATTGCCATCGGGGTGTTGGACTACGTGAATGAGCCGTTGGATATCCTGCGTCGGATGAAGGAATATACGAAAGAGAAAATGATCGTGTCGTACCCTGCTATCTACTCTCCACAGTCCCCCATCCGAAAGGTGTGGCTCTGGACGAAAGGCTGTCCTGTCTACTATTACAATAAAAAGCGACTGCGCTCGATCTATGATACGCTGGGTATGGACTATAATATAATCGATATTCCTGCGGGCTTCCTGGCGATCTCTCGTCCAAGATAGCTCCCGTTAAAAACAAAAAAGATCCCTGACGGGTTAAAGTAGTTGAAATTTTTCGGTGATCACCTCCTTTCAATTTTTACTCCTGATAAACTCGGTCTATTTTTGTGTTATCCTTCCAGTTCTTTGTCATTTTTACCTTCGCTTTTAATCGCTACTTGAACCGGGATCACACCTCCATGCATAGCTTTGTGTTCGTATACGAGGCCAATCCCGCCGGAAGAGATTTGTAAGCAGCAAAGCCCATAACCTGGCGATGATGGCTCTTTATCGATTAGTGTGAACATGCCGTAGTGGTACGGTTTGACCACCACAATTCCAATTATAATTATTTAATATGATATATAAAATCTGGTCATGCAATGATTACGATAAGCGTCATCGACCGTAAATCAGCTACTATCAGAATATAAGCAGGTGCGGTTTGAGCGATACTTTCAGGAAACAGGCAAGGGGCGTCAGTGCAAACGACCAGACACACATCTACAAAGATCTCGATGATCATTAGTCGTCAAGCGTGGCCAGATCTCCGTGGGAGCCCTACCCCCTCAGCCCTCGGCACCCGACACACTATTTTCACGCTTAGATTTTTGGGTAGGATACCCTTAAACTCGATCTCCCTGGGAACGCATGGGCATCAAACTTGGTCTTGATAGAGAGATTGTAGAAATTGGCGATCACATTACATCCGGTCTCAGTCATCCAGTAATTCTCGTGGATGGGCAGATCGTAGGCTTTCCCCCAGCGGATGACTTCGAGATTGAGGAGCTCGCACATGCTGGGGATATACTGCAAGCTTTTCATGATACTTCCGGGTGATCGCTTCCCCGGCCTTTTGATCATGCGCAACGCGGTCAACGCTATGTACAGAAGGTGACCTTCAGACGTTCGATGACATACCAGGCACCGAGCTGAACCGGTCAGCCATATCACCTGGGATGCGCCGCAGAACCGCGGACCGAAAATCCCACGACGTCCCTGCGACCCAGCTAGGATCAGCGGCGCACCAGTACACATCGTTATCTCGGAGACACTGCACCCATTTTGTAGTGATATAGTGGTCGATCCCAACCCAATATTTATAATTAACAGTTATAGTAATAAATGTTTATATTGTTAATGGTTAATAATATGTACTTTACGCGTTAACGAATAAAAGTACCAGGGGATAGAGAGAAAAAGATCGCTATCTAAAGGGCTTAATACAAAACCCGCGCTATTCCCATACCCCAAATTATATAACCGAAAATCGCCTCATTCTATCAACATTAGGTGAAAGAATGCAATTACTACTCATCCACTCCGACTTCATCGAGTACGAGGTGAAAAAGAGCACCCCCGTCGCCGAAAAGATCGACGATTCCCTGAAGTCCGGACGCATGGAGGAGGCTCTCACAGTCTTCGTCGCGGTCGAGAAGCCGGATGAATCGAATCCTCGATATGTCATCGATAGGGGCACTGAGTCAATCATCAACGTGGCAGGACAGGTCAAAGCAAGCCGGATCATGATTTACCCGTACGCACACCTGAGCTCCAATCTCTCCTCACCGAAGACCGCGGTGGAAGTCCTGAAAGGGCTCGAGATCATTCTGAAGAGCAAGGGGTACGAGGTCGCAAGGGCGCCATTCGGCTGGTACAAGGGGTTCACCATCAAATGCAAAGGCCACCCGCTATCTGAACTCTCCAGGACCATCCGTCCTGAAGGCGTGGAGACTGTCACGATCACACCAGCGGCAGCCGCCGAAAAGCCAGAAGTAGTTTCCGAGGCGATCAAGGCTGAGGAGAAGCTCAAGAGCTACTTCTATATCCTTGACACGGACGGACAGCTAAAAGATCCAAAGTACTTCGATTATAAGGGTCATAAGAGGCTCAGCGCGTTCGTGGACTATGAGATGGCCAAGAAGCGCGCAGTTGACAGGGTTCCTCCCCACGTCGAGCTTATGCGCCGACTGGAGATCGCTGACTACGAGCCGGGCAGCGATCCAGGCAATATGCGCTACTACCCCAAGGGGCGAACCATAAAGAGCCTGCTGGAGCAGTTCGTGCTTAATGAGGCCTTCAAAAAGGGCGCCATGGAGGTCGAGACGCCCATCATGTACGATATGGAGCACCCCACCCTTAAGAAGTACCTAGATCGGTTCCCCGCCCGACAGTACACAGTCATCGCGGACAAGAAGAACCTGTTCCTACGGTTCGCCGCCTGCTTCGGCCAGTTCCTGATGGGCCATGATATGACCATATCGTATAGGAACCTCCCGCTCAAGATGATCGAGCTAACCCGCTACTCGTTCCGGAAGGAGCAGAGAGG
This sequence comes from Methanocella sp., assembly GCA_035319305.1. Classification (GTDB taxonomy): domain Archaea; phylum Halobacteriota; class Methanocellia; order Methanocellales; family Methanocellaceae; genus Methanocella_A. Next base: position 7,956 of record DATHCY010000253.1, read on the forward strand.
CGAGCTGGTCGGCCTTCGCAGGCTCCGAGCATTCACCATGCCCGACATGCACACGTTATGCACGGACATGGACGGGGCGATGAGGGAGTTTAAGGACCAGTACGAGATGTGCATCAAAACCCTGGAGACGATCGGAATCGACCTATCCGACTACGAGGTCGCTATCCGATTCACCAAGGAGTTCTACGATAATAACAGGGAGTTCATCGAAAGCCTGATGACCCGGGTCGGCAAACCGGTCATCGTGGAAATGTGGGAGGAGCGATTCTTCTACTTCGTCCTAAAGTTCGAGTTCAACTTCATCGACTCGCTGAACAAGGCTAGCGCGCTCTCCACCGTACAGATTGATGTAGAGAACGCCGAGCGATACGATATCACATATGTTGACCAGCGTGGCAACAAACAGCGGCCCATCATCCTCCACTGCTCGCCCTCGGGAGCGATCGAGCGATGCATCTACGGATTGCTGGAGAAGGAGGCCATGGAAAGCGAGAATGGAATGGTGCCCATGCTGCCAGTATGGCTCTCTCCAACCCAGGTCCGCATAGTCACTATATCAGAAAAACACGTGCCCTTTGCTATGGCATTGGCCGACAAGATGGATGACATTCGGGTTGACGTCGACGACCGGGAGGAAACCATCGGCAAGAAGATCCGAGACGCGGGTAAGGAATGGATCCCCTACGTGGTGACGATCGGCGATGCCGAGCTTAATAACGATAAGCTGCCCGTGGTTGTCAGGGCCGAATCAGAGCAGAACAAGCCAAATAAGGTCGAAATGACCCTGGATGAGCTGGTGGCACGCATCCACACTGAAACCGCGTGCCTGCCTTACAGACCGCTGCCGGTTGCAAGAAGCCTCGAAAAGCGTCCGAAATTTGTAGGAAGCATATAAAATACAATGCTTGGGGTGTTCGCCCTGGTATTTGCATATTTTTCTATTATTGCACTGATTATAGTCCTGCAAGCCATCATACGCATTTAATAATGCTTCACGTAGTCACCAGCTATTTAATTTGGCAATATTTATAAAGATAAGCGTCCAATCTACTATTCAGACCTCACATGCCGGTGACAGCAGGGGTTGTATGCGAAGCAAGGCGCAGAATCGCGATTATCAAAACCTGTGTAGCAGCACATGTAAGTAAACAGACAAGCAAGCAACCAGACAAACAAGCAAGCAATTTAGTGACGTGTGGGTTTGAGGAAGGATGGAACACAGATCGGGGCCGGATAGGCATCTTTCCGGCCCAGCGATCATCTTTCTGCAGGTGAGGATAAGGTGCGGGGCAGTAGGCCTCTTCGGGCCGCGCGAATGGCAGGATCGAAGCAATGTAGTACGGTGGGTTATGGATAGAAACATCCTGCCACTGCGCGGTCGCCCATGAATTTTTGTTGGACATCATTGTTAGAGGCTGCACCATGGCTTGAGAAGGAAGACGATCGCCGCACTACACCGGAACAGCGATCGTACTGTTATCTCACCATACCAGACAATTAGAGAAAGCTAGCATTCCCGTGCCTATCATGGTGATTGCACCTGCGACCGGCATCTCTTTTAAGCCCGTCATATTATCTTGCCCCCCTAGAGTTTCCCATAGGACAGCGCGAAAGGACGAATAAATTTAAGATGTAAACCGCCTAAATAGCTTGGGAATTTTGCTCAAAGGATAGGCTGAATTCGTTTATAGTGCCTACGTCCACAAGCAACGAGGTGTAATATTATGAAATTTCGATATTCAGTAGTTATGGCTGTACTGGTAGTTCTGATCGCACTGACAGCGGCCGGATGCACGTCTCCGACCCCGAAGCCAACAACGACATCTGGAGGGGCATCTGAGACTCCTAACGGGACGAATGTCTCTGCCACACCCGCAGGAGTGGGTGTCTCTACATCAGGCGGCAACACATTTGGATCATTATTCGACACTAAAAACGTCAAATGGTACGAGTACCGTTTGAATTCCTCTGACGTAACCGCCGCGGGCTCCATGATAATGAGAACGGATTTAAACGTCGATTATCAGGGCAAAAAGACGAACAAATATACGATGAACATGGATATGGGCTCTGGGAGCAGCATGAATATAACGACATATTCGGACGCAGCCACCGGCACATCCCTGGGCGGACATATGAAGATGATGACGAACGGCCAAGTGATCACAGACGAGGACCTCCCGGCAGGCTCAGCTGCCCCTACCTCCTCACCAGGCATTAGCATCAGCGGAAATGAAGATCCATTCCTGGCATACAAGGGCTTATCGATATCGAATAAGGGAACTGAATCTGTCACCGTTCCCGCCGGAACTTATACGGCCACTAAGTATGAGTGGACAGATGGCAATAGCACTGGAACTGCATGGGTGGATTCTAGCGTTCCGATACCGGTGAAAATTTCCTTTGTAGCGAATGGCCAGACGACGAATATGGAATTAACAGGCTGGGGATAAAACCCCACCATTTTTAATTTTTTGGCCTTTGGTCACCTCGAATTTTCTTTTATAATATCTTCGTCGTCAGCACGATCTCTGTCTGATTCGCGCCGACCGCAGCCTTTTATATCTCACGCGTTTAATCCTCATAGGGCATCTATCTATGAAAGTGCTGGTGGCAGTCTATTCTAAAACTTTTAACACACGAAAAGTGGCGACCTCGATCAGGGAAGCCATGGGCGCTGATCTCACGCTGATCGAGGATGCGAAGCCTCGCGGCCGCGCGCTGGGCGCCATACAGGCGATGCTGCGGTGGAAACCGGCGATTAAGCCATGCAGAACGGACCTGAAAGACTACGATCTGCTCGTCCTCTGCTGCCCGACGTGGTCCAAGAGTCCCCCGCCGGCGATCAATAGCTACATTGCCGGACTGCAGCATACAGAGGGTAAAAAACTAGCCGTGGCCGTCACCATGGGCGGCAGCGGAGGTGACCGGGTCGTAAGCCGGATCCGCAATACACTGGAGAATAAGGGCATGTGGTTTATGGATAATATGATACTCAGAACAAGTGATGTCCAAAACGGCGGATATTTCCGGAGCGCAGATCAGTTCGTCAGCAGAGTGAAGTCAAAAGCTGCCAGGCCATACGTCATCGAGAAGACGAAGAAGAAAGTCAGACGGATCGCCAGCCTGCTGAATACGCTGATGAAAATCGTCAGATAGACCAGGACCCTATACCACAACAAGTATAACGACATCTTTTTACTTCGCCCCTGAAGCCTTGCTCGGCGGGCGTACACCGTTGCAGATACTTGCGACTTCTCCCATCATTGATTTCTCTATCAGTATATCTCCAATAGTTTGTTATACGCGAACCCGCACTTGCCCATAGCAGCGGCGATCTTATCCTGAATACCCCGATTCGAGTAGAACTGGTACTTGCGGGATAACTGCTATTATTCGTTTGATTGTCCTGTCCTGAAACTTAAGCTTGTCGTATGTGGGCCGAGAGTGTTATGCGAGGGGGCTATCACCCCCCTAAGGCCGATGTCCTCCCGCCCCATGCTGATAAAATCTGGTGGACAAGCCGGTTTCCCAGTCACACCGGACAATTTTGGTATGGCATAATGTATTCCGATTGAGTTTCGTATCCCTGTAGCATGCTCAGAGATGACGCGTACTGGGTTATCCTCGCTGTGAGCCTGTCAAGCTTATGCAGTTTGGTATTAGTGGTCGCATAATGCGGTACCCGTATCGTTCCGTATCGTTTTCGAACTATCATCCGATCTATTGGCTGGGTGGAAACTCAAAGGTTGACAATTCAGGGCGAAAGCAATGGTGAGGGGTCGCTTTATCCCGAAGCTAAATCCACGGGGTTTCGCTATCCCTGCGCCACGATACTTTTAAATACTGAACGCCCTTATTTCTGCAAACAAACGGAGCAAGATCACAGTGGACGCCAACGTATTTATCGACGAGGCCGTCGGGGAGATCAGGCGGAAGGTGGGCAATGGCCGGGCGCTGATCGCCCTGTCAGGCGGCGTTGACAGCTCGGTCTGCGCGGTCCTGGCATATCGGGCGCTGGGAGACAGCCTGATTCCGGTGTACGTTGATACTGGGCTTATGCGAAAAGGGGAGACGGATCGCATTAGGAAGACTTTCAGCTTCATGAGCCCGCGTGTAGTAGATGCGAGCGACAGGTTCTTTGACGCCCTCCACGGTATCTCCGACCCCGAAAGGAAGCGCAAGATAGTCGGCGAGACATTTATCAGAGTGTTCGAGTCCGTAGTCAAAGGCCTGGACGTGGACCATCTAATCCAGGGCACCATCTACCCGGACCGTATCGAGTCCGAGGGAGGGATCAAGTCTCACCACAACGTGGGAGGGCTGCCGTCAGTCACCGAGTTCAAGGGTATCATCGAGCCGCTGCAGGACTTGTACAAGGATGAGGTCAGGGAGGTGGCCAGGGCGCTGAAATTGCCGGAAGAGATTTCGGAGCGCATGCCGTTCCCCGGCCCGGGTCTGTGTGTCCGAGTCATCGGCGAGGTCACGCGGGAGAAGGTCGAGGTCGTCAGGGAGGCGAACGCCATCGTTGAGGCCGAACTAGTCTATCAATACAAACCTTGGCAGTGCCTGGCGGCGCTTCTCGAAAAGGGCACGGGCGTCAAGGGCGATAATCGCTGCCACGGGTGGATCATCGCGGTTAGAGCAGTAGAATCGAGGGACGCCATGACAGCCAACCATATGGAGCTACCGTGGGAGACGTTGAATAAGATCTCGTTCCGCATCACGTCGGAGATCCCGTCGGTGGCCAGGGTGGTATATGATATCACGCCCAAGCCGCCCGCCACCATAGAGTTTGAGTGATCATCATGTATGTCATTAAATAAGAGTGAGAAAGAATGGTAAATTCAGCACTTGGCAGGGCTTCCGGGGAGGAGGCCGTCTCGAAAGATTCAAAGTACGTCTTTCAGACCTACGGGCGCCAGCCCATAGTGATCACCAGGGGCCTGGGAGCCCTTGTGTGGGATGCTGATGGCCGCGAGTACATCGATTGTGTCGCAGGTATAGCGGTCAATAACGTGGGCCACTGCCACCCGCGTGTGGTCGCGGCTATAAAAGAACAGGTGGAGCGGCTAATTCACACGTCTAACCTGTACTATAATGACCTGCAGCCAGTGCTTGCTGAAAAGCTGGCAAATCTCTCGGGTATGGATCGGGTCTTCTTTGCGAACTCCGGGACGGAGGCGATGGAGGCGGCCCTGAAGCTCGCCCGGAAGGAGACTGGTAATAGGGGCTTTATCGCTGCGGAGCACTGCTTCCATGGGCGGACCATGGGAGCC
>DATHCY010000254.1:0-9925 GCA_035319305.1 Methanocella sp.
GTATATCTCGACGTATTGCTGATAACTACACCTTCGATTATTGCGCATGCATTTATCGCAACGATTTCTATAGCTACTTTCTCGTACCTTTTGTTTGCTATCATCGGACAACCATTCCCGTTCCCGATTCTCGCTCTTCTATGGGGTGTCATGACTGGCGGTATGGGCTCTGCAGTCGGTGATGTGCACTATGGTGCAGAGAGGCAATATCAGGCAAAACCGTTCGGTATGGGCCTTCCGATTGCAAGCTCAGGCAAGATCATCCAGAAGGGCGAGGTAGGCCTGAGGTGCAGCACGGATATCGCAGGGTTCTGCGTCAAACATGGCGGCCCACTGACCGGCCTCGGTCTTGGCCTGACGGTTTTCATTGACCTGTGGAGGCACATCATCTTCATCAATGTTGCAAATGGATGGGGTGCCATGATCATGGGCCTGTTTATCGTTGTGCTCATCGTCGCTTTCAACAGGGGCATCGAGATCTGGGCAAGGAAGAACTACGGCCCGTACAAGAAAGCGGAGGACTAACAATGGAACCGTTAACTCTATTGATCATCGTCGCCTGCATCGGCCTCGGCGGGCTGCTCGTGGGATTGGGCGTCCATTTTGTGCCGGTCGGCGGAGCACCTGCTGCGATGGCACAGGCGACCGGTATCGGTACCGGCACAACCATGCTGGCCGCATCGTCCGGTTTCCTGGGTCTGATCAGCGCGGGCTTAGTCACGGCTGAAATAACTAATGGTAAGATCAGCTATCCCGGATTCACCAATGCAGTCGACAGCCAGACTCTGCTCAGTATCTCGGGCATCACATCGAACATCGGCGCCATTGCCATCATCATCGCCGCCGGCGTCATCGGCGCAATGTTGATGATCTCAATCCTGTGCGTGGTTCCCAACGTATTATACATCTTCGGGCTCGGCGTTCCGCTTGCCTCGGCCAAGGTCAAGTTCGACCCGCTGACCGGCGACAGGCAGGACATCTACGTCACCAGAGGAACAGAAGGCCACGGCACCCCGTCTGTCGCAGTGATAAGCTCGCTTATCGGCGGCCTGCTCGCAGGCATCGGCGGTGCGCTCACGTACCTGGCCCTGCTGGCGGGAGGTTTCTCAATCGCAACCGCAGCATTCGCCGCAATAGGCATATTCTTCGTGAACTCGGTCCTGGCTTCGTACAACATTGCTGGCACGATCGAAGGTTTCCACGACCCCAAGTTCAAGAGGTGGCCGAGGGCTTTCGTCGGATGTCTAATCGCATCGGTTGTCCTGGGCATCTGGGCAGCTGCAATTATGTTCCTGGGGGCTTAAAATGTCGGAACAAAAAGATATTGACTGGTATAACCTCGCAGGCCTGGGAATTATCGGCGGCCTGGCATGTATCTATGTCGCGTATATCCTGGATGCGGTCCTGGGGGTAACCTACTTTGCCTTCCTCGGCGCGCTGGGTGCAATCCTGGCCACCGTCTGGGGCGCAGATGCAGTCAGAAGGATCTGTAAGTTCGGTATCGGTACCGGCGTACCATCCATCGGCATGCTGGCGTTCGGTATGGGCTTGCTCTCCACCCTGCTGGGCCTCAAGGTCGGCGATTACTTATTCGCACACGGTCTGTCGACCGCTGTGTCAAACATCGTGATCGCGCAGCTGATCGGCCCCGTCGTAGCCCTCATTGTCTCGCTGATTATGGGAGCCATCGTGGGCTACATCGCGCAGAACGTGATCAAGATGAAGATCCCTACCATGCAGGTAGGCATGACCATGATCGCGGGCGCAGCCTGCATGATCTACCTAGGATATATCATGGCCATAACAGGCGGCGCATTCGACTACACCAACGTGATCCTCAAGGTCATGAACACGGGCTTCATCGCACCGCTCTTCATCGTAGGAGCCCTCCCGATGCTGCACGCCTTCAACGCCTGTATGGGTCCCGACGAGTTCCAGAAGAGGACCCTGACTCTGGCGATCGAGGCTTCGAGCATGAGCGTGGTCATCTTTGGCATCCTGTCGTTTGCCTCGAGCAAAATCATTCCACCGGTCGCTGCCGCTGCACAGGGAGTCGCTAGCACGCCCCCAGTAGGCATTAACGTGGCTCTGCTTGGTGTTACTACAGGCAATCTATCCAGCCAGGCAATGATCACCAGCGTGCTTACGGTCGTATTCGGCCTGATCGTCTGGGCATACGCATATCTCGCATACTGGCGCAAAGTCAAGGAAAGCGGCGTGACCATAATGGCTACCGGCCTGATTCCAAAAAAGGAGGAGTAGTAAATGTCCGACTACGTAAAATTGCTTCCTGAGTACAAGCTCGCTTACAACCTGAAGACCGGTAAAGTGGAGCCTGAGACAGGAGGAGGTATCGTCAAGTACAATTTCAAGCCGATCAACGACAACATCGATAAGCTTGATAAGTACGCGGACGACCTGATTAACTCGCTGACTCCCACCGGGGCTTTCCTAGAAACATTCCCGGGCAGAGACAAGTCGCTGTTCTACGCCACCATCGCGACGAACATCTTCTACGGGTTCATCGTGGGCGGAATTGCGGCGTTCTTCATGGCACTATTGTGGTACGTAAAGGCGAAGGGGTCGATCTGATATGGTTACTAAGAAGGAGCCAGCGGCTGGTTGGCCGGTTATTAAGGGCGAGTTCGATGTTGGTGATCCGAAGAGTTGTGTGGCTGTGGCCACTGCGGGTTCTCACTTTGGCAAGTTCCCTATTGAGGCTGGCGCTGGGATTACGGGTCCGTTCCACACGGAGAATTTGGGTATTGAGAAGATCGTTGCTAACGTTATCTCGAACCCGAATATTCGGTTTGTGATTATTTGTGGAGCGGAGGTTAAGGGCCATATCTCTGGCGATGCTCTCGAGTGTTTGCATAAGAATGGCTTGAAGGATGGCCGGATCGTCAAGGCGAAGGGGGCTATTCCCTTTATCGAGAACCTGGATGATAAGGCTGTGAAGCGGTTCCAGGAGCAGGTCCAGACTGTCTATATGATTGATGTGGAGGACCAGGCTAAGATCACCGCGGCGATCAAGGATTGTATTGCCAAGGACCCCGGCGCGTTCGCAGGGGAACCGATGCTGCTCACAATCAAGGAGACGGCCATCGGCGAGGAAGAGGAAGAGGCCGGCGGCGAGACCGTTGCGACGGTCGCGGCTGCCAAGCCGGACAAGGAAATTCCGCCTCTGGTCGACGATATCTGCTACCGCGCACAGCTCTGCTCGAGAAACCAGAAGCTGTCATCCGCGGTATCCGCCACCAGGGCGTTGGGATTCATCATCGGCCTGATCTTCGTGATCGCGATGGTGCTGATCCCCGTATTGCTGAACGGAGGTAAATAATGGTGTATGTTGACCCCAAGGATTATGCGGCATCCATCAAGCGCGTCGATGGTATCGAGGAAAAGGTGGAGTTCACTCTCTCCGAAATCCAGCAGACGGAAGGCAAGCGCCTGGGGCGTGAAGTCGGAATTCTCTACGGGTTCCTCATCGGAGTCCTAGTATACGCCGCGTACAGCGTATTTATCCAATTAGGCGTGGTGTAGGGGGAGGATAGGAGGTATTACAATGGTTAGCTATCTCAAGCTATTACCAGAATACAAGCTGTCCTACGGTATCGAGACCGGCAAGATCGAGCACGAGACGAAGGGCAAAGCGCCCCTCGCCTCAGGGCCGATCGGTCCGATCATCGACCCCAAGGACTATACCGCCGCGATCAGGCGCATCGATGGTATCGAGGAAAAGGTGGAGTTCGTCGTTGCCGAGATCCATCAGACCGAAGGAAAACGGTTAGGCAGAGAAATCGGAATACTGTACGGCATGCTCTTCGGAGCGTTAATTTACATTGCGTACAGTGTCTTCATTCAGTTAGGAATATTCTAAGGGAGGTTTATCAATGTTCAAGTATACAAATCAACAGAAAATCTACGAGGTTGGTAGAGCAAAGGTAGGCGGACAGCCAGGCGAGTATCCTACCGTACTGGCAGGCTCTATCTTCTATGGTAAGCACAAGATCGTCACCGACACCAAAAAGGGCGAGTTCGACAAGGCAGTGGCCGAGAAGCTCATCAGGCAGCAGGAAGAGATGAGCGACATCACCGGAAACCCGATATGGGTCCAGATCGTCGCGGACTATGGCGAAGCCATAGAGAAGTACATAGCCTGGTATGCCGATATGGGCAAAGACGCCTTCCTCATCGACTCCACCGTCGCCGACGCGAGGGTTGCTGGCGCCAAGAAGGCAGATGAGATCGGCTTAAGTGACAGGGTCATATACAACTCGATCAACGCGGCTGCACAGCAGCCCGAGCTCGATGCACTCAAACCCCTGAAGTTCACATCGTCCATCATTCTCGGTTTCAACGCCATGGATATGTCCGTCAAGGGCAGGATGGAGATGTTCACCAAGGGCGGCGCAGGCCAGGCCAAGGGCATGCTGACCCTTGCCACCGAGAAAGGCATCACCCGACCCCTCCTCGATGTGGCAGCGACCCCGCTGGGCAGCGGCTCCGGCGCAACCTACCGGTCCATCTTCGCCGTGAAATCACAGCTCGGCGAGCCCGTAGGCGGCGGGTACCACAACATCCCGTCCGCCTGGGCGTGGATCAAGAAGTTTAAGAAACAGCCCGGCAAAGAAGGCGCATATATGCCGTCGGATATCGGCAGCAACCTAGTCGCCATCACCCTAGGCTGCGACTTCTGTCTGTACGGCCCGATCGAGCACTCCATCGAAGTCTTCCCCGCGGTCGCCATGAACGACATTATCGTCGCAGAAGCCGCCAAAGATCTGGGCACCGTGACTGTGGACCAACACCCGCTCAAGAAGCTGGTATAAGCTCACCATAGACAAACAAAATAAATAAAATATAGACTGGCAGTTTCCTGCCGGTCCCCCTCTTTTATATTTATTTTCAGGCTATAGCCGTGTCGGAAACCGATGTTTCCTCAGGATCCGGTTCCAGCGGCTCGTATGGAGCCGCCGGCTGGAACTGCGAGGTCACATTCCCGATCCGATCCGGGCTATCGGCCAGATCCAGCTTTCTCACTCCAGAGCCCATACAAAAATCGATCTTCCCTGTATCGACCCAGATGATAAAGGGGCTTGTTGTTGATTCAAAGTAGTAGAAGCCGCTGGTCAGGTCTGCGATCGTGCGCCATCTCGTCGGCGAGGTGTTTGGCTCATCAGGAGCCGATATACCGAAGGGCTGAGTGATATTACGCATGACACTGATGACGCTTGCAATCGCCTGGCGCTCGGATCCAGGGTCGTCGGGAAGCTGCTGTAGATAGAAAGCGGCCCTTACAAATCTGTCCGCAGCTTTCGCGCTTCCGGGCAGGTCTGATGTGCCACCAAAGCCTTTATAACGCTTCAGCCCCTCGATCTGCTGGTCGTATGTGGGTGAGTTGGTCATGACCCGGTATCGTCGGTCATGGTATACAAGCCTCTCCCCATCCACATACTCGATGATGGCCGTGTCTCCCGTAATATCTGACAGGGATAAATGGAGCCTTATCGTCTTTTTCTCAGCCAATCCTGCCGTCGTAGGGCGAAGCTGATATGGGTGCTTCTCCGTGTAGCTGATCGCCTCCTCGACCGTGCTAAAGTTATCCAGGTAGAACTGCAGCCACAGGCTCAGCGTCAGTCCGGGCAAATCCTCATCCCGGCCACCATAACTGCTTTCCGAGAGGAACAGTGCATTGCCGTCAAGTCTTTTTTCATTCATCCCATCAGCAGCGCCGAGGTCGTATGCCGTGGCTACAAGGCTACCATATTTAGATGTCCATTTCAGCGGGTTAACCGCCGTGAGGCCATCACGTTCGATGCCCGCCGGAAATATCCACAAATTGGTCTTCATATCCTCGAACCAATCCATGTTTCGGCCCACGATGACCGGTTTTCCATTTCTCCCCTTCCAGACTATGCGACTGCACATGATAAATTTCCCCTCTCGAACCTAACCTTACTTACTTGATTGGGCTAATTCTACGAAACAGTGCTACACATGAATTTGGAGGCGGGTTTATATTACTCTCCCCTAATCCTGACTACCAGACTAAACATTATAGCCTGCAATCTATAATCTCGACACGTAAACAAAAGGTTTTTAAGGCTAGTATGCAAGCTAATATCCAAAACATCTTTATTCGGATGGTCTTTATGATTGGAATGATCCTCTGCGGTGGGATGGGAAGAAGACTAAAGCCTTATACAGATTCGATCCCGGCGCCGCTCATCGAAATACAGGATGGATACTCGATCCTGGATAAGCTGTTGTTCGATTTTGCTGCTGCCGGAGTGAACCGGGCTATCTTGCTAACCGGCTATAAGGGAGATATGATCAAGGCTAGATATGGTATACGCTACAAAGGCGTCGACCTAACATATCATACCGAGGATACACCAGTGGGTACGCTGAACGCCATCAAAGCCGGAATGGAACTGGCGGACGATAACACGTTCCTAGTACGTAACGGCGATATCGTGACGGACGTCAATCTGCGCCGGATGATCCAGCGACATGAGAACAGCAACTATGGGGCCACGATGTTTGTGACCAGGATGCGCAGCCCCTACGGTATCGTGGAGCTGGGGGATGACCGGGTGAAGTCGTTCCGGGAGAAGCCCGTGCTGGAATACCACATCAACGGCGGCGTCTACTGCCTAGACCGCAACCTGCCCTTCAGCAACTTCGAGGGCGGCGCCATCGAGCAGACAATATTCCCTATGATCGCCGAGAGCAATAAGCTGGGCTATTACCGGGAGGATAACGTCTTCTGGACCCAGGTGAACACCGTCCGAGATCTTGAGGACATCCGCAAGGAGTACCGGAACAAGACCGACAAACCCTGGGGATACGAGAAGGTGCTGATCAGCACCGACAAGTATCTGACCAAGGAACTGTTTATACGGGCCGGCTATCAGACGTCGTTCCACAAACACCCGCGCAAGGACGAGACAATGTATATCATGAACGGCGTCGGCTACATCGAATTCGAGGACCACAAGGAGTTCTTCCAGAAGAACGATACCATCCGCATCGAGCCTGACATTCCACACACCATAGTGGCAACAGAAAATACCGTCCTCCACGAAGTTTCCACCCCGTTTCTCGAGGACACTGTCCGAATCAAGGACTATTATAACGTGAGGTAGGATGAGGGGGGAGCGAGCGGATATGAAGGCGTTCATCCTCTGCGGCGGACGGGGCGAGAGGCTCAAGCCGATCACAGATAAACTGCCCAAGCCCATGGTGCCGGTGGCAGGCAAGCCGATCCTCGAGTACCAGGTCGATCTCCTTAAGAAGCACGGAGTGCGCGATGTGGTATTTCTGGTCGGCTGGTACGGGGAAACTATCGAGAGCTACTTCGGAGACGGGAGCGGATTCGGTATCCGGGCCGAGTATTCCTACGAGGACCCAAACAACCGGCTCGGCACGGCCGGGCCCATCAGAGCAGCCAAAGACAAGGTCGACGGTGCTGTCATCGTCATGAACGGTGATATAGTCTCGAACACAGACATCGGTCGAATCGTCGCATTTCACACGAAGAGGAAGTGCCTGGGCACCATCAATATGATCAACATGCCCTCGCCCTTTGGCATCATCGACTTGGACGGCGACCGCATCACTCAGTTCAGGGAGAAGCCGGTGCTGCCCTACAAGATGAACGCAGGCCTATATGTTATCGAGCCGGAGGTCGTTGACATGATGCCATCGGTCGGCTCGATCGAGACCGACGTATTCCCGAAGATCGCTGCGACGGGCAAACTATGCGGGTTCGACTCTACCGGGATCTACTGGAGCGACGTGGGAACCCATAAGGATCTGGAAAAAGTCTCAAAAGATGTTCAGTCCGGGGTTTTTAAACTATAACCGGGTGTATTTTCTCATTTTAACCGCTGTTCTATGTTCTTTACGGGAAACCCGGTAAAGAAGCGGACCACTGATCGTCACAGCAATTTTAACGGGCCTATTTATGAGGCCTCTTCCGGTCGTTGGGTTCATCATTATGGGAGTGCCGGTGGTGGATGTCAGGCCGGTGCGGATGGGAATGCCGGATTTCCTCATGGGTGTGCCGGCAGGCGCCACCCGTCTCAAACGGGTGATGGGCGTCAGGCTGGTACAGATGTTCGTGCTCGATGGCCGGGTGAACGTGCGCATGGCTGTGCTTTTCCCCGAACAATAGGAGAGCGCCGGCGATCATGGGCGGCAGCGAGACGATCATCTGTATCATGGGGGCATCCCTGAAGATCACGAGCGCCAGTATGGCCCCGGCAAACGGGGCGAATCCAAACCACGCGCTGGTCCTGGCAGCGCCAAGGCTGCGGGATGAACGGATGTATAACACGATGCTTAACCCGTAGCTTATCGCGCCCAACGCCAGCACCAGCCCGGCGGGGATCAGCCCCGGCGGGGCCGGCCGACCAAGGGACATCGCCAGGAGCAGCGAGAACGAGCCCGCGGCGATGCCTTTGATCAGCCCTATAACCACCGGATCCTTGGCCGATATCCGGTTGGTCAGGTTATTATCGATGCCCCAGAACACGCATGCTCCAATGATAGCCAGCGCTCCGACAGAGATCCCGAACGCGCCGGCGAAGTCCACCGTCAGCAGCACCGCAGCTACGGTGATTAGGCCGATGGCGATCAGGACTCTTCTGCAAACTTCCTCCCTAAAGGCTCCCACAGCGATGATCGTGGTCGCCACACACTCGAAGTTGAGCAGCAATGATCCTGTTGATGCTGGGGTGCTCTGCAATCCCACCATAAGTAGGATCGGGGCAGCTATGCCCCCGGCGAACACCGAGCCGGCGACCCACGGCAGGTCTGATCGGGACAGTCCCGCCTCCTTGGTGCCGCCGGAGACGCCTTTGATGAATACTCGAAATGCCAACAGTCCCATCCCGCAGCCCAGGTATAGCAGTGCAGCAAGCATAATTGGATCCACTTTACCCAGCAGCAGCTTTGCCAGCGGCGCGCTGGCACCGAACAGTATGGCTCCGGCGATCGCCAACGCCGCTGGATATATGTTCTGCCGATCCATCGTCCCTCGCCCGTTGTATCTGTCCGAAAGCACAAATAATCTACGCTCTTTTAACCGCAAATTATCTGTGTCGAGGATGCGATTCCTCAGCATGCATTCGAGATCCATGATGCCCTATATAGCGGCGCTTTTGCTCGCGGCGACGATAATGATAGCGGGGTGCACAGCGCCTAGCGCTTCATCGGCGCAGGCTTCGGCGAGCCCGGTCCAGTCCGGCGGCGATGACAGCCGTATCATCGAAATCGATAGCATGACCTCTGTAGACGCAGCATTGGTAAACGGCCCTGTCCTCATTGAGTTCGGCGCGCCATGGTGCGCTTGGTGCAGCCAAGAAAAGCCCGTGGTAGCGGGGCTGGCGGATGAATATCCGACAGTCGCGTTTTTCGAGGTCAACTCCGATGACAGCCCCGGTATGGTGAAAGACTTCTACGTCAAGGGCATTCCGCAGATGGAAATTATCGTCAGGAAAAACCCCGACGGAAGCTACCAGTATATTGACGCTATGGGGACATCCGTCACCGACCGCTATAAATCTAGGATCGTGGGCTACAGGACCCGTGAGGAACTGAAGCCGCTGATCGATGCTGCGGTCGCTGTCAGATGAAAATACGGGAATGAAGATGTTTGAGGTTGTATCTCTGTGCGGTTTGTCTTTCTGTCTTTCTCTCAGGCGCAATCAATTATATGCCTGCAGACACATAGAACGTACGTATGTATTGAATGAAGGGCCGGTGCCATCATGAAGGGTCTTGAGTTATCAACGGAAAGCCTTGTACGCTATGAGAATGCGATCATGAACTCCATTGTGAAGATCGTGGAATTGAGCAACTCCAGCGGTGCGGTGATCGCGCTGAGCGGCGGCATCGACTCGGCGCTGGTGGCGAC
>DATHCY010000255.1:0-5311 GCA_035319305.1 Methanocella sp.
GTGGAGGGGGATGCCCATCCGCTCCAGGGTGAATACCGCGTGGATCATCGTCATCGGCGCGTAGTCGCTGCAGAGCACGTTTCCGAACCCTGCTTTGATCGCTTCCCTGGCGTCCAGGTTATTGCCCGTGGAAGTACCTCGAACCACGTTCGGAGAGCCGAGCAGGACATACATATTCCTTCTCGACGCCAGCTCAGCCACTTCCATGGTGATTGGGAACTCTGAGATTGTGATGCCCTTGGAGCACACCAGATCCAGCTTTTCAGTGGTATGATCGTCATGGGAGGCGACCGGTATACCCAGGGCCTGGCATATGTCCACGATCTTCCATATGTAGTCCGTTTCTATGGGCACTGCGGCCTTGAGTCTTCTCTCGACGTACTCTGCTTTTCCGGCCTCATCCAGCTCTCGCATAGCTAGGGAATTTTTCGCATAGGCGATGAGATCCTTGTACTGGCCCTGGCCAGGGGTGTGATCCGTCACCGATAGCAGGTGTACCATTCCATCGTTGATCAGTCGCTCCAGGTACGGAACGGCACTGGCGTTTATGATGTCGAACCGTGCGTGCACCTTGGTGCGGATGCCGAGCTCAGGGGCGAGCCGGTTGATTTCTTTGATGATTCCGCTGGTTAGCTCGTTATCTCGGATGCCGCCCGGCCTGTTGGTGCTGTATGATATGGAGTGGTACATGGTGGTGATGCCGCACCCGGCAAGCTTCTTGTCCATTTCGATGATGGACACGTTGACCGGAAATCTCGCTCCAGTCCTGGGCTCGATCTCCTTCTCCACGGCATCGCTGTGGAGGTCGACGAGTCCTGGCAGTACGTACATTCCATCTGCATCTAGTCTGAGGTCGCATCCATCCGGCGAGCCGTTTATCGCTGCGATGATACCATCGATCATCGTTAAAGACGCCTTTTCCAGCACACCAAAGGGTGTGACGATCGAGGCGTTCTCGATCAACACATTCTTACTGGCCCGCTTCATTCAGGACGGCCTCCGCCTGCAACCGCATGGGTTTTTCCGGTGATCGCCGCTGCCATGTTGAGCAGACCTCCCGACCTTCGACGAATGTTCTGATGATCCTCGGAACTTCTCCAGCCGTATCCACCATGATTAGGTCGGCGCTTTTACCCTCTTCCAGGGAGCCGGTGAGATTCGAGATGCCCGCGGCCCTAGCCGGGTTGAGCGACGCCATGTTCACAGCCCTGTGCAGCGGTATTCCCATTCGCTCCAATGTGAACAGGGCGTGAATCATAGAA
Source organism: Methanocella sp. (assembly GCA_035319305.1). Classification (GTDB taxonomy): domain Archaea; phylum Halobacteriota; class Methanocellia; order Methanocellales; family Methanocellaceae; genus Methanocella_A. Next base: position 1,263 of record DATHCY010000255.1, read on the forward strand.
GCGGGGGCGTAGTCGCTACACAGGATATCACCATAGCCGGCCATAATGGCCTCCCTGGCGTCCAGGTTATTGCCCGTGGAAGCACCTCGGACCACATTCGGAGAGCCGAGCATGATGTGCATACCCCGAGAGACCGCCGATCGGGCTGTTTCCATGTTGACCGGAAACTCGGCGATGCCGATGCCCGACTTTTCGATCAGATCTAGTTTCTCCCGCGTGTCGTCGTCGTGCGACGCCACCGGGATGCCCAGCGAGCGGCACTGATCGATCAGCTTCAGCACATAATCAGCTTGCAACAGCTCTATCGCCTCCCTCCGGCTATCCGGGTTAACGCTGTCGCTCAGCTGGCCTTGGCCGGGCGTGTGGTTCATCACTGAGAACAGCTGCACTTCTCCCTCGCTGATCAGCCGCTCCAGAACCAGGGCAGCCTGCGGATACGTTACCTCGAACCGAGCATGGATCCTGGTCCTGACCCTGAGCTTCGGCGCCAACCGGCTCACTTCGACCGCGATCTTCCCCGCGGTCTCCCAGCTCCTGACCTCCCGGGGCGGATGATCTTGCTGGCTGAAGGATACGGAGTGGTACATGGTGGTGATCCCGGACGCGGCCAGCTTTCGGTCCAACTCGAAGATAGCAATGTTGATAGGAAAGTTCGCCCCTCGCCGGGGCTCGATCTCGGTCTCGATGGCATCGCTGTGGAGATCGATAAAGCCGGGGAGGATATACCTCCCTTCAGCGTCGATCCGCCGGTCGCATCCGTTCAGGCGACCCTCAGCTACGGCGGTGATGATCCCATCGCATGCTTTAAGGGAAGCGTTGTGCAGTACCCCCGTAGGGGTTACGATCGAGGCGTTCTCGATCACTATATTTGTATTGTTTAGTCTCACCAGATACGACCTCCATTAGTCCGGCTCTTCGCCGGTATCGCATATCGCATAAATCGCAGAACATCATAACCACGGTGATTATCATTACCCACGGCGGTTAGATGTCCATTCGTTCGACATACTGTCAGCGGGAACCGCGTCAGCGATCGCCAGCATGGGCGTGGAAGATCGATTGCCGCCCGGACCGTTAGGCGAACGGGTAGACGTCAGGGACTAATAGCAAAAGCGTTTGAGAAATACTTAATCTAAATAAAATAGTGTGGGCTCCTTAGACTATAGTGCATCCTCTATGCGTCTATCGTTCATCGTCGCGTAGTAGCGCTCTTAAGAGGTTGAAAATACCTCTTTTCCTTCCACGAGCGTTTTCTTAATCGCGGGGATCTCCTCTGACGGATCGACTATGATCAGGTCTGCCTGCTTGCCGGTTTCAAGAGAGCCTGTACGATCGGAGATGCCCACCGCCCCGGCAGGGTTAAGGGAGGCCATATTCACTGCCTTGGGAAACGGCACGCCCTCCTTTTCCAGGGTGAAGATCGCGTGGAGTATGGATGCGGGCGCGTAGTCGCTGCAGACGATGCCGCCGTAGCCGGCCCTGATAGCGTCCCGAGCGCTCAGGTTGCCCCCTGTAGAGACTCCCCGAAGGATGTTGGGCGCGCCATACAGTATGTGCATGTTTCTTTTGAACGCCTCCGCCGCAGTCTCCAAATTGACGGGAAACTCCGTGATGTCGATGCCCATGCCCTCGATGATATCCAACTTCAGCTCGCTGTCATCGTCGTGGGAGGCCACTGGTATGCCCAGCATAAGGCAGTGATCAACCAGATGCCTTATGTACCCTGTCTGCAGCGGGACGGCTGCCATGAGGTTATTCTCGATATGCCGGGCGATGTCCCTTTTATCCGGCCGAATTCCTGTTTTGAACGCCCCGTACCGGGTCATGTCCTTGAATTGCCCCTGCCCTGGGGTGTGATCCATGATCGAAAACAGCTGTACACTGCCGGCGTTAATCAGCTTTTCCAGGTGGGGGACGGCTTTTTCATTGGTGATGTCAAACCGGGCGTGGATCCGGGTCCTGACTCCAAGCATTGGGGCGAGGCGGTTCACCTCTCTCACGATCTCGCTGGCGATCTCGTTATTCCGCTTGCTCACGATACGGTGGCTTGCGTAGGATATGGAGTGGTAAATGGTGGTGATCCCCGACGCGGCCAGCTTCTTATCCATCTCGAAAATGGCCACGTTAAGCGGCAGGAACTCGCCTGGCTGAGGCTCGATCTCCTCCTCGATGGCATCACTATGCAGGTCGATGAGCCCAGGCATCACCAGCATTCCTGCAGCATCCACCCTCTCGTCGCATCCGCTCAGCCTGCCTTCCGATATTTCAGCTACGATGCCGTCCACTATCTTAATGGAGCCGTTTTCCACCACCTTCTCCGGCGTGACGATCGAGGCGTTCTCTATCACCAAGCTGCTACCGCCTGTAGCTACCATGCCGCTTTCAGCGAACTTCACTGTGGGCCCCCCTCCCCCTTCGGGCGCCATCCTCCGTTCCCAGCGGGTTGCCTGCCGGCGTATATTTCCCTGCCTTCCACAAATGTCGCCAGTATCCGTGGGACCTCGCCCGCCGGATCCACAATGATCATATCCGCGCATTTCCCCCTCTTCAGAGCGCCGGTGAAGCCGGCGATGCCCACCTCTTTCGCCGGGTTGAGGGAGGCCATGTTTACCGCCTGGTGGAGCGGCAGTATGCCCAGCTTTTCGAGGGTGAAGATCGCGTGGAAGATCGCCATCGGGGCGTAGTCACTGCATAAAATATCCCCGTAGCCCGACCTGATCGCCTCCCGGGCTTTCAGGTTATCGCCGAACATGGAGCCACCCCGGACCACGTTTGGGGCGCCCAGGCAGATGCACATCCCTCTGCCCGCCGCTGATCGGGCGATGTCCGCGCTGATGGGGAACTCAGTATACCGGATCCCCAGATCCTTCAGAACATCGAGCTTCTCTTCCGTATCGTCATCATGAGAGGCGAGAAGGACGCCCGCCCGGCGGCACCGATCGACCAGCCGCCCGGTGTCTCCGGAGCGCAGCATGGCCGGTGCCTGCGGATTCACATTGCCGGCAGGCTCGCCGCCTATGTAGTGGCAGGTGATCGAGAGTAGGTGTATCCGGCCGTCATCGAGCAGCCGCTCAACGTACGGTACCGCGTCGGGGCAGGAGGCCTCGAATCGAGCATGGACCCGGGTCCGCACCCCGAGCACAGGGGAGAGGCGGTTCACCTCTCTGATGATCTCGCTAGCCAACCCGTTGCTACGAACCATTTTATTTTCCCTGCTGTAAGATAAGGAGTGGTACATGGTGGTGATCCCGGACGCGGCCAGCGTCCGGTCCATCTCCACGATGGCCATATTGAGCGGGAATAGAGCTCCTGCCCTGGGCTCGATCTCCCTCTCGATTGCATCGCCATGGAGATCAACGAACCCGGGCATGACATACATCCCGTCCACATCCAGCTTTTCGCTGCACCCGTTCAGGCGTCCGGTGCTGATATCGGCGATGACGCCGTCCACTATCTTAATGGAGCCGTTTTCCACCACCTTCTCCGGCGTGACGATCGAGGCGTTCTCTATCACCATACTTCTTCTCTGTGATATCAAACGACAGGGCCTCCTATTTCCTTTAGATGGTGGGCCGTAGGGTGAATCCATCCCTCGAATCTCATAAATTATTTGACTCCGTACTCCATGCCATTGTCGTTTAACTTTGTCGTATCGGCTGAAAGTGCTATATTAGCCAGCTGAACTTACCACAACTCAACGTGTCGATTTGTCATAGGAATGCCCGTGAGTAACGCTGAACGAGTCGGCGGGACCAAAGTCGCATAGTCATATTGGGCGGTAATGTGCTGGTGAGAGACCGCAGAGCCCGAGGTTAAACCGTTGAGCCGTCACATGCCATGAGCATTAATGCAGGGGATCCGGTCACCAAGCCGAATAGACTTCCCTGCCCTCCACGATCGTCTTCAATATTCTGGGCGCTTCGCCGGAGAGGTCGGCGATGGTCAGGTCGGCGCTTTTGTCGGGTTCAATCGAGCCGGTGTAAGAGTCGATGCCTACCGCCCTTGCCGGGTTGAGGGAGGCCATGTTCACGGCTCTGTGGAGGGGGATG
>DATHCY010000256.1:0-7972 GCA_035319305.1 Methanocella sp.
CATGCGGTGATCCCGATGACCTCCGCGCCGATGACCTTGCTGACCTTGATCGTTTTACCACGGTCTGCAAATGCCTTGGCGAATACCTTGACCACCTTCTGGGAGGGCATTTCCGTCTGGGGTGTCTTGCGCTTGACGATCAGCTCGCTGTCCATATGGACTTCCGAGCGAGTCGCGTATTCATGACGCTTGAGGAGGCGGCGGGCAACCTCGCCGCAGAGGTCCTCGATCTCATAGACTGGAGACCGGACCATCTCCTCCAGCACCTCATCGATGACCTCAAAGTTCCGGGAGAGGTTGGCCCCCCTACGATCCGAGGGAAGATCCACGTACATGTTGAACGTGGAGATGAGAATAATGGGCCGCTTGTTGTTAGGCCGGGCGACCTTCACGAGCTTTTTGACGTTCGTGACGCCGACCCGGGAGAGGTTGATCGCCACCTCGGAACGGGTGGCCTGAACATCGGGTAAAGTCATGATCATCATCCAGGTAGATAGATGGGTAAAGATGTTTACATATCCCCTTATCGCTTTAATAAGTTTCTGTTCGCAGCCTGATAACACTCCGGACCAGTTCTGGGCGTCGACGGACGGTGATAAATCGGTTCTCTACCCATCCTGGCTAAAACTCCAATATATTCCTAGCGTATACTGTTTGCGTGAAATATTGTATTAAAATCCTACGATAAAGATAGACGATATGTCTCCTGGCAAAACCACCGCCACCGCTAGGATTCATCGAAATGTATAATATACACCAAGGGATTGTTATCATGTAAAATTATATACTGTTACAGGTTGATATGAAGATGCAAGCGAAAAAGAGCCGCAGTCCGACCGCCAGCAAACTGGTGAAGGTCCCGACGGGGATCAAGGGATTCGATGATATCATGATGGGCGGGTTGCCCGGGGGCAGGTCCACACTGGTGGCCGGCGGTGCCGGCAGCGGCAAGACCATGTTTGGGATGGAATTCATCGTACATGGCGCCACAGAATTTAACGAGCCGGGAATTTATGTCTCTTTTGAAGAAAACATCGACGACCTGAAGAAAAACTTTGCTTCCATGAACTTCGATCTGACCCGGCTTATCGATGAAAAGAAGATCATCATCGATCATGTCTTTATCGAGCGGAATATGATCGAGGAGACCGGCGAGTACGATTTGGAAGCGCTGTTCATCCGTCTGGGCTACGAGATCGACTCGATAGGGGCGAAGCGGGTCGCCCTGGATACCATTGAAGTCCTCTTCTCCGGCCTGACCAACCACGCCGTAATCCGGGCGGAGATTCTGCGTCTGTTCCGGTGGTTAAAGGATAGAGGCGTGACGACCATAGTGACCGGCGAGAGAGGCCAGTTCACGCTGACGCGTTACGGACTGGAAGAATACATCGCGGACTGCGTCATTCTGCTGGATAACCGCATAGACAATGAACTTTCCACCAGGCGCCTTCGTATCATCAAATATCGTGGCAGCTCTCACGGCACGGGCGAGTACCCGTTCCTCATCGGAAAAGCCGGCATTACCATATTCCCGATCACTTCCATCAGGACGGACTACAAGATGTCGATGCAAACCGTCTCGACGGGTATGCCCATAATGGATGAAATGCTGGACGGTAAAGGCTACTTCAAGGGCAGCACCGTCCTGGTATCAGGTACCGCCGGCACGGGAAAGACCAGCTTGGGAGCGCATTTCGTTGACGCGGCCTGTAGAAGGGGCGAGAAATGCCTATATATCTCGCTGGAGGAAAACCAGGGCCAAGTCGTCCGGAATATGAGGTCCATAGGGATCAACCTGCAGCAATGGATCGATAAAGGCCGGCTGAAGTTCCACGTAGCCCGGCCGGCCATGCACGGGATAGAGATGCACCTACTGATGATGGAGGATGAGGCAAACCGCTTTAAACCACAAAACATCCTCATCGATCCGATAACCGATTTTACGATGGTGGGCGGCGGCAGAGAGGTGAAATCGATGCTGATCAGGCTCATCGACCTATTCAAGGCCCGTGGTATTACGATCATGATGACCGAGCTGATCCGCGGCGATATCAGGGTGGAAAAGCCTGAAACGTACATTTCGTCGCTAATCGATACCTGGATACTGCTCCGCAACTTCGAGTACGGCGGGGAACGCTGCAGAGGTCTAACCATCCTGAAGTCCAGGGGGATGGCCCACTCGAACCAGATCAGGGAATTCGTTATGAGCAGCGACGGCATCAAATTGCTTAGCCCGTACATCGGCCCGGAGGGGGTATTCATGGGCAGCATCAAGCTTTCCCAGGAGGCCAAAGATAACGCGCGGATCCTGAATATAAAGCGAGAGATCCAGCACAAGCACGATATGCTTGAGGAAAAGATGCTGGAGTACGAAGCAAAAATGCTCGCAGTGAAGACGCAGCAGAAAGTCGAAGAGAGCGATCTCAAAAAGGGCCTGGCAATGGCGGAGCAGGATCTTCAGATACTGCTGGGAGACAGAGAACAGCTGTCCCGGGAAAGAAAGATGAAGGCGCAGCGACCATGAAGAATGCGCGAGCCACGGACAAAGCGACCGGCAAAAAGGCCGCCGGAAAACGATGGCAAAGGAAAACGGTGTCAGCGAGTATCTGCTACGGATCTACGTGGCAGGAGAGACAGAAAAGAGCAAACATGCCGTCCGAAACCTCAGGAAGTTCTGCGAAGAATACATGGACTGCAAATATGAGATCGAAATCGTCGATCTCATGAAACATCCGCAGCTCGCCGCAGGTGATCAGATCTTTGCGATCCCAACAGTGGTCAGAAAGCTCCCGACACCGGTGAAAAAGCTGATCGGTGACCTATCCGCGACCAAAAAATACTGGTGGGCTTGGACATTAAGCATAGAACTAATCGGAACTGACAATAATGGACGAATTGGTCATTCAAAAATATGGTGGTAAAATAATGATATCCGTGTTACTCATCGACGATGAGGGTGATTTACTTGATATGGCTAAAAGGTTCCTGGAGAAAGACGGGGACATTCAGGCAAGTACGGCGGGTTCGTGGGAACAGGCGATCGACCTGTTGAAGGAGCACACATTCAACATCATCGTCTCAGATTACACTATGCCCGGGATGAACGGCATAGATCTCCTCAAAGCCATGAGGGCGCAGGGGGATAACACGCCAGTCATCATATATGCCGGCCAAGGTAAAGATAATGTGACCATCCGCGCTATGCGTAACGGGGCTGATTTTGTGCTGCATAAAGCGACCGACCCCCAGTCCCAATTTTCCGATCTTAGGGGCATCATCGAAGAAATCGTCCGACGCAGGAACGCGGAGAGTATACTGCATCGAAGGGAGCAGGATTTTCACTCGATCGTCACTAAAAACGCCGACGCAATGATCGTCCTGAGCGGGGAAGGCATTGTCAGGTATGTAAACCCCGCAGCATTAACGCTTTTCAATATGACCCAGGAGAACTTGGTCGGTAAAATGTTCGGATTTCCCATCGTCCTCAGCGAACCGGTCGACATGTATATTCTCCGCCGGTTCAAAGAGTTCGTTGCTGTAGAGATGCGCATGGTCGAAGTCAACTGGGATGAAAAACCATCATACCTAATCTCGTTTCGGGATGTGACCGGCCATGTGCGCTTCGAGGAAAATCTGAGCAAAGCGAGAGACGAGCTGGAGAACCGGGTTCAGGAACGTACGGCAGAGCTGATGAAGATCAACGAAAAACTAACCGCCGAGATTGAGGCCAAAAACGCCGTAGAGGAGGAGCTGAGGGTCGAGATCGAAGAGCGCAGCACCACAGAAGAAGAGTTGCGCATAGAGATCGAGCAGAGGGCGAAGGTCGAGAAGGCGCTGGAACAGGCGAAAGGCCAATCCGAGCTATACCTAGACCTTATGGGCCATGACATCAACAATCTGAACCAGATCGGCATCGGATACCTGGAGCTCGCGATGCAGGCATCCACCATGGATGAGGTCAAATCGCTCATGGAAAAGCCGCTGGAAGTGATGAAAAGCGCCTCCGACATCATCAGCAACGTGCGAAAAATCAAGCAGGTTACCGAAGATATAGATAAAACGGTATACGGGGACCAGATCGTCAACCTTTGTGAGGTGCTGTCGGATCTGAAAGAACGATATATGAACGCTCCGGGTCGTGATATCGCGATCAATCTAACGATGCCCAGAATATGTTTCATCAAGGCTAATGATCTAATTAATGATGTTTTTTCAAACCTCGTCGATAACTCGATCAAACACTCTAACCCTAAAAACCCCCTGGTCATCGACATAAAACTCGAAGTCCGCAGTGAAAAGCAAAAAAATTATGTAATGTGTACCATCGAGGATAACGGGCCGGGTATACCCGATTGGCTGAAAGATCGGATCTTCGCGCGATTCCAGCGAGGTACTACCAAAGCCCACGGTAAAGGCCTAGGGCTGTTCCTGGTGAAGAGGCTGGTGCAGGACTGCCACGGGATGGTGTGGGTCGAAGATCGGGTACCGGGAGAATATACCCGGGGCGCCAAATTCACCATCACATTTCCAGCTGTTGACTGAATAAGACCGCTGTGCCGCGCCCGAGCCAATCCGGATGGAGATAGCTGAAAGAGCGGACTGCCGGAGGTCGGCATGCACCATGCTCACCGGCATCTGACAGTGATATTGTACAGGAAGGGAATCGACACAGCTCTGCACATCCAAGTGCCAGCTGATCAGGCAGGGGTATTGAATTATCATGCCAGAAACCGGTAAGACAGGAGACGATGCGGATATCAATAACGATCTTGAGCTTGAAGCTCTGCTGGACAAAGTGTTCAGCGATCGAAATTTTGACTTCCGGGATTATAAAAAGGCAAGCGTAAAGCGGCGTATCAGAAAACGGATGGATGTGAACCACATTTCGTCTTACATAGAGTATGCAGAGTTCCTGCAATCACATCCAGGCGAATATTTAAGGCTCTTCAATACACTGCTGATCAATGTAACCGAATTTTTCCGTGACCCGGAAGCCTGGAAGATCATCGAAAAAGATGTCCTGCCAGATATACTATCGAAAAAGAGAAAAGGCGATTGTATCAGGGTATGGAGCGCGGCGTGCTCGTCTGGCGAGGAGCCGTTTACTATAGGCATATTGCTGGCAGAAGCGCTCGGCAGCGAGTTCGACGATTTTGAGATCAGGATTTACGCGACCGACATCGATGACGATGTGCTTGTCTTAGCAAGGAAGGGCATATATGCTGCCGAGAAGCTGAGTATGATCGGCCCGGAGATTCTCAGGAACTATTTTATGGTGGAGGATAACGAGTACCGTATCAGTAGGTCGATCCGGCAGATGGTCTCCTTCGGCAGGCAGGACCTGACCATGGATGCGCCCATATCGCAACTGGACCTTCTCATATGCCGCAATGTGCTGATGTACTTTAACAGCAATCTGCAGAATAGGCTGATGCACAGGTTCGATTTTGCTGTGAGGGATGGCGGATACATCTTTCTAGGCAAGTCTGAAGGGACGCTAATAGGATCGAAGCTTTTCAGAACCGTGGATAACAAGTGGAAGATCTACCAGAAAAATACAGGCCGCTGATCAATGGATCAAGGAATAAAGCTACCGGAGAAGGAGCCGATTTCGCTGCCCCGTTGGCGACTTTTAAGAGAGATATATACGAGAATATAAACCGAGAGTCCGGCTCTGATTCAGATCATTTATAAAAAGATCGTACTAGAGGGGCCTGCGAAGGAAAACGGACGATGCGCTTACACGATCTTACCAGATCTAATAAGATTGCAATGTATCACCAGGATTAATATTACAGCATATGGCTACGGTCATCCGGTTCTTCTCTAGGGGAAAACCTTAAAAGCCTTTGCCAGCCATTACAACTAAGGTGATATCTTGATTAGCATTAACGAGATCTCTTATTCTATTGTAGAGGAGATGCTTGACTTAGCCGAAGATTTCAAAGTCGAGCCTCACACCCTTGCTAACGATTCCGTTGTCATCGACTGTGGAGTAAAGGCAAAGGCGGGCCTGGAGGCAGGGCTGAATTTCACCCAGGTCTGCATGGGCGGCCTGGCACAGACCAGTTTGACCCATAAGAAGCTCAAGCACGAGATCTTTTACCCGTTCATCGAAGTATTCACGGACTTCCCGTCGATCGCCTGCCTTGCAGCACAGAAGGCCGGCTGGAGAATTTCTCAGGAAGGCTACTTTGCCATGGGCTCAGGCCCTGCCAGGGCGCTTGCGCTCAAGCCCAAGCACACATATGAGGTCATAGAATACGAAGATGATTACGATTTTGCAGTGATCGCCCTGGAAGCGGACAAGTTGCCCACCGAGAAGGTTATGGAATACATCGCCAGCGAGTGCGGCGTGGATGCCTCGGATGTCGTCGCCCTGGTAGCGCCCACCAACAGCCCGGTGGGTTCTGTCCAGATCGCGGGCAGGGTAGTCGAGATGGCGATCTATAAGCTGGCCGAACTCGGCTTCGATACCAGACACATCATTAGCGCCTTCGGCAGCGCCCCGATCCCGCCGGTCAAGAAGGATGCGGCCGTCGCCATGGGCACGACCAACGACGCCTCGATCTACCACGGTAGCGTGTCGCTTACGGTCAACGGTGGCGACATCAAGGACTTCGTCCCCAAGATCCCCTCCTCCTCTTCGAAGGACTATGGCAAGCCATTCTACACCGTCTTCAAGGAAGCCAAGTTCGACTTCTACAAGCTTGACCCGGGTATCTTTGCACCAGCCGAGGTGGTCGTCAATGACATTGCGACCGGCGAAACATACATCGCAGGTGCGATCAACGCTGACGTATGCATGGAATCCTTTGGATTCAAGAAGCTATGAACTTCCCCACCCTAAAGGTGGGGTTTCCTAACTGGGCGTTACAATACGGATAGCAATAGTTACCCTTCAGGTCCTTTAACGATATTTCCCAGCGTCCTTTAGTGGATGCCCTATTGTATGTTAGCATTTTTCCGTGTCTGCGCTTGTTCTACGAGTCCTTATATCATGGCTGGAGTCTTTTACACTTCGAGTTTAAACTTGTCGCACATGAACCGAAAGTATTGAGCGCAAAGGGGGGGTATCCACCCATAGTGGGTGTTACGCCCCTCGTCTCCGGTATACGATAAATTATAACAGGGGAGCTGATAAACGGTAGCTTCGGGGCTTTTGCCCCTATCATCGGCCAGGTTTTTTAAATTTTTACCAATCTGTCATATCATATAATTTAACTGATTATGGCAGAAGCTTTATATTATCAGTTGATAATTATACGAATGGTGCTATAGTGTTAAGCGAGAGACTAGGTCGCTATGCAGAAATCGGACTGGTAATCGTCTATCAGAACGATGATCACAGGAAAGTCGAGGAGTTCATCGATAAACATCCGGGCTCTACACTCGGCGATATAAAAAATAGCCTGAATATGAGCTCAGGGATAGTACATTACCACCTGCTGATCCTAATGCTAAAGCACCGGGTTACGACCTATGCTGACAGTATAAAAAACGCCCGCTATTTTCCGAATTCTACCGGCTATCCTGACGATAAAAAGATGATCATATCCCTGCTGAGGCGGGACGATATCAGGGAAGTACTGGAATCAGTGCTCGACAGTCCTGGTATCTATATTACAGATCTGGCGAATGCACTAGAAATGCAGGAGCACAACGTCAGTTGTTTGATGCGGAAGATGTCGACTAAAGGTATCGTTATCAAGATCACTAAAAACGGAGAAATGCCAGCTTACAGGATTAGCGATCGATTGGAGCCAGTAGTGAGATCCTGCATCCGGATCATCGAGCAAAATAATAACAAAAAAGCATTATATGTGGACTGAAACAGTTCATTCTATTAAAGCATGGCTTTTGACAGAAAGATATCCCTTGACTGGATCATCTATTAACACACCATGGTTATTTGGCCCGGCAATCCAGCTTTGACTCTGTATGTCCATATCGCTCAGATAATCGCAAACGG
>DATHCY010000257.1:0-10339 GCA_035319305.1 Methanocella sp.
AAAAGTTTTTCTCTAATATGCGAAATTATATCATGGCTCGTCTATTCAGATGATTGCTTGTCGCTAGCTCTGGGCAGGCAGTGCGACTGTGAACCTGCTTCCTTGCGCATTGTCGCCAGGCACCCGGTCATCAACGGTTACGCTGCCGCCGAACTTTTCGAGCAGCGTCCTAACTATGTACAGCCCCAGCCCTTTTCCGTGGGCCTTTTTGGTGCCGCGGTGGAACCGGGTGAAAATTTTGGGTTTGACTTCGTCGGGAATGCCGTAGCCATTATCTGAGATTGCAATCTGGTAATATTTCCGGCCGTTCTGGATTGTTTCGCTCGCCTGGATATCGATTGCCACATCAGCATCCGAATACTTGATCGAGTTGCAGATCAGGTTGCAGAAGATTTCCTTCATCAGAGGCGCGCCGATGACAGGCATTTCATTACTTGGCGCGTAGTTGATCTTCACCTTTTTCCCCGCAGGGCACGGCGCTTCCCTAGCACAGTCTATGATAATCTCGTTCAGGTCTACAGTTTCCTTTTCGAGCTTGCCTTCGGTGATCTTCTGGAGCTTCCTGACATTCTCGATGAGGATCGAGCTGCTCTGCACCGCACGGTACGATGTTTCCACGTAGTCCAGCAGCTCGTCGGAGACTCCGGGTTCATCCTTTACCATCTCCAGGTTCATGAGGGCGATCTGGTTGAGGTTGTTGATGTCGTGGCCCATGATGTCGACATAGAGCTCGGCCTGCATCTTGGACTCTGCCAGGTCCTTCTCGGCTTGCTTGCGCTCCGTGAGATCATAGAATACCGACAGGTTCAGGTCGCCGATGGACGAGAAGTAGCTCAGGATCTCCTTCTCAGTGCCATCCTTACATCTCACTACGACCTCTCTCGGCTCCGTGCTCGTCCGATCCCGGATGGCCGGCTCAATGGAGGCGGTCCAGCGCCGGACCACGAACTGCCGGTACTCTGCGTCTGGGTAGGCGAGCGGCCACCAGTGGTCCAGGCTGGGAATGTCTTCGATGGTGTAGCCGAACGTCTCGGTGAACTTCCGGTTTACCACGCGGATCTGCTCCCCTTCGAAGGCGACCATCGGCACTGGCGATGCCTCGATCATATTGCGCAGGCGCTCCTCGCTATCCCGCAGCGCTTCCTCTGCCCATTTACGCTCGGTGATGTCCCGGCTTACCACCACAGAACCGGTGATCCTGCCGCCGCCGTCCCTTATAGGCCCGAAGCTGTAGCTGCCCCACCAAGTCTCGCCTGTGTCCTTTCGTCGTAAGATGTACTCCTCGTTGATCATCGTCTCTCCCCGTAGCGCCCTCGGGACTGCCCACATGTCCAGCGGAGCCGGGGTCCCGTCGGGGAATAGGACATCGATGTAGTCCGGGTACTCAGCGAGCTTCTTGTAGCATTCCTCCTTGTTCCGGAACTTGTGGTAAGTGGCGAAAGCATTGTTGAAGTCCACGAAGTTGCCCTCAGTATCCGAGACGAACACCGCGTCGGTCATGCTCGCGATGACCGTTTCCAGCTTGGCCTTGCTCTCTCGCAATGCTTCTTCCATCTGCTTGCGCTCTGTGATGTCAGTGTTGGTGCCGAACCAGCGCTGGATTTTCCCCTGCTCGTCCCTGATGGGAGTGATCCTTGTGAGGAACCATCGATAATCCCCGTCCTTTCCGCGCAGCGGGAAGACATTGTCGTAAGGCTTACCCTCCGTGATGCAGACGCTCCACTCTGCCGTGACGGCCTGCACGTAGTCTGGGTGGTGGACCTTCTGCCAGCCCCACCCCTGCATCTCTTCCAGCGTCGTACCGGTGTACTCGTACCACTGCTTGTTGTACCAGAAGATCCAGCCGTCCGCGTTCGCCATCCAGGCCAAGTTGGGGATGTTGTCGGCCAGGGCGTGAAGGCGGTTCTCGCTCTCTCTCAGCTCCTGTTCCATCCGCTGCTGGGCGATCGTCAGCCGGGCCAGCTGGACGTTGCTGAAGCTAAGCTGCGAAATCAGCCCGGCAAACTTGGTATAGAAGCCCATCGCCCGGTATACTTTGTCCCGACTATGACGGGGGGTCCGGTCGAGCGCGTCCAGGTAGGCCTTCTCGTCGAAGCCGTACCGTCGGGCCTGCTGCCGGAAAAATTCGTAGTCCAGGGTCTCGTCTTCAAAGAAGAACTGGCCGGTGTAAAGGTTGGCCATGTGCTTGCCGTTGACGACGATGGGCGTCACGATATCCCACATGCCGTTTTTGCACTTGTACATAGCGTACTTGCCTTCCGCGACAGACCCCGAGAGGTGTAGATCGCTCTCAATGCAGTTCTTGAGCGTCTCCGGATTGCACCTGTGAAACTTCGTGCAGATATCCTGCCATCCCGAGCCTACCAGGATCCGGCCTTCCAAGTCGACGATAGCGCTGCACACGCCCGTGAGAGAGGAGAACGTGTCGGCCAGGCTCTGCAACGCCTCAAGGTCGGTGATCTCCTTGAGCGTTTCCCCAGCTTCAACTTCAGGTGTGAGGATCGCGTTCAGCCTAGTCTTAAGCCGCCGCTCCCGGTCCTTCAACGCTTCCTCTAGCCTCTTACGTTCGGTGATGTCAACGTTGGACTCCATCACCTCGCCGATGTTACCCTCGCGATCAAATTGGGCCTTCCACCGGCTCTGCACCACGATCTTCCTGCCATCCATAGCCGTCTGAATGACTTCGCCCGACCAAAGGCCGGTCTTGCGCAACTGTTGGTTGATCTCCTCCAAGGGCTGCGGCAGCTGTTTTTTCAGCAGGTCATAGGAGCTCTTTCCAGATGCCTCGGCCTTCTTCCAGCCGTATAGCGTTTCTGCACCGCTGCTCCAGAAGGTGATCGTACCGTCGATAGATCTGACGAAGATAGCGTCCGGGCTCAGGTCGATCAACATGGCCTGTCTGCGCAGCGTCTCTTCGGACCGCTTGCGCTCGGTAATGTCCTGGCTGGTGCCGATCATGCGCAAGGGGATACATTCCTGGCTGTAGAAGATCCTCACCCGAGAGGTAATCCAGCGGAGCTCCCCATTTCGCAGGATCCGATATTCCGCCTCGCCGTAGTCGTAGCCCGACTCCATCCAGCCCCTGATATGCTGCTCGAAGCGGCACAGGTCTTCCGAGTATACCCGCTTCGACAGGTCCTCGAACGTGTTATTGAACTGCCCGTGAGGTATGCCGAAGATCGCTTTCATCTCCAGGGTCATGACCAGCCGGTTCGTCTCCAGGTTCCAGTCGAAGACGCCTATCCCTCCAGCTTTCTGGGCGATGGTGAGCCGATCGTTGCTGACCCGCAACGCCTCCTCAGCCCGCTTACGCTCGGTGATGTCCTCCTTGATGGCGATCAGGTTCGTGATGTTGCCCTCGGCGTCCCTCAATGATGAGATGACGGCGGACTCCCAGTAAAGCTCCCCATTCTTCTTCACGTTAAGAAACTCGCCACGCCACTCATCACCGGACAGAACCGTTTCCCAAAGCCGCTTATACACTTCGGGCGAGGTATGACCGGACTTAAGCACGCGGGGATTCTTGCCCTTCGCCTCATCAAGCGTATACCCCGTAAGCTGAGTGAACTTCGGGTTCACATATTCGATGTTCCCCTTGACGTCCGTAACGACGATGGTTGCCGGGCTATTGCTCACGAGCGCCTCGAACCGGCCCTCGCTCTCGACCAGCGCTTCCCGGGTCTTCTTCAGTACCCGGTTCTCAAAAACCTGCCACTCGTCCCCGCGCTTACTAAGGACATAGCGGTGAGCGCTCGACACGTCAAGAATGTCGTTCGCATCGCATTTATCGAGAGAATACGTGCAGAGCGCGATGATCTTTTCTTCCCCGATTCTATCGTCGATCATCTGCTCGTAGCCGATAAAATCGTTCCAGCGAGAGGTATCGAGCCAGAAGATGTTGCCAGTCAGCCTCAGACCGGTGAAACCTCGGGCCTTGGCCTGTTCCAGCTTATCCAGCCAGCCGTTCAGCACCCGATTACAATCGAAAACACCATCGATGTCATACCATTCGCTATGAGGGACGATCTCGATCTGACCCCGCTCCAAGTACCCGTAGAAGCCGGGGATAGCTCGGGATAGCTGGACTTTTACATCTTCCGCGGGGAATGGCTCGGAAGCGACGCACATGCAAAACTCGTTGTTACTCAGACCCGCCGCAAAATAGGGGGCAAGAACCTCGATTAGGTCCTCTCTGGACTGGTAGAACATGCAGATATGCGACCCCCAGGGCGCATTTCCGATCAGGTTCATGCCCGCCTCGCTGATCGAGCGCGCATCATCCTTGCCCATAGAACCCGTCGCTTGCTTCGTTATGAGATCCCCCTCGAATTGTCAACGACTCATTAACATGAACCTGACCCAACTGGACGGATATAAATAAATACATTTTGTAGGGGTACTTCCGCATTTTAACACCAACAAACGGTTTAGCCATTCAACCATCGAATCCAGTCGACGGATCCGATCGTTGGCGTGATCCAGCCATTAGGTATTTATCGCTCCTCTGACGGAACTCAGTATACCGCCGATGCTAGCCGACTTTTTAAGAAGGGGTACCGGTCTGCATGCTTCCGGCTTTACGTTGATATCCGCGCTCAAAAACACGATCCATGGCGTCCGAATCGATCTTTAGAATCTCTCTAGTCGCCTCGATACCGTTCATGATCGGCAATCTGTAGTCCATTAAAAGAACATGCGGTTTCGGGCGCTCGACGTATTTCTTGACGGCCTCCAGTTCGTCAAAGGCGATAAAACAGATTTGAATGCTGTGTTTTGCGAACACCTTCCAGTACACTTACCAGATCCTTTTCATCTTCTATGATGGCGATACCCACCATGCATAGTTACGTTTCGTTCATACAGCTGCTTCCTGTGTAAGGGTTCGATATTATTTCGTGATTGCGATACTGAGCATATGCTATTAGGTGATCCGGGCGGTTTATGCCGGTGCTGGCACTTTACCCACCGCCTTTTGAACCGCGTAGATGATGTCTTTCAGCCCGGCGGGTTTTTTCAGGAAGATGAATGCTCCTGCCTTCATCGCCTCGTCTTTTACTGAAATGTCGGCGCTCAAAAAGACGATTTTCGCCTCTGCGTCGATCTTCAGGATTTCCTTCGCGGCATCGATGCCGTTCATGATGGGCATGCGGTAGTCCATCAGGATCGCGTGGGGCCTAGGTGTGCACTCAATGTACTTTTTGACCGCCTCGATCCCATCGTATGCTATAAAACAAATCTGAATGCCCTTCTTGGTAAAGGCTTTCTCATACACTTTCACCAGGTCTTTTTCGTCTTCTACGATGGCGATGCCTACTCTGCAGAGTGGTGGGCATTCAGTTGTCACCGGTATCCCTCCGAAGCTGGTAGTGAAACAATAAATCTGGTTCCTTGTGTGTAGTCTCCCGGCACCCGATCCTCGATCGTGACGTTGCCTCCGGCTGTCTCGACAAGGCTCTTTACGATGAACAGTCCCAGGCCTTTGCCGTGCGCCTTGGTATCGCCACGCTGGAAACGGGCGAATAGCTTCGGTTTCAGCTCATCTGGAATGCCGGGGCCGCTGTCGGCGATGGAAACTTCGTAGAACTTTTTCCCGGCCCGCAGGGTTTCGTCCAGCTGTATATCTATGGTGACGTCCTTGCCGGCGTGCTTGATCGAGTTGTTGATGATGTTGCAGAACACCTCCTTCATCAGGGCGGTGCCCATGATCATGCAGCCCTTTCGGGGCGTGTAGTTGATCTTCACTGCGTACTCTGCAGGCTTGGGTGCCTCTACGATGCACCCTTGGATCATCTCGTCTATGTCTTCTCGATGCATGGCCAGCTTTTCATGGGTGATCGCCTGGATCTTCCGCACGTTGTCGATGATGGCGGCGCTGCCTCTTACCGAGTTTAGGGAATTTGTCAGGGCTTCCCTCTGGTCCGCCGTCAGGTTCTCGTCATCCTTGATCAGGTCCAGGTTGGCGAGGGCCACCTGGTTGAGGTTGTTGATGTCGTGGCCCATGATGTCAAGGTACAGCTCGGCCTGGTTTTTGGCTTCGCGCAGCCGGTTCTCGATCTGTTTGCGTCCGGTGACATCTACGTTAGACTCCATGACCTCCCTGATATTGCCTTCTTCATCAAGCTCAGCCATCCACCTGCTCTGTACGATGATCTTCCTGCCATCTTTGGCTGTTTCCACCACTTCGCCTGACCAGAAGTGAGTTTTGAGCAATTGCTGGTTAATCTCCTTTATGGGCTGAGGAAACACCTTCTTTAGCAGCTCAAAGGACTTTTTTCCAACGGTCTCCTTTTTCGTCCACCCGTATAGTGATTCCGCACCGTGGCTCCAGAAGGTGATCGTCCCATCATATTGGCGCACGAAGATGCCGTCGGGGCTCAGGTCAATCAGTGCGGCCTGTCTGCGCAGCATCTCTTCAGCCTGCTTGCGCTCTGTAATGTCGTTATTGACCTCGAGTATGGCGACCGGCTTACTATGCTCCTTATAGAGAACTTGGTGACTGGCTACAACGACCTTATGCCCGTCTTTGGCCGTATGTGTCAGCTCTCCCTGCCACCTCCCTGTTTTTTCCAGGGACTCATCCACAGCCTCTTTAGAGATGGGAAAGATCGTTTTAAAAAGATCGTGGGTAACTTTTCCAAGGGCCTCTTCTTTAGGGTATCCATATAGGATTTCGTCGCCGCCGGTCCACAAGATGATTTGGCTTTGCATATTGCGGATCATTACGTGCGCGAGGTCTATGATTCTGGCCTGCTCCTGTAATTTCGTCGTATACTCGGCTAACGCCCTATCGGCCTGTCGCTTGGAGGTGATATCCTGGACTGTCCCGAAAAAGCGCTGAGGTTTTCCTGTTCGGCTATAGTGTACCTCTCCTTCCGCGTGTATGAGTCGCTCGCTTCCATCGGACGGTGTGATGCGATAATCGATGCTGTACGGTTGACGATCGTGGATTGCCGTTTCGATCGCTTGGTTTACCCGCTCTCGATCGTCCTGGTGAAGCGTGTCTAAAAATTGCTCGAAGGTCAGGTATTCTTGTTTATCCAGGGTAAATATTCGGTAGAACTCGTCGCTGCAGATGATCTTATCGTCTTTGAGATCCCAGCTCCAGTTGCCTAGGTGGGTGATCTGCTGGGCCCGTACCAAGTTGGCTTCGCTCTCTCGCAGCGCATTTTCTGCTTGCTTCAACTCGGTAATATCATGGTTAACCTCCAGGATCGCGATATGGTGGCCGTCCTCGGTGTAGAGTACTTGGCGGCTGGCCACAGTGATCTGATGGCCGTCCTTGGTGGTATGAGTCAGTTCTCCCTGCCAGCTGCCCTTTTCCTGTAACGACTTGTCCACGGCTTCTCTAGAGATGGGGAAGTTCGTCTTGAATAGATCATGGGAAACCTGACTGATCGCCTCCTTTCTGGTATAGCCATACAGTTTTTCGTCGCCGCTGGTCCAGAGGATGATCCGGCTGTGGGGGTCGCGTACCAGTACTGGTGCCAAGTCGAGCAGTTGATCGCATTCGCTCAGCTTTCCGAAGTGTTTTTTACCGCTGCGTTTGGCGGGTTCGGCGCCCTTGGATCTGGAGACGATCTTCTCCACCTTGGCATGTCCTTCTTTTATGTCACGTAGTTTATCGGTGGTTTCTTTCTGATCTCGACCAGTTTTTTTTCTGGTAGTGCGCTCAACCAAGCTAATACACCCTGCATATATATTTAAGTTACATTAAGTAAATGTGATTATATAAAACTCTATTATTAATGGCGCCGGGCGTACCGGCGGGTCGGTTTCAAAGATGATCGGAGAAATCCTAGTATTTTTGCTCACTTACTTTTTGATCATAGCCCGCCCGTGGAAGTTCAACGAAGTCACCGGATCGCTGACCGGCGCGGCCCTCATGCTACTCTTCCTGCAGCCCCACCATGTGCTAGAGGCGCTCGGCTTCGCTACCCAATACAAAACGCCCGGAGTAGCGACCTGGAATGTGGTGGTCATCCTCGTGGAATTAATGATCATCAGCACATTCCTAGAGGACTACGGACTATTCGAATGGTGCGCCACCAAGGCCATGAGCCTTGGCGGCGGTGACGGAAAAAAGATCTTCGACTGCATATACCTTATCACCTGTATCATCAGCACGTTCGCCTCAAATAATATCGCGATACTAACCATGACGCCAGTAATCCTAATGTTCTGCAGACGTACCGGCTTCGACCCAAAACCATTTATGTACTCGTCGTTCTTCGCCGCCAATATCGCGTCAATGTTTCTACTGCCGGGCAACCTGACCAACATCATGATCGGCGACGGATTCCACATCGGCTACCTACACTTCACAGCATTTATGTTCCTACCCACGATCGCCGCCCTGATCCTGAACTATGCTGCCTTCCGCTTCTGGTACAATGGTATGATCGACAAGCCATACCAGATTGAGAAAACCGACCCAGTAAAGCTAATCAAAGATAAACGGATGGTATACCTAGGAATTATTGTACTTGCCTTTGTACTGATCGCATTTGGTTTTGCGAATAACATGGGCATCCCCCCCGCTATAGTGACCACTCTGGGCATCATCCCACTATACCTAGCCGAACGCCGCCCACTACATCGGACCGTCCGAGTCTCATGGGGCGTGGCGATCTTCGTCTTCTCCCTGTTCATTGTAGTCAAAGGCCTAGAGGTAAGCGGTTTGAACACGCTTGTGAGCGGCCTGATCCTGTCAATCGTGGGCCAGAACCCAATCCTGACCACATACTTCATTTCCCTATCTTCCGCGCTGCTCTGCAACGTATTCAACAATATACCAATGACCGCCATGATGGTACCGATCACCACAGGAATCGCCGGAACCAGGGACATGGCCCTAGCCCTGGCCTACTCGCTGGTCATCGGCAGCAACCTGGGCGCCAACATTACAATAACAGGAGCGCTTGCCGGTATCCTGTGGCTCGAAACCGGTAAGGCAGAAGGGTGGAGCACCAATATTATAGAGTTCGTTAAAACAGGGCTTATGGTGACGCCTCTTGCGATCTTGAGCGCGGCATCAGTGCTCGCACTGCAAATCATCCTAGTTTAGCAATTGATTCAGCAGTCAGCAGCCGGCAGCATAACGATGATCTTGCTGCCCTGGGTCCAGTCCCCAGGCGTGCGATCCTCGACACTGACCTGGCCTCGATAACCCTCGACCAGGGTCCTCACCATATACAGCCCCAAGCCTCTGCTCTCAGCCCTGTTCTCGCCGCCCCGGAACCTGCGGAACAGCCTGCTTTTCAGCGCGTCGGGCATACCGGGACCATTATCTTCCACCACACACCGGTAGTAGGCATGCCCCTTCTCAATAGCCGGTTCGACCCTCACATCGACGATCAGCGGTTTCGCCTCGTCCGAATGCTTGATAGCGTTGGAGATAAGGTTGAGGAATACGTCCAGAAGGAGTTCATTCGCCTTCACGAAATAATGAGGCAGATCCGGGACGTTTATCGTCACATCCCGATCATCAGGGCATAGGCTCGCCGTGCCGATATCACCAAAAAGCTCACGCATATCAACCCGCCGGGTTTCGAACTTCCCGATCGTCAGATGCTGGAGCTTTCTGACGTTATCGATCAGCCTGGAGCTGTTCTGGATCGCCTGGTATGACTTTTCCAGCATAGTTTTCCCTTCCACAGTTATCTCTCCATCCTCGCCCAAGGACATAAGCGCCAACTCCAGGTAGCCCATCGCCGAATGGTTCATATTGTTAATGTCATGTCCCATTAGATCCACGTACAGCTCCGCCCGCTGCTTAGCCAGCTGCAGCTCCGCGGTCCGTTCCCTGATGCAGGCTCCCTGCTCACTACACACGTCGTTCAGCCTGGCAATTAGACGCGCCCTCTCCAGCGATGACGCGATCAAATTGCAGACCACCCGCATCAACTCTATTTCATCGGGCTCGAACCGAGTTCGATTCCTAGTGCCAAAGGACAGCGTCCCAATCATCTTATCGTGGGCGACCAACGGGTGGCAACAATAGGCAGTGATCCCGAGCGATCTGATCAGATCCGTCCTGGGATCAGTGGAACGCTGCACATCCTCAACGATGGTTCGCTGCCTATCCCGGGCCACGCAGCCACAGACCGCCTGCCCATACTCCAGCCACTCTATCTTCCGAGCAACACCATCCGAAATCCCGGCGTAGTTGTAAAGACGCAGCCGACTTCCATCCTCCGTTACGAGGAAGTTGAAATAGGCCTCCAGACCAAGATGGGCCGACAGCCTATCGAAAACAGAATCAAGAATTTCTCGAGGGTTATCGCTAAGGAGCAGCGAGCTCGCGAGGTCAGATAGCAGCTGTACCTGCTCGTTCAGTTTC
>DATHCY010000258.1:0-12336 GCA_035319305.1 Methanocella sp.
CCCGCGCCGACGATGCAGCGGTCGCCGATCTCGGCCCTGCTCAGCACGATCGAGCCCATACCGATCAGCGCATACCTGCCGATGGTACAGCCGTGGATGATGGCCCCATGGCCGATCGTTGTTCCTTCCCCAATGTAAACATCCTCCCCCGGGCCTGAGTGCACCACCGCATTATCCTGGACGTTGGCCTTCCTGGCGACGGTGATCTTGCCTTTATCGCCCCTGAGCACGGCGCCGTACCAGACGCTGGTTTCCTCTTCTGCAACCACATTGCCAATGAGAACAGCGGTTTCGGCGATAAAAGCGCTATTCGATACCTGAGGTTTCGCGAAGTAATCGAGTATCATGATCTGTCAAAGATTAGTGTCCTGTATGAAAAAACTAACCACTGCGTATCACAATCGCTGGGACAGCAGACGCTTATCGCGATGGTTCGAAAGTGGTGAAGGGGACGGCTAAGCTTCCAGTCTGAGCCTCTTCACTACAAACTCCGCATCTAAGGCGAGCACGAACGGTCCAAGCTTTGGTCCGCGGGGCTTACCAAGCAACAGCAGATAGGCGGTCTTGAACATCTTGGCGGGCTTGATCCCCCTGCGCTTAGCCATCTCGAAGATCTCGTACTGGGTCTCCTCTTCGGTATGCTTCGCCTCGATGTAGTCAGCCAGCTCCCGCAACGCGTCCCTCTCGGCTTCGGTGATGTCCGCCGGTATCTCCAGGTTGTCCTTGATGGAGATGTTATACTCATCCGGACCGTAATGGCGGGCCCAGAAACCGGCCAGACGAACCCGCGTGAGGGAGTCCTGCTCCTGCTCCATAATCGCGTCGGCGGGCAAGTGCCCGGTCTTTTTTAACGTTCGGAGAATGTGCTCCTCGTTACGAGAGGCGCTCACCATGGCGGCGAAGGTGTAGGGGATCCGGACTTTCCGACGCCTTTCGATCGGGAGCATGGGGTAAACACGATCGGCCAGCTCCTTTTCCTCGACGTCTGCCGGAGCAACTCCGCCATAGTAGACCCGTTCGAACCGGTCGAAACCGTCGACCAGGAAGTTGATGTTCTTGACCTCGAGGTTCTTCTGCTTCATAGGGTTGAGCGAGTAGAAGTACAGGAACGCCTCCGGCTCCATGATATTGAGCATGTCCTGGGTGATATAGACGTTGCCATGCCGGGTCGACATCTTGGCGGAATTGACCAAGAAGAACTCATACACCGAGTACACTGGCGGCTGTCGATTGAGGATGACCCGGGAGATCTCCTGCCCGGAGGGCCATGAGCCCTCGTAGTGATCCTTGCCGAAAGGCTCCATTTTGACATCGAAGATCTGCCATTGCGCCGGCCATTCAAACCTCCAGGGAAGCTTGCCGTTGCTCAGCGATGTGGTACCTTTATGACCGCAGCCAGGCACCTCAAACTCTCCCGCCAATGACTTGCTTTCGCAGATGTAGTCCACAGTCCAGTCCCCAAGATTGACTGACACTGCTTTAGCAGTGATCCTGCCGCATTTCTCACAGATGGGATTAAATGGGATGTAGTCATCGGGAGTGTTCTTCTGATACCTCGAGATGACCTCCTTCGCCAACGGAATATCCGAAAGGATCGTACGGGTCGGCACCTCAAATTTACCATCTCTATACAATTGATCGTTACTGAAGTCCTCGACCCCAACTCCCAACGACTTCACCCCGTCCAACCAGACGCTGTTGAAGTGCTCCGCCCAAGATTTGCAGCATCCGAACGGATCAGGGACGTGGACATAGGGAATGCCGACATACCTGTTCAACTCCTTCAACTCCGCCTCAGTCAGAATCTTCCATCTGCCTTCCCGATCCGGCATACGCTCCGGGATCTTTCTTAATGGGTCTCGATCGTCGCTGGTATGAACGTGCCTAGTGCGGACGCCCATACTTTTGAGCGATTCCTTGATGAAGTAGCCCCGAAGGATATCATTGATGTTGCCGATATGCTTGCCGCCCGACGGCGACGCGGCGCACTTCACCACAACCTCCGTGTCTTTACCGTAGCGCTCTATCACTTCGTCAGCGAGCGAATCCGCCCAGAAAACCCTATGAACCATGACTACCGACCTGCCCTCTGCGTTTCGTTTAATTCCCCCTTTGCTCGCGGAATCTTGGATATCATTGTATAAGTTATTTTCCAGGAAGGATCGAGACTACAAACACAGTTATAAGCGATCATGCACTGACGCAAACTGAGAAGGAGCCTGCCGCCCGATTCAGAGAGGCTGGAGCATATTCAGAGAGGCTGGACCCCCGCGGGAGGATGGATTGCGGACTCAACAGACCGTAAGTAATGCCCCGCCGTCGGACCGCGATACCCTGCGGGGCCCTATCGGTTTATACCGGTTTAGCGCTCAAGCGCTTGGTATTTTGCAGGTGACGACGGCAGCTCTCCCGTGTTCTATGCCATCCTTCATTACCGTGCTGGATCTATGTTTTTAAACGGTTATCGTGTAGGAGCACTTGGATCCGCCCTTAGCCCTGCATTCACCTTCGGCGTGCCTGACGGTAGCAGGCCCAAACTTTTTAGCGATGCCCCGCATGATGCCGAGGTCGAAGGCGCATGGGTAAGGATTGTCACAGATCATCTTGAAGGTTCGATCGTTGATCTTCTCGAGTTTATATGATCCGATCTCCCCGCCCCTGTGGTTCATTTTGTATGCATCGTTGACCGTAGTCAGCGCTTTCTCCAGCGTGTTCACCCCGGGAGGCCATTTCGCATTTTCGAAGATCATCTCGCCAATCCGAGATAGTGTAGCCTCGCCAATTTGATCAGATATTTGGCGTAACATATCCAAATAGGCCTGCTGAGGATAAAATTTGTTTATATCTACACCTTTAATGTTATTTTTCTCGTAGAATTTTTCGGCCAGCGCCTTGGAGTTCATTGCGTCTATAACAGTTTTTATCACCCCACCAGATACCTCTACATGACTACTAGATGCCTGATACATTTTCACGCGATCACCCCTATAATGCTTTACCGCCGTACCATGCATAGCCGTGTACTGATGCAGAGACGTTCTCCCCCCAATTCCCCGTCGGTTATCCACGATTTCCAGCAGTAGGCAAGTCTTATCCCATCTTTAGAATTTGTGCTGGATACCTATTATTATCTGTTAATAATAGCGATCTCGATCATCAAACAGAATAAATTCAAGCAGACTATTGCTTCGATCTATCACTCCAAACCACCAATCAGAGGTTAATTCAGGCTTAATTAGAGTTTAGTTAGAGTTTAATCGGTGAGAATATCTGGCGACCCGTACCTGTTGGTCAGATACATGAGCGCCCGTTGATATCGGTTGAGTCGGTCCAGGTCTCTGGCTTCGATCTTCCTGAGGCGGGTCAGATCTGAGTTGTGTGTAAGATCAGCGATCTTGACCTTTGTGGCGAGGGGGTTCTGTTTGACCCGTCTGATATAATAGCTGTATCGTTCTGTTCCGTTCATATCGTAGACTCCGGATCCGGCCGACGATAGGTTTATCCGTTTGGTTAGACAGTCGATGGCTTCTACAATGTGATCTGGGTAGGCCTTGCTTCGCAGGTACTCCTTTGTCACTCTGGTGTCCTCTAATACGTCGTGCAGAACTGCCACTATCATGGCGTCCCGATCGGTCGGGTCGACCAGCATCATCACGTTTAGCGGATGCAGGATGTATGGTAGATCCGCGCGATCAACCTGTCCCTTGTGCGCTAAGGCGGCAAGTATAATCGCGTCTTCCATGGTTGGCGGTTGCATGATGTATCCTGTATTGTTGATCGGTTGTCTCCACCGTGTCAGCTACCACGCCCTTCAGGGCGTGGTTTGTCATCGCCGCAGCTTGACAATTTAATTTGTGGGGAAGTCTCCCTTCGGCCTTCCCATTTGTCTGTTGGCGAGACTGCCGAGTATCCTTTCGAATTCCCGGCTACCTATCCTACACCTCCTACCCATAATATTCGCGGATTCACGAGGATTTTTCGTCTTTGCGAATGTCCGATGCTTGAAGGTAAGTCTGCCTTAAAGGATAGTGGTCGCGGCGCAAGATATAACTTGCTGATAACGAGGAGTAGAGGGGCTATTCATCTCCCATTCCTGGATGGGTGGGTCTTCCGTCCCTCTGGGGTCTGTAGGTAAATATGAATATTGTTATTGCCTGAGGCTTGATGAGCGATCATAATAATAGTTAGTAAATTTTTTTGTGAGCTGAGCAATCTGGCAAGGTACTCTTATCTCCAGCTTTCGATGATCTTGAGTACTTCGGTTAAGTTTGCGGCTGAGATAGTGGCGTCGGGTTTGATGCCTGCAATGCTGCCGGATAGCTGACCGATGAGCACGGTCTTCATGCCGTATATCGATGCTCCTAGGATATCGGCGAAGGGGTCGTTGCCTACGAATACTGTTTCCTCGGGGCTGACTGCCATTTTATCCAACGCAATCTTGAATATTCCCGGGTTGGGTTTTTTTATCCCTGCTTGGCTGGATAGTACGATGATATCGAAGTACTTCCGAAGTCCGTAAACGTCCAGTTCTTGTAGGGTGAACGCTTCCTGAGCGTTGGATATGATGCCCAGTCGGTATTTTTTCTGCAGCAGTTCCAGTCCGGGTTTAACGGTGGGGTAGACAAACATGTTTTTCCGTGTCAACGACCGGAATAGGTGTGACAGGTCGGTAGATAGGTCGTTTCTGTTGGAGCCCTCTGGGAAGCCATACTTCTCTAGTATTGTGTTGAATACGTTCCTTATATCATCGTCCTGGTACTGTTTGGGGTGTGTCAGAAGCTTGCGAAAATCGTCTATGGAGCTGGGTCTGGGGGGTTCTTGGCCTATTCTTCGTGCGAACTCGGCATGATAGAACCATTTCACTTGGTCTGGGGACATGTAAATGTGTTTATACTCTAGGTATCGGGAGATGATCTCGTAGGCGTTCATACTTGATTCGTCGGTCTGTATATCAATGAGAGTTCCATAGATGTCGAATAGTACGGCTTTGATCATTGTGTATCTCCATTGCCAGTATCTATTAGCCATTCTCCATTAGTCATTTTGGTGTTATTTCGGGGGCTGGGTTGTTGGTCCAGCTATTATTGTTCTGCTATCTGGTGTTTTGGGGTTCGTCGGTTGGTTTGTCTGGCGTCTCTCCGGCGTGTCGGACTGCTTCGGAGACTAGCAATTGTCTGTAGTCGCGGTCCCAGTATCCGAGTGTGGCGATCTTGAGCATGCTTTGGGATGTGTAAAAAGGTATGATTGCTTCGATCTCTTTTCTTTTCTTGTTGTCTGGTTCATAGGCGCGGAGGAAATGGTCGATGAATGGTTTTGCTATGCTTCCGTCTTTTGCTTCTCTGGCGAATTGGTGCCAGAGATCTGCTGCTATACAGCCAAGATCTGTGCAGGGGCTGCGTCGTGGTCGGCTGCGTTCTACATCTAGTGCGTAGACGATTCCGGTTTTCACCTTGAAATTTGATGGGTTGGCGTCTCCGTGGATGGTGGCTCCTCTCTGCTCGAAGAGCGGCCGATAATCATGCCATCGGGCAACATTTCGCATTACTCGTCGGTGGTTTCCGTTCAACGCATTTAGCTCTTCAAGGTGGAGGAGCGATTTCATGTATGAGTAGAACATTTCGCAGGTGTCGATTGTATAGCTCTGTGGCATACAGGTGTGAATACGTTTCAGGATGCCTGCGGTCAGCTCCAGTCCCATATACAGGTCGGCGGGGCTGCGATTGCCCCCTATTGTGTCGATGATTAGTGACTGGAGTGAGTCGCCGTCCGCGTAGAGTGTGGCGAGTGCGCAGTCGATCTCGTTATTGATTCCTAGCGCTCTGATTACTTGGTATCGGCCTGATGAGAAACCTCTTCGTTCGTACTCTATTAGCGATGAGTACTCTGCCTCCATTTCTTTGCGTGGGTCGTAGGTTGGGCCTGTTCGCCCTAGGGTCTGACGGAAATATTTAACGTGGATCCGTATGCCGTCGATCATGTATGCGCCGTTGATGTGGGATGAGGTTTGGTGTTCTCGCAGTGCCGTTATCCTCCATGCTCCTCCTCTGCCGAAAATCTCTGGGTTTTCTCGGGCTAGTCTGCGGAGCCATTTAAAGACCTCTTCTTTTTCAGGTCTCTGCCTGTTCTTTTTTGTTTCAAGCACAGGGTTCACCATCGAGTGAATACTCATCTTCGGATACTGAGCTGTTGGCGTGGGTTTTGGATGTTGTAGTTGTCCGCACAGGTCTATGGTATAAAAGTGTAAGTGTGGGGGGCGGGGTCATTCTCATCAACTTCATATAATATATATAAAAACATAAATATTATTATCTGTACACGCGGGAGGGTTAAACTGCTGCCGTTTTCTAACCCTAATAGGAACGAAGCCATAGGACGGAGAAAGCCCGGTTGCCCTAGCACCGAATTGAACCAACCCAAGGCCCCGCCAATTATTTTAACCTTTAACCTACCCCACCTACCGGTTACAACCATGCCTTTGAGCATCATTCGCAAGAACTGTAACTGCCGACAGTTGTAAAGGGCAGGGAACCGGCCTCAACCTGAAGGAGATTTACACCCCACCATCCAGGATTGCAAGCGCCTTCCATGAAACAAGAAACCACAACCATTCAAAGCACGGTAGTTCACACAACAGAATCGATCCAGATGATATCCATTGTACTCAGATCGATTATAGCCGCCTGCCCTTCCGCGGCATACCCTGGGTTGATCACCCATGCACCATCTTTAACCTTGCCCCTTGCTTTATGGATATGCCCACAAATGATTACGTCCACCCTATCCAACGCGGCTCGGAGCGCCTTACTCCCTTTAGCACCGTCAGAAGTCATATCAAGCGTATTCAACGGCGGTGCATGGGTAACCAAGACCGTTTGCGCGGCCAGCGGTAAGGAAGCTGGAGAAGCCGCCCGCGATACAACTGGCATACTACCCAGTATCGCATCAAGCTTGCCAGAAAGGGCTTCTTCAGATAGCTCTGCTGGAGTATTATTGCCCGTCGGGTTTGAATAACCGACGCCCATGAATCCTATATCCATGACCATTCTCGGAGATCTATCCAAGTTTACGGCATGCTGATCGATCATCTGCACGACATCTGGAGTATCCCAGTTCCCGGGCACACAGAAAACTCTCGGGCAGAAGATCTTCAGAATCGCAATACTGCGGACAGCGCTCACAGGAGGGCCCCCATGAGTCAGGTCGCCCGCAACTATGACCAGATCCACAGGATCGCATTTTTTAATGATCCCATCCAGACGGAAAAACTTCCCATGCAAGTCAGCAAGGGCTAGGACCTTCATGATATTACATTGAACGCGTTTCTGATATAACTATTGGTCAATTACCAACGACTAAAGTCGCTGGCTTGCAATCCAACTTCCCTTCCGAACAAACCGCAACAGGCATATTGACGAGCGCTCTCGCCAAGAATATCTTGGCCACATTATAATCGGCGAGTTCAGCATGACCACATTTCAGGCAAACAAATTCGGCTCGGGTCTTGATGTTGTTCTTGTCCGTGCACCCACGACCAGGCAGTCTCTACTGGTAATTCCTGGGAGCCACAAAAGTTACCAGAACACCGGTATCTTACCCGTATTCGATAAACTGTCGTCCGGTCAAACGCCCATTTACCGAAACGTCCACGCTGCCCAGTCTAACCGTTGTCCGAGAGCGAATACAGGTCAACTCTCCATTGCTATTGCTCTCTTCAGTCTTCTGCTGTTTGAAGATTTGTTGGTGATATGATTGTATTGGCCGTGAAACGCCTCTCACGGCCTAATAACTGTTTGAGATGACGTTTGGCTGCTTTGGGGCATTTGGAGCTCTGAATCGTGCATCCCAATATAACAAAATTATATAAACCAATTATATAAACGATCAGTGTCGTAGGTGAATTTAACGGTGATAGATCGATACTCCTTCATTTCCTGTGGAAGATTTGATGTATTCATTTGTGCTTCGGGAGGATTTTCCATAATGGATTTTATTTATAGTGTTTAATAATAACAGAACTATTTTATGACCCCCACCCCTTTATTTCTACTGGAGATGAGTGTTTTGTAAAGAACTCAATCTTGTGATGATACCTTGGAAGAACTCAATCTTGTGATGATATCCGCGGTTTAAATCATAGACTTATGGTCTTTCAACCAACGTATTGTCGCTCCAACGCGACTATAGGTTGGTTTCATCGACTTGTTCAGAGTTTTGCGTTACTGACTTCCATGGCAAATCGATACGTTGAGTTTAAATGGTAAGTCTAGTTGGCTCATATAGCGCTTTCAGTCGATATGCTCAGGGTTAGGCTTCCATGGCATGGAGTTTGAAGTTAAACAATCTGCGAGATTTTGAAGGGTGGATTCCACCACGGTTAAAGACCGTAAAGCATATTTAGATTGGGTCCATTGTTTTAAATAAATTCTATGATTATAATATTTACCATATAAGGTACAAATAGATATCTATAAATACTTTTACTTGATAACCGATACAACAATGCATTTTCATCAATGAAAATCAAACACTTGTTTTTGTATTTTCATCTCCAGTAGAAATAAAGGGGTGGGGGTCTCAGACAATCTACGTCTCCAGTGGAAATCATGGCCTTACGTCGGCACGATTTTAGATAAATAGCCTCGTAAACACTTTACCTACAGAAATTAAGGCATAATTTATGTTTATTCGTTATATGTCACAATGTAATTCAAATATATCTTCAAATCATCGTTATTTGCATAGGAAATCATGGTGTCATCGCTACCGCAACTATTAATATTAAATAGAGACTATCATTTCCTTTGGAAACGCTTGGTTTTGGAGACTTGATATAATGTTGACTGATAGGACTGGCTCATCTCGCCCCCCAGGAGATACAGAGGAAAAAGACTCGCCCAGTGCTGCGCCCATAGATAACACGGCAACAGATTCCCCAGGAGTTAACAAAGGCCTCTTTGATAACCTAATTAATAATGCAGAGGAAAAGACGATCGATAAAGTTTTTGAGGATCTCCTCAGCATGAAGGCCATTTTTCAGAATAGGGAAGTACTCAGGCCCTCCTATACTCCTGATTATCTACCTCACCGCATGGATCAGATCAACTCCGTGGCAGAGATCCTGGTATCGGCGCTTCGAGGGGAATCCCCGTCCAACATACTAATCTATGGCAAGACAGGAACCGGCAAAACGGCAACCCTAGAGAGTGTAAGCAAAAAGCTCATGGATCTGGCAGAGCGGATGCACGTTGAATGCAAGGTATTATTTATCAACTGCGAACGTATCGATACGCAGTATAGGATCCTAGCCCACCTCGCCCGGCACTATAACCGTGAGGTTCCGATTACCGGCTGGCCGACGGACCAAGTGTTTAACGAGTTCCGGGATGCGCTGGACAAGAAAGAGCAGGTGGCGATAATTATTCTGGATGAAATTGACAACCTAGTCAAAAAGAGCGGCGACGATATCCTCTATAACCTATCCCGCATTAACTCGGACCTGAAAAACGCCAAAGTCAGCATCATAGGCATCTCCAACGATCTAACCTTCACAGACTACCTGGATCCAAGGGTCAAATCGTCACTAGGCGAAGAGGAGATCATCTTCCCACCCTACAATGCAGATCAGCTCAGGGACATCCTAGAACAGCGTAGCAGGGTGGCGTTCAAGGATCATACACTGGAAGGCCCGGTCATACCCCTCTGCTCGGCCTTTGCGGCGCAGGAGCACGGTGATGCTCGCAAGGCGCTGGACCTGCTGCGAGTATCGGGAGAAATTGCAGAGCGCGCCCGAGACTCGCTCGTCAAAGAGGAGCACGTGCGGAGAGCCAGGGACAAGATCGAGCAGGACCGGATCACCGAAGTCGTCAGAACGCTGCCGACTCAGAGCAAACTGGTACTATACAGTATAGTACTGCTGGATAAAGGAGACGATACACACGAACTAAACACCGGCGACGTCTATAACGTATATAGACGGCTCTGTCATATGATCGATTCGGACGTTCTCACCCAGCGCAGAGTGACCGATCTAATCAGCGAACTAGACATGCTAGGCATCGTGAACGCCACGGTCGTGAGCAAGGGACGGTACGGCAGGACCAAGGAGATCGCGCTAAGCGTACACGCAGAAAGCACCAGCAAGGTACTTCTAGACGACTACCGGCTAAGGCCGCTGAAGGAAGCAAAGCCCTTCTTCAATCACCACCATCAACAGCGGTTGTAATGTATTAGGTTGTAGTGTATTAGGTTGTAGTGTCTGGATTTACGATATTCCGGGGAGTTTCCGGACGATGCCTATGTATGGTATGCTGTATTTACAAATACCTAATACCCATTCTTTTTTTACTGGTTGTTCTCGTGAGATGGAGCTGGATTGATCGTACATGAAGTTGTTATCGCCCAGAGTGATATACCCTGCATAGGGAGCTGCGGGGCCGTCGGGCCACATTGGTTGGCCTTGACCCACGTAATACATAGCTCGGTGTACCACAGGCACTTTACTTATATCGCCTTCGGGGCGGTATATGATTACGTCTCCAAAGTCGTTGAATGTCTTGTAGTCTCGTGTCAGCGCGTCTTTGTATGTGGTTATATTCATCCGATCTAGGCCCTGGATGATGATCAAATCATCCTGTTTGAGGTGTGGTAGCATACTGTGTCCCTCCACACTGACCATCGGCGGCCAGACCCCTGCGTAGACGTATATTATTCCCATAAGCACGACAAAAACTCCGGATGTGAACAGGGCGCCCTTCAACAGCCTAATCCACAATCTTTTTTTATCAACTTCGATTCTCTGCAATACACCAAATATATCCTTACCCCCACCTTGATCCATACTTTTGAATCGACAGACGGTCACTTAAACCATTGTAATTTTTTCACCAGAAAATTCAGGTTTAGTTCCGGTTACGATAGTAACAGCCATAAAGCCCATTACTTTAGGAAAAACGGGCGTAAGGGTAGCGAATCCTCGCGATTTTAGTCATGGGCGAAGCGTACTGAAATAGGGTGTCTGACGGGATGGTCGATGAAAGTTACAATAGTAATCTATTATTGCTGTAGTTCTCTGTTTACGATCTTGGGGCCATGGGGTAGAGAAAGCCCACTGGCTTTAGCCGTGGGATGAATCTACTCCTTGATTCTTTCGTGCTTCAGAAAGCAAAGTATTTAAGCGATTATCACATAATTGGTTGTTGTGCGTAAGACATATAAGTTTAGGCTATACCCCACCAAAGCCCAAGAAACCCGGATGGAGCGGGGCTTAGAACTATGTCGAATCGTATACAACCGGACGCTCGAAGCCCGTAAAACGGCTTATGAGGAGCGTGGGGAAACTCTTTCTAAATATACTTTGAATAACATGCTTCCAGCGTGGAAACAGGAGTGCCCGGAGTTAAAGGGTGTGTTCTCCCAAACGCTTCAGGAAGTGCAGGAGAGGGTGGATTTAGCCTTTAAACACTTCTTCCGACGGGTGAAGAACGGAGAGGTACCGGGGTATCCTCGTTTCAAGGGTAAGGGGTGGTATGATAGTTTCACCTATCCTCAGATGGGATTCAAACTAAACGGTAACATGCTATACCTATCTAAGGTTGGTGATGTCCGAATTAAACTTCATCGGCCGGTTGTAGGAAACGTGAAGCGGGCGACGATAACCCGGTCATCATGTAATAAGTGGTATGCGTCCCTAACAGTAGAATCCGATAACATAAAGGTCATATCTAAGAGCGTGAACCCGGCGGTTGGCGTGGATATGGGATTAGCCAGTTTCGCGACTCTATCTAACGGAGTCAAAATCGATAATCCAAGGTTCTTCAGAATAGAAGAGAGAAGACTGGCAAGGATGCAAAGAAAACTATCAAAGATAGAAAAAGGCAGCCCTCAAAGACGGAAAGCCATTAAAGTCGT
Organism: Methanocella sp.; assembly: GCA_035319305.1. Taxonomy (GTDB): domain Archaea; phylum Halobacteriota; class Methanocellia; order Methanocellales; family Methanocellaceae; genus Methanocella_A. Next base: position 11,908 of record DATHCY010000258.1, read on the forward strand.
CCAGAAGGTACATGAGCGAATATCTAATAAACGATGCGATTTCGCCCACCAGTTAAGCCACAAACTCGTATCTGAGTATGGTTTCATATCATTCGAAGACTTGAACATCAAGGTAATGGTCAGGAATCATTGTCTTGCTAAGAGCATTAGCGATGCAGCATGGAGAATGTTAATCACTGCTACTAGGTACAAGGCTGCGAGTGCCGGTACAACAGTGGTAATGGTTAACCCTGCTAACACAAGTCAGTTATGCTCTCGATGCGGCCAATTAGTCAAAAAAGAACTAACAGACCGTACACACGAATGTCCGACATGCGGGCTGGTCATGGATAGAGACCAGAATGCAGCGGTGAACATTCTCAGACTGGGACTGCAGTCTGTTGCCGTTAAGGCATAGAAGCCCACGACTTTAGTCGTGGGAGCAGTCAC
>DATHCY010000259.1:0-5132 GCA_035319305.1 Methanocella sp.
TGCTTGAAGCATATCGCGGCGCCTGCAGCAAGGCCAGCGATCAGATACCTTTTCGTTGCGCTGTAAGGCCCGAAGATGAGGAAGTAGACCGATAGTAGCGTGAATGTGACGGTGAAAGGCTCCGTAAGCACGAAATACCCCTCCGCCCAAGCAAAATTAAGGGAAAACAGCACCGCGGCGACCATGCCCGAAAGCCTGCCGTAGAGCTTCCAGCCGATCAGGAGAATGATAGCTGAGCTGATAAAGCCCGCCAGCCATACCAGAGCCAGACCGCCTATGAACTTATGGCCGACTAGAAGAGGCAGGGTAAGCAGGAAATAGATCAGCGGAGGCTTGGGATCCTGGAAGTCCACGTACGGCGCTCCCCCCTGAAGCACGATCTCCGCCATATGGTAGAAGATCCGGGTATCGCCCAGATCCCATATACGCAGCGAAAACACGCCCGAAAGCGCGGTCATAGTCAGGGTGATGAGGCCCAGAAGCACCAGCGATCCTGCGATGAACTGCCTATCTACTATGCTGATTCTCACCATTGATCCCTGCCTGACCGGCGACTGGCTGAGATTCTTATGTTGCTCTTCAACAATTTAAACTGTTTGCGGCTGATGATCGACAGGTAGATGGATGAGCCTGCCACGATAATGTTTATCGTTGTTCAGCAGTGAATAAGGTATGGCAACTTTGATCGGTGATAGATGAATAGCGTAATACGACCTTATGTTCATAAATATGAAAATAAACGTTTGGGCTGCACGCCCAAGCCATCAGGGTTGACTAGGCATCGTGGTGGAACTCAAAGGAGTGTATTATTGCACCGAGGCCTAAAATGGAGGAGCTCGATCAAGAGAGGGACGAAGTAACCCTGACCGGGGACGAACAATATCAGGCAAAGAAAAGACACGCCTGTTTCGATGTGAGAACAAAAACCCCGTCAGATTCATACCAATCAAACCAAGGGCTTCGCCAATATAAATACATATAAACCCCTGTGTGCATTATATACCGTAGAAAATGAGTTACGATCTATATCTTTATAATGGGCGTGGTGGCAGGCGAGCCCTTGCCACTAAAAACCTGATGACCATGCTGACGGTTAGGCCCCTTGAAATGAAAGACCTCCGGTCATTCCTGGACTCGTACGAATATTTTAACAATTTTGCGAATGTTAAAAATGGCTTCGACGCGGGCTACCATAATAAGGATACTGGGACAATGTTTCGCATAAGCATGCGCCCGGAGACAATCGCAGAACTGGAGGCTAAAAAAGCCTTCCCCGATTTCAGCTACACAGGACTTAAAGTTACCATTAGCTTTCTGAGGCCATCATATTTTGGCCATGAAGCGGCACCGATAATCGAGGCGATCTGCGACAGGTATGGCCTATACGTGCTGGACCCGCAGTACCAGACTGAGCCGAAAAACATGTCCGCAGCCGACATCATAAAATCATGGGAATCGGCGAACGAAACGGTCACCCGAAACGCGGCTGCCCGAACATGGTCGGATAACATCAGCAACATCTCGCATGACCTGCTTAAAGACATAAGCAGATACATGCCCAAAGAAAAGTCGCTGGAATGGTGGTCGTATACGGTCAAACGGAGAAAGGTGGAGAACTATCTGAAAACGGCCAGTATCAGGGTCAACATGAAGGCCTTCGCGGTCAAGATTAGCCTGCCAGAACTGAAGCTACTCTACAGGATCGCTGATAAGAAGCTTTTACGCGTGGTAACGCTCCCACCGGAAGCGGCCGGATACATCGTCCCACTTTGCGATGCGTTCATCCTCACCCGTAACGGCGAAGGACCCCGCATGGTGATGTCAGAGGTGGTACAGCCGACGATCGAGAGATACCTAAAGCCATGGACGTTCGCAGGCCTGGAGTTCATGGTACTGACCGCTCAGGATGCCCAGCAGATCGCACAGGAAATCAGGGATCGCGACTTCGAGGCCCCTAATTCTTACGAAAGCCTGTCGCCCGGTAGCTATACAGACGTGGAACTCTGAGTTGAACCGTCGCATCTATATGGCCAACCGATATACTAGTTCTTATGGCACATGATGAACAGGTATCCAGCCTGTCCGAAACGGTATACTGTGCTACACGGCAGGAGTGGCGGGATTGGCTGGAGCTGAATCACGAAAGTACGAAGGAGATCTGGCTAATCTACTATAAAAAAAGCTCTAACATACCCAGGATATCATATGATGATGCGGTGGAAGAGGCGATTTGCTTCGGATGGATCGATACCACAGTCCGGACGATCGACAAGGACCGATATGCCCAGAAGTACACCCCGAGGAACAGCCGTAGCAGATGGTCCGAAATCAATGTGGCCCGGGCGGAGAAGATGATCACAGAAGGGCTGATGACCGAAGCCGGGATGAAAAGGTTCAGGGATAGGCGTATGGCTCAGCAACTCCATGAAGTGGACGGCAACGGCGAGCTGATCATACCCACAGATCTGCTGGAAGCGCTGAAGGCTGATGACGCTGCTCTGGGGAACTTCAACCGTTTCACGCCTTCGCAGAGGAAGCTGTTTATACGGTGGATCAACGACGCAAAGCGACCCGAGACCAGACAGAGACGGATCAGCGAGGCAACAGCAATGCTATCAAAAAATATAAAGATGGGAGCACAATAGCTGAGCATGCCGGGCCAGCCCTTTAAAGGTGGGTGCGATAGGGGCAACCCTACCGATCTATAAAGAATACATGGATCCTTGTCACTTATTAATTTGGAACGATTAATTATTTATATGGATAGTTTGAGACCATAATCGTTTAATACGACTGATAACATATTAAATTTAATAAAACAGGAGAAAAACGCATGAAAACTGGCGAGCTGGACATTTCAAGGCTGATAGACGCCATTGGAGGCGCGGACGTCATCGGTTTCATCTTCGGAATCGCAAACATCGCAGTCGCCCTTCTTACCATCATCCTCTGGAACAGCTTCGGCTTTACAGGAGGCGTGAGCGACCTCGGCCACTCACAGGAACTGGAGGGGCTGCCCTTCGTCCATGTGCTCGTACTTTATATCGCAATAGCCATGCTGGGAGGAGTGGTAACATCCTTCATCCTACAACGCCACATCCAGCGGCCTGACGATGCGATTATACTCGGCAGCATCCCTGGGCTGGCGATATCCCTTACACTATTCGTCCCGATCTACCTGATATTGATGACCTTTTATAACAATATACCGTTTACATTCTGGATTTACATATTATCGCTTGTAGCAGGTATCCTGATATTCGTGCCTGCCACGACTGCCAGTGCATATGTCTACACACGGATGACGGCCGGAGACTCGAAAATTAAGGCAAGCCAAGTCACAGGAAGCGCATTTCACGCATGGCTGAACAGGAAGACGTACGGGCTAGCGTTCGCAGTTGCAGCGGTCGTGCTCATCTTTGTGATACCATTGGCTTTCGCCTACATCGGTACGTCGAACGGCTGGATCTAAAAAAGTAATTGGATCCGCCCGTTAAACAGACTGCTCTGGCTACTCCAGACCGGTACCTATAATCTTGAACCCGACGCTCTCGCCCTCGGGCATAGATCGGTGCTTTTTCAAAACGGCGATCCGTCTACCATCCGAGCCGGCCTTCCTCAGCTCGATGATCGCTTTGCTAATGTGCTCCAGCCATTTGCCGCCGGCGGCTCGGAACTCCTCGCTCTCGATGTCCGTGTAGATCTGGTTGGTGATAACCACAGGGATGCCATGCTTGCGGGCTATCCCCAGCAGCGCGGTCATCTGGCTCGCCAGCTCCCTCATCGGCACCATCCCATCCTTGCCCTCCCGCTCGATACGGTAATAGGCGGTCGCCGAGTCTATGATAATGAGCCCGACGTCCTGCCCGATGAGCTTCTCAGACTCTTTGATAGATGCAAACTGCTCTTCGAAGCTCATTGGCGAGAAGATGATCGCGTGCCTGGCGAGTTCCTGTGCTTCGGGACCGGCGATCTGGCTGAAACGCTCTACTGAAAAGCCCTCAGTGTCAATGAAGATCACCCTTTTACCTGTCCGGATCGTGTTGATCATGAGCAGTAAACAGATATTCGTCTTGCCGCTTGAAGGCTCGCCGTAGATCTGCGACACAGTTCCCGACTCGAACCCCCCTCCTAGAAGATCATCGATCGGCTTTGCGCCGGTGGGCAGCTTATTGATCAAATCCATTACACTGTACCGCTGATCAATGTTCGCTGATGATTTATATCGTTGTGGGTATTGTGCCGGGAAAGGGAGTTTAGTCAGCTCAGACATGGCCACGCGGTTAAATATACGTCGGATGAAGTTGTACCAGTGTTCGCAAGCGGCCATGCCGCGCAGGGCCGCGGAGGGAATTGCATAATCGCTCTTATCACCTCTAACTTTACAGTGTATGAAAAGGTCGTAGCCGAACTTAAGAACCGTAAAGTCCCTTTTATAACACTTCGGCTGCACGAGCCAATTCCGGCTAATATCAAGGCGGTCATCACCACCGCCGGGGAAGCGGAAGCCGTCGCCTGGGAGGGAGGGCATACAGTAATATATGATGACCCGGTCTCGACCGTGAATAGGGCTATTCATCTTGAGAAGAGCATCGGGCCGATCGACTCGCTCGTCATCGGAATCGACCCGGGAAGACGGCCGGGCATCGCCGTCCTCGCCGGGGACATGGTGATAGCCGTGCACCAAGTGAGCATCACCGAGGTAGAGCCGCTGATCGTAAAGATCCTCCGGGATTACCACCCGGACTCCCTGCTGATCAGGATCGGCAATGGCGCTAGGCTGGTCACTACACAGATCACGAATTCCCTGTTACAGGCAGGCTTCCGGGTGGAAATGGTCGACGAGAGCGGTACCACACCCCATATAGGTAGAGACGTACATACCCACACCGTGCGGGACATCATCGCTGCCATCAATATCGCCAGGATCAAGGGGGTACCGGTGGGCAAACTAGAGGTAGAGCCATCCAAGGGCGAGATCCGGGTTATCCAGGAAGCCAGCCGGTCCATGTCTGACGGCCGTGCCACGATCCCCCGCTATCTGGCCAGACAGGTAGCTCGCGGCGAGATCACCATCGACGAGGCGATCAAGATGCATAAGGGCACATCCAGAGGCGACGAACATATCGACG
>DATHCY010000260.1:0-5526 GCA_035319305.1 Methanocella sp.
TTTAATCGGTTAAAATTGATCGGACGACGATCGCTGCCCTTTGCTGGGATTCCCGTGGGGTAGCACGAAAACACCAGCGAAAACACCAAATACTTTTTTAGAGTTACTAAGAACTCGAATTGCTCTAAGCTCACTGTCAAACTACAAACTGCACTAAAGGGCGATCAACTCTCTAACAGCACTAAATTCACAGTCTTAAAACACGAACAAACCCCCGGGGCACGTCCCAATTTTGCTGTACAATTGTAGGTCGACCCAAGAGCATGAGAAGCCGACTGGAATTTTTACAGTAAAATTGGGTACACCCAGTTCCCCTAACTCTAAGACATCAAATTAAAACAGACGTTTCTGATCGTCCCTATATGGGCCGTTACATGTTAACCGCCAGTAGGGTTGGACGGGTTGTTACTGTTCTGCCAGCCGTGTTTTAATTTGGTGTTTTTGTGCTCTCTCTGGGCGATCGTTATAACAGGGGCGTCAACCCTGGTAGATCTGCATATCCAGTGTAGTGTAGCGATCGATTCTCACCGGGGGAATCCCCCCCCTTTTATTTGCTCTTTATCTGCGTTGGTGTGATGACTGTCACGTCTTTTCCGTCTAGTAGACTTTTGATATTCTCGATCTTAAGCAGGTTCAGCACGTCCTGTAAATAGTCGAGTAGTTCTGGCATTGTATTGAGTACGACATAGGAAATGAACACGAGTGCGATGAGTGCGCCTGCTTCTGCTATGATATTGTGTGCCCAGAAGAAGCTGGTGTATTCGACGTTTTTGCCTGTCCACTCCGTCACTGTTTCGGGTATGATCTGTAGCCATTGGTTGCCGTATGCCGAAATGACGAACGTGTTTCGGATCAGGTTCAGCAGGTAGATGAGCGGCACTGAAATGAGAAAGGCCTTGAGCATGCGGTTGGTTTCGACCCGTATGCAGAAGACTATTCCTACGAAGATGGCGATGCTCTGGATCGCTGTGCAAGCTAGGATGATCTGTACCTCCTGTCCGTGTAGGCTGATGGTGTCGAAGTTCAACCTGGTCGCGGGGTAGCCTATGGCCTGTACGCAGGCCAGTGTGAGATCGGCCGTAAACCCGATCAGCCAGTGGTTTAACATTGGTATGAACGCGAACGGGGCGTAAAATAGGCCGCTGATGGCCACGCTACGGGTGACGACCATGAGGGATTCTCTCTGGAAGCGGATCAGAATATACGCCGCGTATAGTGTTAGGGGCAGTGCCAGTAGACACAGCACGGTATACAGGATGTTGCTTTCGTCGAAGAAGAATCCTGGGGCTTTTAAAAACCAGCTCACTCCAAAGATCACCCATCCGACGGCGGCGGCGTAATATCCATTCTTCTTTGGCAAAATCGCCGCTACGATCAGTATCATAAGCGACGCCCAGAGCAATACATCAAGGATGTCCATACCGAATAGCTGCATCAAATACCTCTGTGGCTGGGTAAGCATAAGGTTCTCGTGGATATATCCTTTTCGTATACCCTGGACGAAGGGGAGCATGCACGCCCAAATTAGCCGATGCGGCTTGGTGATCGGTATTTTATAATGATCTCTTTCAGGGCGCTGGCAGCGGTTGCGATATTCTCCTGGCTGATGACGGCCGATATGACTGCCAGTCCGTCTGCGCCCGCGGCGAGCACGTCCGGGGCGTTTATCGCGTTGATTCCGCCGATCGCCACGATGGGGATTGAGATCCTCTGACGGGCCTCCTTTAAAGCTTCTAGACCGCAGGCAGTTCCGGCGTCGTCCTTGGAAGCGGTCCTGAAAATCGGTCCGAAGCCAATGTAATCTGCGCCGTCCCTCTCGGCTTCCAGGGCTTCTTTCACAGTGCCAGCCGAAACGCCGATGATAAATTCGCGGGAGGCTGCCCTGCGTGCGAATTTCAATGGCATGTCGCCCTGTCCGATGTGCGCTCCGTCAGCTTCGCATTGCAGCGCCAGGTCGAGCCTATCATTGACGATAAAGGTTGTCCCTGCTTTGTCCGCGATTGCCCTCATCTCCAGGGCGCATTGCCTTAAGTAATCGCGGTCGCATTTTTTATCACGGAGTTGGATGACGTCGGCGCCGCCCAGGATGGCTTGCCGTGCCTGTTCGCTGTGGGTACGGCCGTGCGACAGTCCCTCGTCGGTGATCACGTACAGATCGTAGCGCATCAGACGGTCCTGACATTTATACTTTTGCGAAGCATGTCTTCAGTCAGCCTGTATACATTGTCCGTTAGCGCTACCTTGAAGGATGACGGGCCGTTGGAGTGGAGCGCGGCCTTTTCACCCGCCACTCCAAATGCGGCCAGCGCTGCTGCGGTAGACTTAACATGGTCTTTCGATACGCCGGCAAATGCACCAGCGATCGAAGATGCCATGCAGCCGGTGCCGGACAGCTTGCCCATCATTGGGTGGCCGTTATCGACAAGCAGGGTCAGTTCCCCGTTTGTGACTATATCAGTCTGGCCGCTGATGGCAACGACGAGGTCGAGCTTATTGGCCAGTTTTTTCGCGATCTCTATGGGATCGCCTTTGATGCCGTGGGAGTCGACCCCTCTCACAGTGCCTTTACCGCCGGCGAGGATTGCGATCTCGCCGGCGTTGCCTTTGACCACGGAAATATTGAGCTTATGAAGGAGTGTGCAGGCGGCGTCCGTCCTCATGCGGGTGGCGCCAGCGCCGACCGGGTCCAGGATTATCGGGATATTTAGATCGTTCGCCCTGGAGCCAGCGACGAGCATCGACTCGATCTGGGCGTGGTCCGGCGTGCCGATGTTCAGAACTAGCGCGTTGGCCATTGCAACCATCTCCGAAGCGTCTTCGGGGGAATGGGCCATGACGGGCGCCCCTCCGATACATAGCGTTACATTTGCGCAATCGTTGACTGTAACGTAGTTCGTGATATGATGCACAAGAGGTCGTTTGGTTCTGACCTGTGTGAGCAGACTTGAGAGGCTTTTCATATCCATTCGTTGCACTCCTTACAATGTTCTGGTAGCGGCAGGAAGTATATAGATTTTCTATCCGTTCCCTTTCGAACCTCCGTCGGGTTTAAAACTTGATTTTACGAAGGGTGGTCAGTGGTGGGGGGCACATCTACTCTAGTTGTGGGAGCAAGCAGTCACGGAGACGAGAATGCATAAGTAATGGCAACCTTAAATTAATGTCATATTGATCTACCCAGTTTAATTTTTGATCATGATCTTAGGCGAGGAATCTGGCTATGGGTGAGATAAATGTATCGTTCGGTAGGTTGAGATTCTCGCCTCCGCCGGCTAAAATGGATCTGTTGGTGGAGGCTGTGGCACTGGCCGGTCTCGTCCTGACCTTGGCTGTGATCGTATATGGCACGGTTAGCCTGCCGGATCTGGTGCCGACACATGTGGGCGCCTACGGCAGGGTCGATTCCTATGTGGATAAGTGGTTGTTCTTAACGATCTTTTTCGTTTCTTCCATAGGAATATACGCCCTTCTTGATGTTCTCAACAGATATCTGTTCTCGTTCAACCGCCCGATGTCCGGTACGGATAAAAACACTCCTCGACTTTACCATCTTGGTCGGGGGATAGTACGATGGCAGAAACTGATCACCATGTGGATGCTCGTCGCGCAAGCGGGCCTGTTCATCTTGGTGTTGCCGCAGGATCCGGGGAAGTCCATCCTTGCTCTCTTTATAGTGGTTCCCTTTATGATCTTGATCGCCACTGTTCTATCTTACTATCTCCTCTTGGTAGTCAAGGCATGTATTGCGGGCAATATAGTCCGATGAGCTGGTGTATCACCGATTTTAGACATGTATAATGGGTGTTGCCGGGCCGATCACTCATACGTCATGTTCATGGATATCGTATGCAAGGACTACTCGAAGATCGCTGACGTTGGTCCCTGTCGGCCCGGTAATGATTAGATCGTCGAGCGCTTTAAAAAAGTCATACGATGAGTTTGTATCCAGCGCGTTCTGTATGGACAGCCCCAGCGATGCGGCGTGCGGGAGCGTGGTCTCGTCTGCGATGGCTCCGCAGGCATCGGTCGCGCCGTCGATGCCGTCGGTATCGATCGAGACGATCGTCAGCCCAGGCTGATAGTCCCTCAGGAATCCCAGGGCCAGCTCCTGGTTTCGGCCGCCTTTTCCGCTGCCGCATACGGTTACGGTCGTTTCCCCGCCCGATATGATCGCGGCCGGTTGACCGGTCGGGTTTCCGCTGGACTGGCACTCTTTCGCGATGCCTGCCATTATCAGGCCAACTTCCCGGCTTTCGCCTTTGATGTATGACCCGAGGATGATCGGCCGGTAGCATAGTCGTGATGCCTCGGTAGCTGCCGCTTTTAGCGCGATGATATTGCTGGCGATCACCACGTTATGAACCCTGTCCAGGGCGGGGTCTCCTGCCTTGAGCGATTCCATGGTATCGCCCCTCTGTCCCGTCTTTAAGTGGTCGATGATATTCCTTGGGACGGTCATGGTGGCCCGGTACTTTTCCAGGATCGAGAGTGCGTCGGTGTATGTCGTGTGGTCGGGCGATGTCGGGCCGGAGGCGATCGCCTCCGGATCGTCGCCAACTACGTCGGATACGATCAGGCTCAGTACCTCGGCGCCCCCTGTAAACCTCAATAGTCGGCCGCCTTTAATTTTCGAAATGTGCTTGCGGATGCAGTTGATCTCGGCGATGGTGGCGCCGCTCTTCAGCAGCTGATTGGTGAGCTCGACCGTGTCATTGAGCGATATGCCCGGGGCTGGGTATGGGAGCAGGGCGGAGCCCCCTCCGGATATGAGGAAAATAATCAGGTCGTCTTTTACGGCATCTGATAGCATATCCAGCATTTCTTTCACCCCGTTCACGCCATCCTCTGTCGGCAGCGGATGTCCTGCCTCGCGCAGCCTTATCCGGCCTTTTAGCGGTCCGGTGCCGTATCTATCGTTGACGATGCCTGCCGTGATTCGGCCATCGAGTATGCGTTCGAGCTCGGATGCCATCGTCGCGGAAGCTTTGCCCCCGCCAGCAACATAGATATGCCGGTACTTGGATAGGTCATATTTCCTACCAGGCACTTCCAGGATATTCCCAGCGATTCGGACCGCGTTCCTGATCACGTTCTCCGGCATGACGGAGGATACGCCCGCCTCCACAATGGATAGGGCGTGAGCTCTTCGTTCAATTCCTCTGATCAGCCTCCCTTTGTCCCGGATTTTCATTAAGCAGTCATTTATCGGCGAGCAGATATATATTTCCTGCAGAAGCGAGTAAAGACCAAATATCATAAAATAGCAAATAAGTACGATGCGGTTCGCCCCTACTGACCCTGTCACTAATTCCACCCACCCCCGCCGGGGATACGGTACGACAGGGACACAGCACTCGTCATCTGGACGGTATGAACGCCCTACCTCTGTCCAGAACTTTTCTCGCTGTTATCGATGGCACAGGTATTGATCGAGGCGCTGATCACCTGCTTAAGGTGGTGGTAACGGCCTCCCTTATGATCGCAGATTCCATCTCGCCGCTCAGGACCTCCATAGCTTCCCTGATC
>DATHCY010000261.1:0-10627 GCA_035319305.1 Methanocella sp.
CCAGATCGACGCAGTTCTCGCGGATTTTGACGTCGGATACGCCAAGACCGGTATGCTGTCTAGGGCCGATACAGTCCGGTGCGTGGCCCGCAAAGTCTCCGAATATGGCCTTAAGGTGGTGGTCGATCCTGTGATGACCGCCGAAGCTGGCGGCCGGTTGCTGAACCTGGACGCGGTTGAGACGCTGAAATCCGAGCTTCTACCGCTGGCCGAGGTGGCCACCCCGAACGTTTATGAGGCCTCAACCCTCTCAGGCGTCTCAATCTCCGATATGGATTCCGCCCGCGAAGCATGTAGGGAGATACGATCGTTCGGAGTGAAGAGCGTCGTGCTCACCGGCGGCCATTTCGGCGGTACCGACCTCCTCTTTGATGGGGAGTTCCACGTTTACCAAGGGGATCTCGTGAGGGGCGGCACCCATGGTACCGGCTGCACTCACTCTGCGGCCATGACTTCGTTTCTAGTGCGCGGGAAGCCCCTGACAGAAGCTTGCGAACAGGCCAAAGCCTTCGTGATGAACTCCATTCAGAACTCGATGGGCGTGGGCAGCGGGGTACATCCGGTGAACCCCGGCGGAGTTCGATAATTCAGTTCGATAATTCTCCACAAATTATCAATTATCAAGTAAAAAGTCAAGTGTCGGAGGGGGGATCCGAACCCCCGACCTTCGGATGTCTCAGGCTATGGCGAGTATTCAATACCCTATGAGTCCGACGCCCTAACCAGACTAGGCCACTCCGACATCACAATAACAATCTGGCATACCTTAAAATATATCAAATGATATAACTTTTGCGGTTTCTTTGCCCTGCTGGTTGGTATTATTTTTTCCTTTCGATACGCCGAACTTGTTCCTCGCCGCCGATATAAACAACATCGACGTTGGTGAAGATGCCATGTTCTACCAGCCCCGCTATATTTGACATCTTCCGGCTCAGCCCCGCCGGTTCCATAATCTGCCCAAAGCTGCAGTCAATAACCAGGTTGCCATTTTCCGTTATGACGGGCCCATCCTTTCCTGTCCCTGTTCTTACCATGCAGGTTCCTCCAATCTTCGTCAACTCTTTATCGACCAGCTTTCTCGCATAGGGGATCACCTCGACCGGTACCGGCCGGTCGAGAATTCTACCGAATTTTTTCTCATCTATCACTATGACGAACTGCTTCGCAGAGCAGGAGACGATCTTTTCCCTTGTGTGTGCCGCACCGCCGCCTTTGATGGCGTTCAGGGAGGCGTCGATTTGGTCCGCGCCGTCTATGGCGATATCCAGTTCCTGAAAGGTATTTAGGTCTGTTAGCGTAATCCCGCAATCAATGGCAAGCGCTTCGCTGGCGTATGATGTGGGGACGCCTAGGATCCCGAGCCCATCTTCCCTGACACGTCGGCCCAGCAGCCGTATCGCGTATGCCACGGTCGAGCCCGTGCCAAGCCCCACGATCATGCCGTCCTTCACCAGATCGCAGGCCTTTTCGGCTGCATTTTTCTTTGCTAGGTCGCTGCCGGATAGATCTTTCATTGCAGCTAACTGGGCCTCTCGCAGGAAAAATATTACGGTTCATTTATTCTGATGGGTGCATTCGACAGTTGCTCTCACTGCTCTTTAAACGCCTGATATAATAGTATCTAAACTCTTTGAAAATATTAAAAGCCGTCCACAGAACCTATTTATAAGATGTCATACATTACTTTCAGTACGCATTATGGATAACTTTTAAGCAAGGACATATAATATAAAACAAATCGAAAGTATTTAGCCGGGTTGCCAATGAACAAAGACCTATTGCTCTGGGACCAGACCATATTTCGGGAAGAACAGTACTTTGAGCTTGACTTCTTGCCCGAAAACCTGCTCCACAGGGAGTCACAGATCAAATCGCTACAATTCAGCATAGCCCCGGCACTGCGCGGCGCTACACCCCTCAACGCCTACTGTCGAGGCGCCCCAGGCACCGGCAAGACCTCGGCCTTGCTGAAAGTCTTCGAGGATGTGGAGGCAGCCACCCAGAAAGTCCTACCCGTGTATATCAACTGCCAGGTAGACTCGACCCGCTACGCAATCTTCGCCCAGATATTCAAAAAATTAGCGGGATATCCCCCGCCATCGTCCGGCATCTCCTTCAAGAAACTATTCTCCCAGATCTCCAAGCACCTCGTGGAGAAGAGGAAGGTGCTCATCGTCGCCCTCGATGACATCAACTATCTGATGATGAGCAAAGAGATCGATGACGTATTATATTCGCTGTTGCGGATGCACGAAGTGCAACCAGGCGCAAAAGTAGGGGTGATATCTATCCTCAGCGACCTGACGCTGGATATGGCGAAGAATCTCTCCCCCCAGGTGCAGTCCGTGTTGCTACCGGAAGAGATCGTCTTCCCCCAGTACTCCGAAAATGAGATCAGAGACATACTGCGCTACCGGATCAAATACGGCTTCTTCCCCAACGTGGTCTCTGACGAGACCCTGGAGCAGGTAACCCAGTATACCTGCGATGCCGGCGATCTGCGGGTCGGCATCAACATGCTCAAGCGCTCCGGCCTCAACGCCGAGCGCAGATCCAGCAAGGCGATCTCCCCAGAAGACGTGGGGAAGGCATATGAGGGATCCAAGTATGTTCACCTCAACTACGTGGTGCGCAGCCTCAAAAAGGAGGAGAAAGTCATCCTCCAGTGCATCGTGGGCGCCGGCAGACAGGAGTTAATGTCCGGCGAACTGTACGATTGCTTCAAAGGAAAGACCGGACTGGGATACACGTCCTTCTACGAGATGGTCAACCGGCTGGAGACGCTGAAGTTATTAACGATAAGCAGCACCGGGAAGGGTACCAGAGGCCAGAGCAGGTTGATTTCTCTTAAATACGATCCGAAGGAGATAGAACGGCGGATCGATCTATAACAGTAGTACTTCTTCCAATGGGTCGCCTAGCGGCTCCTAGCAGCATACAACAATCGTTATAAAGATCTTCCTTCACGTGCGACGGTCGCCTGGCAGCGTCCCACCCGGTTTTAGGGTTCTGCCGTCGGGATCCGGCCTGCCGCCCCGTAACGAAGGGATCGGCGATCCCTTAGCCGCTCTCCCCATTACGTGTGCTCGCAAGCGCGGCCCCGGCCGTCCGGGGGCCTCGAAAAACCATGGAGCGCCCATCAGGGCTGCAGTCGACCTGCTAAAAACTACTAGTACGTTAAGAACTAGACGGCTGCCGATCAGCGAAATAGGTGACAACGGCCGATGACCCAATTCACATATAACGGAATCGCAGGCCAATCGACAACCTGGAAAGCGATATCTTTCCTACTCCTGTACTGTGCACTGCACCGATTTTCGTCTGAACAGCTATCTTTTGCCTCCAGGGTCACCCCCGTATTCCCTCTGCAGGATGATGTCTGAATACCAGGCATCAACGGTTTGATACTCGCCTGTAGCAGCCGCGATCTTGGTCGCTAGCGAGTGGTAGCAGATGCCGCCCTGCTTGGATAGCCGGTACAGATAATCGCGGCAGGTGCAGAAGTCGCCTTCGACTACGTACTCGCCCTTCCGCCCTCCGACTACGAAGAAATCCCGGTACTTTTTCACCCGGCCGGATCGTACCAGGGCAATGGCATTTTTTCCCCTGACGCCGAACTCCCGGATGATTTCATCCTCAAGCCCATCTTCGAGGGTCCTGTTTTTCAGACGGTCGAGCACGCTCACCCTCTAATCACCCGGATTTCAGGGGGGTCGTCGATGAACTCCGCGCTGACGTTTTTACTGCTGCTGAGCCTCTCAGCCAGCCTCTTCATCGCCGGAGCCTCGGTGAAGTAGTGTGGCGCGGAGATCAGCGCGACATCGCCCCGGTCCCGGATCACGTCGTGCCGCAGCTCGGACGACACCAACACGTCGGCCTCGAGCTTTCTGGCGATCGGTAACGCTTCTCTAAATGCGCTGCCGGCGGCGGTGACGACCGTGCAAATCTCCCTATCGGGCTTTCCGACCATCTCAACCTCAACCTTCAACGCCTTCGAAGCGGCGGCGGCGAGCGATTTCAGGGTCTGGTCCTCGACGATCCCGGCCCGGCAAAGGTCCACGGAGACCGCGTCCCTCAAATCGAGCAGATCGGCCAGCGTCTCGTTGACGCCTCCGGGAGCCCGGTCGTAGTTGGTGTGCATGGCGTAGAGGGATATATCGTTCTCCAGCAGCGGCTTCAGCACGTTCGCCAGGTCGGTATTGATCGAGGTCAGCGGGTTCCAGATCAGCGTGTGGTGGACGACGATCGCCTGGGCGTGCATGTCGACGGCCCGCTGGACCACGAAGGGCGTGGGATCCAGGGCGGTGGCTACTTTGGTGACTTTTTCATAGCCAGGGACTATGAGCCCAATCTTGCCATGGTCGAAGTCCTCTGCCAACTCGGGAGGGGCGATGGCCTCCAGTGCGAGGATCAGCGCAGAAAGCTCCATGTGTACACCGTTTAGAAGATAAAGATCATTGGTGGTAATGGTTAAAATAGTTTTTATAGGTATAATAGATCGCTCCTGACATACTCCCACAAGCTTTAGCTGGGGGGTATGTCAGAGTTTGAAAAGGAAAACAATGTAAAAGTCTGGACGGATCGTATGAATTATCCGAGGTACTGGTAAAATGTGACCGGAGATCAGGGCTCGTGGATTTTATGCGGCCGCGTCGGCAATGTGATATTCTGCTTGAAGAACGGCTCTCTTCCGCCGACGACCTTTAGCAGGGTCTCTTCCACTTCCGCGTCGGTCATACCGCGAATACTGACCAGGTTGTCGTTACATAACAAGCAAGGCTTGAGCCTGTAGTCGGATGTGACCCTCAATCGATTACAGTTCATGCAGAACTCGGAATTGTCGATGGGTCGGACGACCTCTACCTCGGCCCCGCCTAGGTAGTACTTTGTCCGTCGGTGCATCTCACGGGACACGGCCTTGTCGGATCTGGCCTTGATTTTTTGCTCCAGCGAGGCCACGTCTGCGTGGTAGCTGAAAGAGCCTCGGAAGTTCATGAGTTCGATGAGTTGCAGGACCAGCGGTTTGCCTCGGATGAAGTCGATCATTCGGTCGACCTCGTCCTCGTTGATACCCTTGAGGCAGACCATGTTGATCTTGATCGGCACCAGCCCGACGGATATGGCAGCATCAATGCCGTCCAGCACGTCCCGGAACTCGTTTTTCAGGCATTTGGTAATGAATGTGAAGCGGTCTCTGTCCATGGAATCCAGGCTAACGTTGACCCGGTCCAGCCCGGCCTCCTTCAGCGATTTCGCCCTGTTCGCCAGCATGGTGCCGTTGGTGGTGACTGAGACGTCGCGCATCGGTGGCAGTGCCCGCAGGATATCCTCAAAATCCTGGCGTACGAGGGGTTCGCCCCCGGAGAACTTGATTTTGTCGACCCCATACTTCGCACAGATCCTGGTGATCTGTGCGACCTCGTCCACGGTGATCTCGCTGTTGCTGCCGCCCTGTTCGCCCTCGTTATGGCAGTAGATGCACCTCAGGTTGCACCGGTTGGTAAGTGAAATTCTTAAACTAGAAATCTTACGCCCGTAGGCATCGGTTAGCCCATCCCGCATCGTAAAGAAATAGCATTGTCCGCACATATTAACTTTATGTATTTAATATAAGTGCTAAACATTTCATATGCTCGCAACCTGCATAGTTTACTTGGTCTGATGGCCTTGGTCTGATGGCTGCCGTGCCAGCAGCTATATATGATATCCCGAACAGATGCGGCGTCGATATTTAATCTTTAGCGGGAAAGCTATAGTTACGAGGACTCAAGCCATGCGAAGCGATAAGGTCAAGAAGGGAATGGAGAGGACGCCGCATCGGGCGCTTCTAAAGTCGGTCGGCGTGACGGACAGCGATATGGAGAGGCCGTTCATCGGCATTGCCAACGCATGGAATGACATTGTTCCCGGCCACAAGCACCTGCGGGATCTCGCGGAGAAGGTGCGGGAAGGCGTTCGCGACTCGGGCGGGGTGCCGTTTGAGTTCGGGGTTATAGGCATCTGTGATGGCATCGCTATGGGCCATGAGGGGATGAGCTACTCGCTGCCGTCCCGGGAGATCATTGCTGACTCCATAGAGGTCATGGTAGAGGCCCATCGCTTTGACGGGGTGGTCATGCTGGGTACCTGCGATAAGATCGTGCCGGGTATGCTAATGGCAGCTATGCGGATGAATATTCCCACCATAGTGGTCACCGGCGGCCCGATGCTGCCGGGCAGGCTGGACGGCAGGGACCTCACCCTCATCTCATCCTTCGAGGGCATCGGCAGCGTCCGGGCGGGTAAAATGACGCAGGAGGAGCTAAAGCGGATTGAGGACAACGCATGCCCGGGCTGCGGCAGCTGCCAGGGGCTGTACACGGCAAACACCATGGCATGTATGACTGAAGCGATGGGCCTGTCACTGCCGGGATGTGCCACTGCGCATGCGGTGAGCGGCAAGAAAAACCGTATCGCGGAGGAGAGCGGCCGTCGTGTCGTGGAGCTGATTCAGGAGGGTCTTAAGCCCAGGGATATAGTGACCCGGAAGTCCTTTGAGAACGCGATCATGGTTGATATGAGCATTGGCGGCTCGACCAACACAGTGCTGCATCTAACCGCCATCGCCGCCGAGGGTGGGGTGCAGCTGAAGCTGGATGATTTCGATCGGATCAGCTCAGGGACGCCCCACATCTGTCATATGAGCCCTGGCGGGCCGTACACGATGAAGGATCTGGACGAGGCGGGGGGCATACCCGCCGTCATGAGCCGGGTGAAAAAGCTCAGGAACCTCCCTACCGTCAGTGGCATGACGATCAAGGAGATCGCTAGGGCCGCGAAGGTTGAGAGGCCTGATGTGATTCGTACCCAAGGGGACCCGGTCCATAGGACTGGGGGGATCTCGATCCTGTACGGGAACCTGGCGCCAGATGGCGCGGTAGTGAAAAGTGGCGCCGTCAGCGAGAAGATGTTGAAGTTCTCTGGCAAGGCCCGGGTGTTCGACTCTGAGGACGAGGCGATCAAGGCGATCCTGGGCAGGAAGATCAAGGCTGGCGATGTAGTCGTAATCAGGAATATCGGTCCGAAGGGAGGCCCCGGAATGCCGGAGATGCTTGGCCCGACATCGGCGATTGCGGGCATGGGCTTGAGCGAGTCAGTAGCGCTTGTCACAGACGGTCGGTTCTCGGGGGGCACACGAGGTCCGTGCATTGGCCACGTCTCCCCGGAAGCAGTAGATAGCGGTCCTATCGGCCTGCTGAAGAGCGGCGACGCCATTATAATAGATATACCTGCTAACAGGATCGATGTTAAGCTGTCTAAGGCGGAGCTTGAGGCAAGGAAAAGGTCGTTTAAGCCTCGGCAGAAAGCGCTCAGCGGCTATCTTGCCAGATATGCCAGGAACGTCTCGTCTGCTTCCACAGGCGGCCTGATCAGATAATAGCGGGGTTATTTTCTACGAGGTTATCCTGCTGGCCTCGTCGTCTATATTTCGCATCAGGTCCTTGAGGGAGATGGGCTTCTTTAAAAACCTCGTGGCGCCGGCATCGAGGGCGTCTTTTTCCACGGCCTCGTCTGCCGAGACAAAGATAATACGTGTCCGGGGGGAGGCGGCGAGTATTTCCTTGGTCGTCTCCACGCCGTTCTTAGTGGGCATCCGGTGGTCCATGATAACAATATCTGGTTTATTGCCGGCCCTACTCTGCTTTTCAAGTGCATCTGTACCGTCACTGGCAATGTAAGAGATAGGATAACCTTTTGATGAGATCGCCAGACGGTAAAGCTTCTGCAGATCAGGCTCATCATCTACTATAGCAACAAATGGCTTACTCCCTTCTATGCCGCCGCTCATATTTTTTATCCTTTCTCGTTTATACTTGTTTGTGAGAAAAAGATGCTTATTGCGGCTTTTCCATCACAAACATATACCCCATATACCCAAACCGGCTTTTAGGATGATCATCGCTATCCGCTAATGTATTGAGGTTTTACTGCTCTCGACATATATATATGTTGCTGAACAAGCCATGTCACAGATTAGCAAGTATGCCTTCCGTCATCCTCCGCTCAGGCTTTTGAGTATCGGGAACGCTACTTTGAGGCCGTTGATCACCATCTCGATTGCAATGGTGGCTAAGACTATACCCATGACCTTGGTGAGCACTCTAGATCCATCTTTCTTGATTATTGTATATATCCTCTCTGAATTTATCAGGATAATAAAGGCGGCCGTCATAGCCAGCAGGATAGCAATGATTATGGCGATCTTTTGCAGGTTGTCCTGCCCCGCATCGTTCATCAAGATCATGACTGTGCTCATCGCTCCCGGCCCCGCGAGCAATGGTGTGGCCATCGGGGTGACCGCTACAGCCTCCCGTTCGTCAGACTCGTCGATCCGGGACGCAGGGCTCCGTCCCATGAGCATGTCGAACGCAATGGCCAATAGCAACATTCCGCCCGCGATCCTCAATGAGGGCAGCGTCACGCTAAGTAACGCGAAGATCGCCTGGCCAATGAGGGCGAATACCAGCAGTATGGCTGTGGCAATGACCATAGACTTGATGATCGCGTTCCTGCGCTCTATAGATGTCAGCCTCGAGGTCAGTGAAATAAAGATTGGTATATTCCCGAAAGGGTTAACGATGACGAAAACACCGATAAGTGCATGGATAAAGAGAGTATCATCGAAGTTGAAAAATACCATCCCTAAGGAGATGTACCATATCCATTAAAACCTTTTTCTATCGATGCCTGTCAGGTAACCGCAGTTGCTTCTGCTTCGGACAATGATCGGACGTTGCAGACAAGATCGTGAATCATTGATTGACCATGAGAACCGTCATACATTCTTTCAGCAAGATATTTTAAAAGACTTCAAAATTAGTTACCTGATTGTGATGGTTGACAATTCAGAGGATAGGTTTGCAGGCATGTTGCCGCATATCGCGAAATCGGTATATAATATTACCGGAGGGCTGCCTGTGGCCATCAAGTGCCGGGAACGTCGGGGAGTATTTATCGATAGTGAGGGGGAAAAGGAAACCGAGTACGAGAGCGCAGTACTGGACAGGGCATTTTCCGACGAGGGAGTCCAGCACGTGTACTTGGAACGTGGCAGATATGCTGGAATGCCGATGCTGGTATCGCCTATTGAGGATGGAAAGGGGAGAAAGATCGCAGCGATCGGGGTTATTGACACGACGGGAATTCTTACGCTGCAGGAGTTCGTCCAGATCAGCGAACGGGTCAGGTCGCAGGTAGCGGAGGCGGGTTAACACACATTAAAGACATATATGTGTAGCTATATATTATTCATTATGGATAGGATCATTATCAGCATGGATTCCAAGGCCGAGGATCTGACGAGCCTCGCGCTATGCGTCCATACTCTTACAGGGGGCATGCCCGTAACGGCGCGCAGCCGAAACTATCCGGGGGTGCAAATCGAGGAAGGCCGGGTCAGGTCGAAGGTGTATACTGGGCCGATCCTGGAACAGGCGCTCGCCGAGAATCGGATGATCAAGGGCAAGCCCCGTGAAGGAGATTATAAAGGTATACCAGTGACGGTTGCACCGATTCTGCTAAATGGTCTAGCCATCGCCGCCATCGGTGTGGTGGATACGACAGGCGCGCTGGATTTCAAAGCACAGATGGACCAGTACGCCCGGCTGGAAAAACAGGTTGGACGATGATCATCCCTTTGATAGGGGTCAACTACCGGGGTCTAAACTCAAACTTTTCGTCGGAGCCGGACTCAGTCAGTTCACGTAAGTCTGCGTACGGTCGACCCCTGGGGTGATATACTCTGGTATATGTATCGCATTCCACCGGCCGTCTTCGGAGCCCTTCACATCGATCAGCGCCCAGCAGCCATCCCAGCTGGGTGCCATGCCTTCAAATACATCCACCCCCAATACACATATTGTGTAACCCGTCTTCCAGCTGAGATTGCAGATGTATTCTCCGATGCAATAATTGTCTGCGCCCCCTGCCGCCCGCCACTTTGCAGTACCGTTCTCCTGGTCGTAGGGAATGATGCGCATCTTCTCCCCCCTCTCGATCCGGATCCCTTCATCGGTTTTCATCAGAGAAACTTCTGGCTGCAATACAGGATGATCAAAAGTCCCCGTCGCCACATCCCCTGCATGTAACACGTGTTCCTGGCTGACCAGATAGTAGGGCTGCACCTTGACACAGACGATTAAAAAGAGGATTAGTATCATGGTCGCTGCGACTATAACTAACACTCGATTGATGTCCTTGTCCATAAGTCCGCCCGTTATAGCTCTATTTTGATCCCGTAGCATTTCCCCGGATTTTCCTGGTGGACTTTGTAGAAGATGTCTTCAGGCACACCATTTCTGATGGCTTCTTTCGTCTTCCGGGGTACAGTCTTCGGTCCGAGAACGGCCCCAGGCCGTTTCGCGTCGTCGATGTAGTCAGTCTCCAGCATAAACCTAGTACCCTGGGCCAGCGCCTCTTCCAGCGCCCCTTTCGAGGCGATCACCGAAGGAAATATGTTAAGGCTCTCGCATCGTTTTACCACCGGCGGCGAAAAGTGTTTGATCGTCTGCCATGGCGGCAGGCCTGCGGCGGCGGCGATCTCCGATAGGGATTCCATAGTATTCTCTTCGCTCTCGGTATGCAG
>DATHCY010000262.1:0-16752 GCA_035319305.1 Methanocella sp.
AATCGGCCATCCACTGTATGCTGGAGCTCACAAGGCAACACCCAATCGATCCGGAAGACTTGCTCTCGATAGAGGCAGACGTCACCCATATTTGTTATAAGTTTACGGCCGACAGTCAGCACGACACCGACAGAGAAATCTTGATCAAAGAGCAGGCCGACCACAGCCTCGCGTACCTGCTCGCTGTCGCCCTCCTCGACGGCGACGTCACGCCCGAGCAGTTTACCTCCGACCGCATCAACCGTGCCGACGCGCAGCGACTCCTGCGAAAAGTCACGACGAAGCCTAACCGGGAGTACACCCAACGGTATCCCCAGACAATGCCGGCGAAGATCACCGTTCGGCTGAAGGGCGGAAAAATGGTAATGCACGAGGTGCAAGACTACCCCGGCCTCGCTTCCCGCCCATTCACATGGGACGAAGAGGTCGAAAAGTTCGACAAGCTGGTCTCCGGCCGCATAAATGACGCCTTGAGCAAAGAGATCAAGAACACAGTCCGCTCGATCGAGCACGTTAAGGCCAAGGATCTAATGCAGCTACTAAGCCGCATAAACGCCACAGATCAATACGTCTACGCCTAACACATATTTGAAATCCGCAATTTACAATGGATAAAAAGGAGATCGAGGATAGACCCGGAGACCACGCGAAGGGCGTCAAGTTAGTGGTCATGCATGGAGAGGTAATAAACACAGGGTAGTTTTGCAGAAACTTTTAACTAACCTTACACATAACATTGGGTATTTAAGCGGAATATTCAGACTTTTCCTTAAAATGCCTGGCGAAAACCACTAATCAACGGCTGGCAACATGACCACGAACCTGACGCCCTTCGTGTGATCGCCGGCAATCCGGTCCTCGGCCCAAACTCGGCCGTCGTAGCTGACTACGAGCGTTTTTACTAGGTACAGGCCGAGGCCCATGCCCTTCGCTTTCGACGTGCCTCTAGATAAACGGTTGAAGATCCTTGCCTTGAAGTCGTCGTGAATGCCCGGCCCGTTGTCATCGACACTGACCCGGTAGTACCTGCCCCCATCCTCCTGCACATCCGCAAGGTCGATGGCAATACTCGTACCATCTCCAGTGTGCTTGATCGCGTTACCTATAAGGTTCGCGAACACATCGTACAGGAGCTCGTTGGCCAGGACGTAGCATCGCTCGTTCCCGTTCAGGTTCAGAGTCACCATTTTATTAGGCGACTCGTACTCGCGCTGCACGTCCACCAGCACCCCAGCCACATCGATTTCCCTAATTAATAGGGCGCCAGAGTCGAGCTTCTGCAGCTTCCCCACATTCTGTATGAGCTGTGTGCTCCGCTGCAACACCTCGACGGACTTCCCGATCATCTCACCCTGCTGCACGCCTGGGGGCAAGCCCTGTGCCAACTCCAGGTAACCCAGAGCGATCTGATTCATATTGTTAATATCATGACCCATTAGGTCTAGGTATAACTCGGCCCTGGCCTTCGCTACCGCCATTGACTTTTCGGCCTGCTTGCGCTCCGTGATGTCGAAGTAGACCCACAGCCTGCCATATTGCTTTCCTTGTATATACAGGGGTATGAAGTCGCATAGGCACGCCCGACCGTCGCTCATAGCGATTTCCTCGCCGATCACCGGCCGCCGTTCGCCGACGACCTCCGTGATACGGCTAATAGCGCCGTCGGGATCCGAATAAGCGCCCTTGATTTTTTCGATCATTTCTGACGCGCTGAGCCCGGCCAGTTTCGCAGGAGGCTCGTAGAGGCCGAAGTAGTCACAGAACGCTTGGTTGGCGAACTCGACCCGGTCATCCGGCGTCACCAGCAGCATGCCTGCGTGCATGTTCGATAGTATCGTATAGAACCGTTCTAGCGTAGCGTTGAGCGCTTCCTCATCCATCTTGCGCTCGGTGATGTCCCGGACCTGCTCGATCACGCCAGTCACGTCGCCCGAATCATTCAGATAGGGATAAGCGAATATCTCAACCCACGTGCGTATGTCCTGTACGACCTCTGTCTGCGTAGCTTTATCACGAATGGCCCGGATGCTCGGGCACTTCTCGCACGGGCTATCTCGACTATGGTAGACTTCATAGCACTTTTTACCAGCGATCCCTTCACCGTACCACTTTTCCATGACGGGGTTAACGCTGACAATATTCAAATCCTTATCCAGGACGCTAATGCCGTCCTGAATGCTCGCAAATAAATTACTCAGGAAGGTTTCTCTCTCCTTTAGAGCCTCCTCGATGAGCTTGCGCTCAGTGATATCCCGATCGAAGGAAATAAGGTACTCCTTTTCCCCATACCGTATGTATCTGGCCGTCACCTCGACCGGAAAGATCCCCCCGGCACTGGTTTTGTGCCGCGACTCAAACTTCAATGTACCATGCTTTTTCAGGGTATCCCAAGTTACCTTAAAAAGGTCCGGCCGGTAGTCCCTGTCAATATCGATGTCCCAGATATGCATGGAAAGCAGCTCTTCCTTGGTGTATCCGTGCCTGTTACAGGCCGTTTCATTGACATATACAACGTCGCCTTCAGGAGAAAGCCAGATAGCAGAATCGCTGAACTCATCCAGCGCAAACTGGATCATGCGAAGCGCCTCCTCCGCCTGCTTGCGCTCAGTGATATCCTGGACGATCCCTAGCGTACGGACCGCCCGACGCTCCGCCCCCTCCCCTGAGAAGAAGACGCGAGTCTTCGTATTGATCCAGCGGACAGAATGGTCGGACGCCCGAGTGATGCGATATTTCAGCGAGTAACCGCCGTGACTTGTCGCCGGATCCAGCTCGGCCGCAATAACATCATCCCTCCTGTCCTCCGGGAAAACCACTCCCCGAAGCAAGTCGGTCGTCAACAGCGTGTCAAACGGGAGACCATAGATCGCGTAGGTCTGCGGCGACCAGACATGCCGGTCGCTTGCAATATCCCAGTCATACGTGCCCAGATGAGCCGTAGCGATACACAGCCGCAGCCGTTCCTCACTCTCCCGAAACGCCTCCTCAGCCAACCTGCGCTCATCGATACTCCGGCCCTTCTTACGCTCAACTACCTTGTCACGAGCACCATTAGTTTTTTTCTTGGACTTGACATTCACAGCCATGCCACACAACTCTACATGATCAAACGATTAAAATATAAGTTATTAAATCATATATAATATCCCATTACAAACTTTAGGCAGTATAATTATCCTAAAATTAGGAGATCCAAACCACAATAGTTTATCTCCACCAAGCACTTTCCGCCAACCCGGCCACCATTTTATGTTTTTAGAAAACTGCTATATTCCATAGACAAATATATGCCATTTTCATGCCCCGTGCTAATGTTGTGATCGAATCAGACGACTTATTTTCACCATATTGTGATCGAATCAGACGACTTATTTTCACCATACCACGATCGATTATAAAATCATAGAATCGCTCATAATATTTTTAAACCGTTCCCAACCAATTTTGTAATAACCATTTCGAAGTCGGCATACGTTGAAAATATTTCCTCTTTTAACCGCATACATATAAAATTCGGGCGCTCTATATAACAGCTTTCGCTGTCAAAACGTAGAAGGGGACACTTATCTTTGTAAAACGAAAACAGGAATGGCCAATTACCGATGTAGCAACCTGTTGCCAAGAAAGCCATCGAAGGCTCCGTGCTGAACCGGTTAGCATATCTCCCAGGGTGACCCTGCGCTTGTCTATACACCGCAAACACAGACGGGCACTATTCCGGTTTAAGGAAAAGTACGATTGCAAGAACGAGTATCTGAACAGGTATCTGGCATCTATGATAAGATGAATAAAAAGGATGTGAGTGAATAAAAGATGTGAGAAGGGGCATGGGCAGCCCCCCTGCAAGTTTCAAGAGACATTAACCGTTGCTGTGTTTTCCCAGGTGCCATGGAGGTTGCAGTTCTCCAGCGCGCGGAGCGTTGTGGATTTGTCCAGGACGACGGTGAAAGTCGCCTGAGGTTGTGAAGTCGCCGGTGATAGGTCCGCCCGACCCAGCAGTATATTGTTATTATCGTAGAGCGCGATCCACTGGATGAAGTGATCGTGCGTGCTCGGGTGCATGTGGCCTACGCCTACCCTCACCGTCACCTGAACCGGCACGCCGGATTTTACAGGGCCGTTTACCACAATTGCTGGCACATGCGCCTGCTCAAGCGATGTCAGATTGGACGGATCCTTCGCATGATTGATCTGACCCCACAGATATGCGTTCGGATCTGTAGCGGTTGTGGATTGTCCGGCAGGCATCATCGACTGTCCCCAAGCGTTGACCGCTAGCGCTGCCAGAAGCACGCAAGTGGCAACAGCAACCATAATAGCAAGATTTGAAGGTCTCATTTATTCCATCCCAATTGGCATTCAGAACACACAGACAAAATCTATAGGCATCTTTTCAGGATAAAATTCGATGTTCTTCAAATTTTTTTGATTATAGGGCGTAAAAAGCCTCCGTTAGTATACCCCCATCAGGTATGTCCCGCCGATAAGGATGGAGTTCGCACGTTTCAAGAATCAACTTGGAACAGATGGGCTTAATAGTCATCGAAGGCTGGGCGATCCTGTTTTTATTCCTCGTCCATCGAAAGGGGGTTATCCAGGCTTAATTAAGCTGCCGCGATGACGGGTTTCCATGATAACCACGATTAAAAAGCCAAAAAATTTTATCATTGGCTTCCGTCGGTCTTATCATGTCAACAGGTTCGGATCTTTTTTCGCCGTACGAGGTAGGCGGTCTTACGGTGCCAAACCGCATCGTGATGGCGCCGTTGACCCGCAGCCGTGCGGTGAATGGGGGTATTCCGGGTCCGTTGACAGTTACGTATTACGCGCAGCGGGCCTCTGCCGGCCTGATCATCTCGGAGGCCTCGCAGGTCAGTCCGCAGGGTGTGGGTCGTATGTATACGCCCGGCGTCTACTCAGCGGCGCAGATCTCCGGCTGGAAGAAGGTTACCGATTCCGTCCACCGGGTAGGCGGGCGGATTTTCATTCAGCTCTGGCATGTGGGTCGGGTCTCGCATCCTGACTTACTCGACGGCGCGCTTCCTATCGCACCATCAGCGCTTCCCATTGAAGACTACGAAGCCTATATCCATACTCCTGGTGGAAAAAAGCCGATCCTGGTGCCCAGGGCGTTAGATGTCGACGAGATTCCGGACATCGTCGGACAGTTCCAAGGGGCGGCAGAAAATGCTAGATCTGCCGGTTTCGACGGTGTCGAGATCCACGGTGCTAACGGCTACCTGCTGGACCAGTTCCTTCGGAGCGGGTCTAACAAGCGAACCGACCGGTATGGTGGCAACGTGGAGAACCGGGCTCGTCTGCCGCTCGAGGTCGCGCAGGCTGTCATCGGCGTGTGGGGTGGTGACAGGGTCGGCTATCGCATCTCCCCGCACTTCACTAGATACTCGATGTCGGACGCCAATCCCAGGGAAACCTATTCATATTTAACGAAAGAGCTGAACCGTGCAGGACTGGGCTATCTGCATATGATAGAGTCACTGGGAGGGCGAGAGGCGCCCGTGCCATCGGAGGAACAGCTCGGACCCACTCTGCGAAGGATCTTCAGACGGACGTTCATGTTAAATGGCGGTTACGATCTCCGCAGCGGAAACGATGCCATCGCCCGCGGCGAAGCCGACCTGATCGCCTTCGGGATCCCGTTCCTGGCCAACCCCGATTTGCCTGCTCGCTTCAGGCAGAACGCACCGCTGAACAAACCGGACGTGGATACCTTCTACGTGGGCGGTGCGAAAGGCTACACGGACTACCCGGCCCTAGTTTATCGATGAGGGTTCACGTGAAGATAGCTTTTCAGGACAACGCGGAAGGACATGGTGGACCGAGACAGAATAGCAGGAAGTGATGGTGTTGGTCAACAATCGTTTGCAGCTGGGACTCATAGGGCTGGGAAAGATGGGGGGCGGCCTCGCCGAACAGGCAATTGATAAAGGCATTAAGGTCGTTGCCCATTCAAAGCACAGACACCCGGATATCGAGGTCGAAGGGGTGCATGTGGCAGATGACGACGCGTCGTTCGCGGGGATGTTGAAGACTCCGAGGGTGATCTATCTCTCTTTGCCCGCCGGACCGACGATCGACTCGGTACTGGGGGAGCTGACGCCTCACCTGAGCAAGGGCGACGTTGTGATGGACGGGGGGAACTCGTACTACCTCGATTCTATCCAGAGAGAGAAAGAAATGGCCGGAAAGGGCATATATTTCCTGGATTGCGGGACCAGCGGCGGCGTGATCGGCGCCCGGACCGGTGCTTGCTTCATGGTGGGTGGCCCTAGGAAAGGCTTCGATATCGTCGAGCCGGTATTGAAGGATCTAGCTGTAATGGGCGGTGTGCTCTATACCGGAGAGCCTGGCACAGGCCATTTCGTAAAGCTGGTGCATAACGGCATCGAGTTTGGGATGAACCAGTCGATCGGCGAGGGCGTAGAACTGCTCCGCCATAGCGGGTTCAACCTCGACATAGAGAAGATATTCGAGAACTGGTCCCACGGCTCGGTCATCAGGAGCTGGCTAATTGAGCTGATGGCGCAGGGTTTAAAGGAGCAGGACCTAGATGGGATACCCGCGTATGTTGAGGACACAGGAGAGGTAAACTGGCTGGTACAGGACGCCATTGACCGGGAGTTGTATATTCCTGTAATTTCATTGTCGATAATGGAGCTCTTTGCCTCTCGGGGCAGCGGACTGGATACCAGGAAGGCGATCGCCATGTTGAGGCACGGGTACGGTCGGCACCCGTTCGGTAAGGATGTGAAGATCGCTAAGGAAAGGGAAACTAGCAGGATAACGAAAATTTAACGTGAGTTGCCGACTTTGGAATAAGCTTTTCATTTGGAGGGTTCAGTTGCTGCAGCCTACCAGACATGGAGAAATCCGGGAAGAATGGGACGTATACAAGAGGCATACTCAGTCTGTCGATATGACCGACGATCTGGTCATACGCGACGATGAACTGACTTTCGTAACCCGACGGAACGGCGAGATACCGGTTACGGATAACTATGGGTACGGCCTCTATTACCACGACTGCCGGTACCTGAGCGGCTTTCTTATACAAGTGATGGGCGTGCCTCCGACCCGGATCCTGTCCACAGACGAGCGGGGGTTTCGGTCGACGCTTGTGGCCACCAACCCGGATATTACGGATTGCACAGGCAAACCGGTCGGGAAAGAGACTATCATGGGTACTCTGGTCGCGACTATTCACGGCCTTGTGGACCATTCCCACATCATTCGTAACTTCAATACGTTTGCAGTGACCGTGAACCTGACCTACGAGTTCGACGCCGACTTTCTGGACATGTTCACCATCCGGGGCATCGCCCCTCCAACCGCAGGCGAAGTATCGCCGCCCAGGTACGATGGCAGGAAGCTGACCTTATCTTACCGAGGAGAGGACGGGCGCCTCCGCAGCACATTTATTACCTTTGACCAGCCGCCCACGAAGGTAGAAGGGAAGATGTGTACTTTCGAGCTGAAGCTTGAACCGCACGGTTCCCATACGATAAACCTGAATATTTCCGTCGAAGACCTCAAACTGGGGCGTGAGCCGGAACGGCCGGTTAGAAACCCAGATCAGAGGATGAACCAGATCCTAAGGTCGTATGTGGTGACGCTCGAGTGCTGCAACAACATACCCACGAGCAACAATATTTTCAACACCGTTATGGTACGCTCGCTGGCAGACCTGAATATGATGCGCATGAGCATCAACGGAGACCTGTTCCACTCTGCAGGCGTGCCCTGGTACGACACACTGTTCGGCAGGGACAGCCTTATCTCGGCACTCCAGCTGTTGCCGTTCGATTCGGGACTGGCTAGAAGCACGCTGCTGGTGAACGCGAAGTTCCAGAGCGACAAAACGGATGACTGGAGAGACCAGGAGCCAGGCAAAATACTCCATGAGCTCAGGTTAGGCGAACTAGCTAACATGAACCTGATCCCTCAGACGCCATACTATGGCACTGTCGACGCCACGCCGCTATTCCTGATCCTCATGGCCGAATACGTGAGCTGGACTGGGGATATCGAACTTGCTAGGCAGCTGGAAGATAACATGGATCGGGCCCTGAGGTGGATCGACGTGTACGCGGATATCAAAGGCAACGGTTTTACCTATTACGCGGTGAAATCACCCTCGGGCATCTATAACCAAGGCTGGAAAGACTCCTTTGACTCTATCAGCCATGCCGACGGAGCGCTGGCGAAAAAGCCGATCGCCATAGCCGAGGTGCAGGGCTACGTATACCTGGCAAAAATGAGTATTGCAACGCTGTTAAAAGTACTGGACAGAGAAGGGGACGCCGACCGGCTTTATAGAGAAGCTGCCGACCTGAAAGAGCGGTTCAACCACCAGTTCTGGATGGAGGATAAGAGATATTTCGCCCAGGCGCTGGACTCGGAAGGCGTGTGCGATGTGATTTCGTCGAACCCGGCGCAATGCTTGTGGACGGGGATCATCGATCAGAAATACGCGAAATCCCTAGTTGACAGGATCTTCGAAGATGACATGTTCACCGAATGGGGCATACGGACTCTGTCCTCAAAAGAGCAGCGGTATAATCCCCTGGGGTACCATAACGGTACAGTCTGGCCCCACGACAACGCTATCATCGCCGCAGGCCTGAGAAAGTACGGGTTTATCAACGAGATGTCCCTTTTATTTACGGGCATGTATGAGGCTGCCAAAGCGTTCGAGAACTACCGACTTCCGGAGTGCTTCAGCGGTTTGACCAGATCTGAGTATAGCGTCCCTGTGAAATACCCAGTGGCTTGCAGCCCTCAGGCTTGGGCATCAGGAACCATGCCGCTCATGTTCCTCGCCAGCCTGGGCATAACTCCAGACGCTTTGAATAACAGGCTGATCATCGACAAGCCCCACCTGCCCTCTTGGCTGGACAACGTGCAGTTCAACAACATTAAGGTCGGTAACACGCTGACCGATCTCGATTTCAGGCAGGCCGAAGATAAAACGTTGGTCAACGTAGCTAAAAAGAGCGGGGACATCAATGTGGTCATAAGGAAGTGACGTCCTCCCACAGCTAAAGCCTGTGGACTTCCATCTCTTGCACACTCGCACCCCCCCATTTGAGGGGTGTTCATCTATGCTTTCAGCCAGTCATCCCAGCATCGAAGGAGCTATTGTAAGCGGAGTTGATGTCAGCTCAACCTCGTCACTGCACCCGTGACAGAAAATGTGCGAGTTACCATCCACCCATTTTCGTTCAGTGGGCGATGAGACGCAAACGTGGCAGGTTCTTGCTGGTATACCTTTCATCGACCATCTTGGGGTTTTACAAGAGATATGAGCGTAATACTTGTCATTCTTTTGACTATTGAAATCTGCCGCCTGGCACTCTTCAAGTTGTCTAATTATGATTTTTCTGTTGTCTTGTATCCTGAACACCTAATTTGGATACAAGCTTAATATTAATAGCCTTCATAATCTCATAAAAGTGGGCACACCCCTGTCATGAAATAAGTATTTTCACTCTGGACTATGGTTCGGATTATTTTTTTATCTCGCTGTATTTGGTATCATGCCTAAATGCTTAAACTGTCGATACGATCCTATCTTTTGCCGCTATCAGCAAGTTAGGGATGATTGCTGGCGATTGAGAATCGCCGAATGGGGCGACCATATACGCGAATATAAGCCTGAAAAAGAATGGGACTGTCCAAAATACAGTCCAGCGCTCTTTAAGAGTGCATTATAATATCGGTGAGCTGATAACATGCAATACCACCGTTTAACCTGATATTCCCATGGCTAAAGCCGGCGGGCCTTCTCTATCTCGCAGCCCTAAGATTGTAAAGAACCATCTACATTTTTATCGATAACTAGCGCAGAGCGGGAGAAAACCCCGACCTGAAGGGCGGCGTTGAACCGAGCCTCCCTGGCTCGTCAAGTATTTACGCGGAAACCGCTTAATACCGCCAGGTTATAGCGACGCCTTTGAGAGTCCATTCGTAATGAGCTGCGAGTGATGATGGTCGTAAAATATTTTTGTGGGGAAGCGGGGCAGGTCGGGGAGCGAGGGAAAATATAATGGGGGGCTGGGAATCGGTCTGGTCTGGAGAAGAACTGGAGTATGGGGGTTAGCACTTACCATCAATGTGGCGAGTGCTTTTCAATGGAACAGGAGGCTATGCCCTGAAGGGCATGGTAGTTCGCAGAGGCTATGACACTGTTAGTAGTGGACTGATCGGCTCTATTGCTATGGGTGGTATTCTTCGGCCGGTTGGTGGTCGAGTCGATCTTTTTGATCTGGCCGGTACTCTCGGCTTTTCGTATCTATGCAGAAACTTCCGTTCTTGGCATGGAGTTATATTCTATCGGGATTGTAGTCGGTTGCCAGTCCTTCATTCACCTGTACTTATAGAACCCTTCGCCGGTTTTGAAGCCTAGCTTCCTGCTATCGTAGAGTTCCATCAGAGTTCTGGCGGGCTTGAAACGCTCCTCGTTCAGGCTCGAGTATAGCGTCAATAGGATCATCACGCAGATGTCGATTCCGATGAGATCGGCGAGAGCAAATGGGCCCATGGGGTGGTTGAGCCCCATTTTCATCGCCGCGTCGATGTCTTCTTTCCGAGCCACGCCCGCTTCGTAAAGTCGCACGGCGTCGTTGATCTGGGGGAGTAGCAATCTGTTCACGATGAATCCTGGGGCATTGCTGACGGAGATGGGTTTCTTGTTGATGGCTTGGCAGAAGGCGATTACTCGGTCTTTGGTGGCTTCGGACGTGGAGGCGCCAATGATCACTTCGACGAGGTCCATTTTGGACACGGGGTTGAAGAAGTGCACCCCTATAAACCGTTCCGGCCGGTCCGTTGTGACGGCGATGGCGTCGATCGAGAGGGACGATGTATTAGTAGCAAAGATTGTCTCAGGGCTGCATACGCTTGATAGCTCTTTGAACACGGCCTTCTTGGTCTGGATCTCCTCCACGACCGCCTCGATGATGAGTTCGCAGCCCGCCAGATCCCGATACTCAGTAGTGATCGTCAGGCCCTTGAGGAGCTTTTCGGTGTCCTCAGTTGTATGGTCTTTGGAAAGCTTTTTGCTGATCTTGTCCTTCGATTTCGTTATACTGTGCTCAGATCTGGTTTTCAGTACCACTGCACAGTGGTTGCGCAGTAGGTATTCGGCGATGCCGAGCCCTAGGGTACCGGTGCCGATCACGCCCACTGTATTGTCGTCGGTCCGGTCGGCTGTGAAGTCTATCATGTCGCCGATCTCCTTTGCCTCAAAGGCCTTCCAGGTCATGCGGTTCCCGTTCCGGTCTTCTAGTAGGTATACGAAGTATGGGACCTTCTCGTTGCTTGTTGAGGGCACGAATACCTGAGTTGAACCTATAACTTTGTATTTTGACTCGCTGACCGTTTCGATCTCACCTTTGCAGAAGATGCACTGTTTGATTGGGTAGCTCCAGTACTTCTCGCAGCAGGGGCAGTGGTAGGTGATCATTTCAGTCCCTCCCAAGCAACGTTACAGCGGCGGTGCCGCCGATGCCGCCGATGTTTTGTGCCAATCCGATCCTGGCATCGCTGACTTGGCGGACGTCTGCTTCGTTCCGCAACTGGATCATCAGCTCATATAGTTGGGCCAGTCCAGTAGCTCCGATCGGATGGCCGTCGGCTTTCAGGCCTCCGTCCATGTTCACGGGGATGGAGCCGTCTCTGAGCACTTGGCCGTCCATTATCAGTTCGGGTGCTCTGCCGGGCTCGGAGAACCCTAGATCGTCCAGCGCGACGAGCTCGCTGATGGTGAAACAGTCGTGGACCTCTGCCAGATCGACGTCTTCTGGCCTAATACCTGCTTCCTGGTAGGCGAGATGAGCTGCTATCTTCGTGGCGGCGAATGATGTCATATCTCGGCGCTGGCTCGGGGAGAGCGTGTCGGTCGAGTACTGCGAACTGAGGATCCTAATGTCCCTCGGCGACCTCCTCTTCCGGGAGAGTACGAGTGCAACGGCGCCATCTGAGATGGGGCTGCAGTCGAAGAGGTTCAGCGGTGTGGCTACGACCGGGGATTTTCTGATCGTTTCGAGGGTCACGTCCTTGTAATAGAAGTGAGCCAGTGGGTTGGACCTGGAGTTTTGGTGATTGATCAGTGACACCTGCTCCAGCACCTCATGGCCGATGCCGTAGCGGCGCATATACTGTTGGGCGATGAGCGCGTAGCTGGCCGGGAAGATCATTCCGCTGGCTTGGTCCAGCTGCCGATCTGAGGCCATCGCGATGGCTTCGGTAATTCCGATGATAGGCCTGCTGTTCATCTTCTCCACGCCTAGTACCATAACCATATCATAGTGGTCCAGCGCAAAGATCGCCTGCCTGAGCGCGGTACTTGAGGAGGCGCATGCGGTCTCTACACGGACGATGGGCACGTTGGTTCCCGGGAGCAGCGAGGCCACAAGCGAATTGAGGTGGAGCTGGCCATTTAGCGGCCCTCCTATGAAGTTCGACACAAAGATGGCGCCTATGTCCCGTACATCCGCGTTGGCATCGTCGATCGCACTGTTCATCGCCTCGTAGGCCAGTTCTGGCATCGTCTGAGGCAGCACACCGAATTTCGTCCTTCCTGCACCTGTAATGTACATATTTATCCTTATACTCCGCTCATTATCCAAACAGCACGTCCCTGATCGGCCTGAACTCGAAAGCGTTGAGCAACGCCTCGAGCTTGTTCATCGACGAGTTGATCCCGCAATAGGCTTCGAACCGGTTGATCGCCGGCATCTGGAGCCGTGGTGTCCTGGGGTAGAGTTCCCATGGATGTATGTACAATATGGCGGGCCTCGTCCGGTTGACCCTCTCTATTCCCCACTTCAGGAAATCCCGCGGCAAGAGCCGCAGGTAGAATCCCCCTGATATGGGGACTTTAACCCCCAGCTTCAGCACTGTGGCCGGAAACTCCACGATCCTGCCTTCAGGATCATGCTTCGCAATATTGGCACGGGACGGCCGGTATATGCCAAGCGGGGCTTCCGGAACGCCGTATAGCGTTGTCTTAAGGGGGAAAATGCTCGCATCGTAACGGAACCCATGACGCTCCAGTATATCGAACGCCCAGGCTGTTGAGTGGTTGATCGAAAAGTTAGGAGCTCGGAAGCCGATGGGCTTTTCCCCGGTAATAGCTTCCAGCATCCTCACTGACCGTACGATCTCCTGTTCGAACTTATCCCTGCCGAGTTCATGGAGAGTCCTGTGGGAGCACGCGTGAGAGGCGATCTCGTGGCCCCTATCATAGATCTTCCTGATCAGATCCGGATGTCTCTCCGCCACAGTGCCGAGTACTGAGAAGGTAGCCCTCGTCCGGTAACTATCCAGTAGGGCCATGAGGGGGATGACAGATTCCACGATCTGGTCTTCTTTCTCTTCCGGCAGGTAGCCGGTGAGAAAATCATTCGAATGCCATTCCTCCAGATCGACCGCCAAGGCATTATGCATAGGCACCTACTTCTGGTCTCTATCCAGCCTCTTGATCACTTTCGCCGGGTTACCCCCGACTATAGTGTAGGGCTCGACATCCTTGATGACCACGCTGCCCGCGCCCACGATGCTATTCTCGCCGATGGTTACGCCGCAGAGCACTATGGTGCCTGGGGCTACCCAGGCGCCCTTCTTGAATATGGTCGGTTTTACTATTCTGGGGTAGTACCGCTGCTTGATTTCATGGGAGCAGGTCGGATTCGAGTGGGCGAAAACGAGGGTTTTCATGCCGATGCTGACGTAATCCTCAATGGTGATCAGTCCCGGGTAGATCTCGTCGATCGTCACGCCAGGTCCGATATAGACATGCTTGCCCACTTTAACACCCCTGTGACGCTGAAGCGTAGCTGCGAGGCCGGGGTGAGGAGAAACTTTGGCGACCGACTGCAATGTCCAGTTTTTAATATACGATAAATAATATTTAAGCGTGCCAGTCGTGCCTTTATATCCATAGAACTCCATCAACTCGCGCTTGTTGATCTCCTCCGGGTCATTCTCTATCAAGTCTCTACTCTCCTAACATATGAGTATAAATCGTATCCTATATAAAGACTGTTCATATTTATTAATGTAAATTTACATGTACGAAATTTAGTACAATTATAAAAAATAATGCGTTGTGTAAGATCAATGGTGTATCGCACATTTCTGATTGCTCAGATCATCCGGTGGCTATACATACGTTTTGTAATATATACACGAGAACAATTATAGATAAATCAAAATCGCTATACATAAGAGAAACCATATATTTATTATAATAATCTATTTGATAACATGAAAAATCATATTTATAAAAAACTCAAAAGTATCTAAACCGTTAACAACCGTCACACATATTCCGCGATTGTCCCCAAGTTTATCTGGAACACTCTAATAAATTTATGCACATCGTCCTCAGTTTTTGCATGATCTAAACTTCCCCCGTAGGAAGTATCTTTTATCATCGCGAGAGCGCAGAAAGGCGGAAGACCCCCACCCCCCTTCAGGTGGGGTGGATAGCCCCACAGCATAACACTTTCGGCACACGATAGATTCAAGTTTCCAGAAGAATAGCGAACAACATGCAACTATCCTAGTATCAATTCTACCCAACCAGGAAGTCCAGGACAGGATAGCCGACGCTATGAGCAAGTGCAGGTTCAAATACAACAAACCCTGGAATGTACCAGAGCGGGGAAAATTAACAATGTGTATGATGCGTGTAACACGGTCGCCCAAATCAAAAAAGATCACACCAAACTGAAGTCGATGTATAGTAAGGTGTTACAGCGTACCGGCAACCATCTTTTCAACAACATTTCGATGTTGGCAGAGTTGAAGAACGGGTTATAAGATTGGTAAACTTAAGTTCAAATCGGAGTATGGTACCGGAGATTAGAATAATCAGAGCGGTTTCAAGTTTAACCGTGAAACGGGTGAACTGGAAAGCAAAATCGGTGCTATCCGATTGAACATGCACCGTGGGCTGCCTCAAGGTAAAATTAAGGGTGTGCAAATAGTTAAGCAAGACCGATAAGTATTATGCCATATTTCAGATTAGTGTACCTAACACCATTATTAAAACTGGAAACAACCGTATCGGCATTGATATGGGTGTCAAGACGTTCTGTTATGATAGCGATCGGAATCAGTTTGAGAATCCGAAATTT
This sequence comes from Methanocella sp., assembly GCA_035319305.1. Lineage (GTDB taxonomy): Archaea > Halobacteriota > Methanocellia > Methanocellales > Methanocellaceae > Methanocella_A. The sequence goes on from DATHCY010000262.1 coordinate 15,165, forward strand.
TGCAAGAAGTTAGAATCAGATGCGGTGGAAAGCCTTTGCGATTTTGATGGTCTTTGGTGTGTGCCGGGCAGCCCTTACAGAAGTATGAATGGCGCGTTAAACGCTATTCGATTTGCTAGAGAAAACAATATCCCGTTTATTGGAACGTGTAGTGGATTTCAGCATGCAGTCATCGAATATGCGCAACAGATTGGGATTAACGGATATACATCACGCCGAATCTGATCCGGATGCTTCAAACTTATTCATCACGCAATTATCCTGTTCATTAATGTGGGAAACACGTAAAATCTTCATAGATAAGGATTCGATGGTTTATCAATTTTACAACAAAACTGAGGTTATCGAACGCTATAATTGTAACTTCGGGCTGAACCCGTCATATCAAAAATTGATAGATGAAAGCGGTTTTAAAACGGTCGGAATAGATGAAAATGGAGAGGTGAGAATACTTGAATTAATCAAAAACAGATTCTATGTCGCCACATTGTTTCAACCACAACTAAGTTCATCGCCAACGAATCCACATCAGATAATATCAGCATATCTGACATACATAAAAAATACGAGTTAAAATCCGTAGTCATTGGTTTTCAGCAAAGTTTATACTTATCATTGGCAAAGTCGGGATTCAACTCTATAGCCTTCTTCAGGGCGTTTATAGCATCGTCGGGTAGTCCCTTTTCATTATATGCTATCGCTAAGTAATAATGTGCCCATGCATAGTCTGGGTTTAGCTCTATGGATTTTTTATAAGCGTTTATAGCATCATCGAACAAGTCCTTTTTCCTATACGCAATACCCAGGTTATAATATGCCATGGCAAAGTCGGGATTCAACTCTATAGCCTTCTTCAGGGCGTTTATAGCGTCTTCTAATAAGCCCTTTTTCCTATACGCTACGCCGAGGTAATAATAAGCATAGTAAGCCCGTTCATAGTCTGGTTTTAAGTCGATTGCTTTTTTATATGCGTTTATGGCATCGTCTAACATGTTATTACTCAAATACACGATACCCAATATAGAATATTCTACTACTGCGTTTGATCTTAATTCGATGGATTTTTTGATTGAATTGATGGCATCATCGAACAAACCCTTTTTCATATGCGCCATGCCAAGTCTACAATAAGACACTGTAAAGTCGGGGTTTAACTCAATAGCCGTTTTATAAGCGTTTATGGCATCATCGATCAAGCCTTTCTGAAGATAGGTATTACCTAGGTATGCATAGGCTTCAGCACAATTAGGTTTTAGCTCTATCGCCCGTTTGCAGACATGAAGCGCATCATCAACTAAACCCCGGTTCAAATATGCGTGAGCGAGGCGCGTATAAGCTTGTGCGCCAGGTTTAAGCTCAACCTCTTTCAAGTGTTGAATTATCATCCTGGACTGCTTTAACTCTTGATACATGGCCGTTATAACCTGATTCGGCGTCTTGACACGATACTCAAAACTAAGATCGTCCAAAATCTCCTTGTTCTCTCTTGTTATCTGTATTGTCGCAACATCAACCACTATAATACCTATAAATGATATAACACCTATACCACATATAATTTATTGATTTTAACAATAAACATAAATCA
>DATHCY010000263.1:0-11729 GCA_035319305.1 Methanocella sp.
CGCGACAGACTACACCTTCGGATACCAGACGGCTGTCCAGATCGCCAGCGACGCCATCGACCGGCTGCACACCACGGCGAAGAGCCATGATCGGGTCATCGTGTGCGAGATCATGGGCCGGCACGCCGGATGGATGACTACAGATGCTGGCGTTTCTGGCAGCTCGAACTGGATTTTCATCCCCGAGGTCAAGGGCAGCGTGGATGACTGCTGCGACATGCTCAAGGCCAGATACTCTCGCGGGGATCGATACGGCATCATCGCCGTCTCCGAAGGCGCGCTGTTCAAGGACTTCGACGTGGAGGAAGCGTCCAAGGAGACGGACGCGTTCGGCCACGTGAAGCTGGGCGGGGTCGGGAAGGCGCTGGCGAAGGAGATCGAGAAGCGCACAGGGTTCGAAACCCGGGAAGTCGTGCTCGGACATACCCAGCGAGGTGGCTCGCCGCTGGCCTACGACCGGGTGCTGGGAACTCGCTTAGGCTACAAGGCAGTCGAGATGATCAAAGAAGGGCAGTTCGCGAAGATGGCTGCCCTGCGAGGGGAAAAGATCGAGGCCGTGCCCATTGAGGAGGCGGTCAAAGAGCTAAAGACGGTACCGCAGAAATATTATGAGATGGCGGAGACGTTCTTCGACTGAATAATTTTTATGGGATCGGCAGACCGGCGCCGCCTAACTCCCCTGTTTTTCCCCCCAAAACGGTTCTCCTCTCTCGCGTTGTCCTTACAGCATCCGACCTCTTTTCTCGGAAAACGCTACGGTTTACCTGACCCTGGTGGATAAGGCTAACCTGTCGCTGATGAAAAGTGGCGGCAGGTAGGGGTGTCGCCAATACGGATACCGTTACTATTGAGCCGGCAGTGTAAACGGCTTCTTCCCGATATTATCCCGGGTGGTCGTTGAACGTGTCTGTCAAACGCTATCCTCGCTATGATACCAGTTCATGGACGGATTTTGACTTCAGAAAGCGATACTATTGTCCTGAAAAATTCGGGCTGATACTTCTATGCTTATCGGGATGAATGTTCAGGAGCCGAACGAGCACAACTATTTCATACTGTATTGTATAATACTATAAAGTATAGTAGTTGTGATATGAGGGATTACCATGTCCTCCATCGACCTGATTATCCTCGGCCTCCTGCTGAGAAACCCCTGCAGCGCCTACGACCTGGAGAAGCTCATCCGAGACAACCATCTGAACTTCTTGGTCAAGATCAGTATGCCAGCCATATACAAGAGCACGGTGAGGATGGCACAGCAAGGGTATCTCGAGGCCGTGACAGCAAAGGATGGGAAGATGCCCGAAAAGACGATCTACACCGTCAACACCGCCGGCCACGAATATTTCAGGCGACTGCTTCAAGAGCACTCGGAAAGCCCGATCGGATATCAGTTCGAGCCCAACACCGTCGTCCTGTGCCTGGACAACGTCGGGAAGTCGGAGGGTCTGGAGGTACTAAGCCGGCTGAAGGAGAAACTGGCAGACGATGCAAAATTTTTATCGAAGGCGGTGGAGGGCGGCGTCTTCACTCCACCCCTGGGCCGGCTGATCTTCCGACAGCAACAGATGATCAACGAGACGCTACTCATGTGGGTGGATGAGGCACGAGCAGAATACGATCACAGCTACGATGACCTCCTTTCCAAACCTCTGGAGGAGATATAGCATATGAACAGGAAATTCGAGCACATGGGCATAGCGATGACGGATAAAGAGCATGAAAAATGGCACCGTGAACATGGCGATAGTGCGATGACAGAAGAGCAGCACAAGGCTATGATGAGAAACATGGGCATCAGCCCGGAGAAGATCGTGAGTGGCACATGAAACACGGACAGCCACCAAAGAACCATGAAATACGGGCCGGCAGAACGGTCAATCCGTTCGCGGTAGGCTTCGGCTTCGTGAAATACTGCGTAAAGCAGGGATGATTGACGAGGGAAGGAAGCGGACAGACAGCTAAATATTATGCGACCCAGAAGGGCATCACCGAACTACGACGGTACAGCATCGAGATCTGCTGATAGAAGACCACCTCGAGATCCCTGATTCGAATCTCAATGACGATCGGCAGTTTTCGGAGAGTCAACCCAATTCGAAATAATCTGCCCGAATCGCCCCCCTATCCGATCAGTCTGGAGAACCTTTGCCTCACGGCGGTCGCATCCCAGTCGTGTCCGTGTGTCGGGTGGATCCTTTTTGCACCGCGATCAAGGATCTTTTTTAGGCTCGGGCCAACAGATGCGGGGTCCTCAGCGTAGACCGTTATACCGGGCTCGCACTTCAGAACCAAGCTCATCAGCAGATCTCCCGTCACGCCGTCCCCATCTGAGGTGACGGCGGACAGCGAGCCCTTCGTATGTCCGGGAGTGGTGAGCACGTCAGCATCCACACCATACTCGGCCAAGCTAGTATCCCGATCGATGAGTAGATCCGCCCTTACCGGCTCAGGGCGTTCTTCCAGCCCGAAGCCTGAAAGCATTCTCCCTCTCAAATTATAGGGAATGGCCGGAGCGTTCCTCCCGTCCTGCATACATAACGCATCCGGCACGCCCGCTGCCACCGGCACCCCCAGGATTTTTCGGAGCTCCCCAGCACTGCCGAAATGGTCGCTGTGCCCGTGGGTAATCAAAATCAGACTCACCTGATCCCTGGATATACCGTTTCTTTCCAGCGCGGCCAGGATCCTACCGGCTTTCCCTCTACCCCCAGTATCTACGATGATAGCCCGATCGCCCCTCAGTATAAACGATCTGGAAAGGAAGCCCCCTATACCAGCATCTAAGACTTGCGCCCGGCCCATACCTAGACAATAGCCGTCCGTATATAGTAAAGATTTGCCCGGCCGTGCCGATCGATCATCATGCCCTGAGGATAGAAACCATCGCCCTGGAAACGCGACCTATAAATATTATCATGTTCGGACTCAGCTTGATGACCTTTCGCCCGCTTATCCGGCTGATGATGATCACAGCGCTTACCGCTATGGTTGCCGGTCCGGCGCTGGCAGCTGACACGCAGCGTTACGCCATCACCGAATACCCTCTCCCCGCGAACAGCAGTAACACCAGCGCCATGTCCATCGACGGCAGAAACGGTGATGTGTGGCTAATCCAGGATAGCCCGCCTGTGCTGTACCGCCTGTCCCGGGAGAACAGCACGTTCGCTAGCTATACGATCAAAGGCTTCGACGGCGCCGGATTCACCGGCCTGAGCATCGATGACGGCGGTACAGTCTGGTTCGCGGATATGAAGGGCAACCGGGTCGGAGGATACGAACCCGGCACTAACCACACGACGACCTTTGAATTCCCAGGGCCGATGGCCCCCTCCAGCGTCATCCGAAAAGGTGATACGATATGGATAGGGTGCAAGGAAGAGATTGGAGAACAGGATCTGGGGAGCGGCAAGTTCTACGATCACTTCGTCTACAAGATGGACTCATATTTATATGACATCCATATCGATCGGGTGAACAACGTGTGGTTCGTGGAGAACCGGGTGAACAAGGTCGGCGCGTACTACCGGATGTACGATAAGACCATCGAGTTCGTGATCCCGACCAACAATTCGTATCCGACATGCCTCGATATCGATAGTAAGTCGAGGCTGTGGTTTGTGGAGTCAGGGCCGAATAAACTGGGCATGTTTGACATGGAGCAGTTCAATTTTACCGAGTATAACATGACGGCCATAGATGGTAAGGTGCCGGTGCTGTCACACGTGGCTGCGGTAAACGACACCGTATGGCTGACCGATGCGAAGAACGACAGGGTGCTTGAGTTCTATCCCCAAGAGGGCCAGGTCGCCGCTGCAAAGCTTGGTAACGGCACCACGCCGACCTTAATAAAGGCGGGCGTAAATGGGACTTTATGGACCTATGAAGCAGGCAGTAAAAAGCTTGCTCAGATCAGGATAAGGCCGGAGTTTGGTGACGTAACGCCTACCATTAAGTTAACCCCGGCAGCGTTCACGACCAAGGCGTTTCCATCCCCTTCGGCATCGGCCGGAATTCCGGGAGAAGCATTGATCCTGACGCTCGCAGCGTTTCTCTATGCCATATGGATAGAACAGGGTAAAAACAAGCGGTAGAACTATTTCAACTATTGCTTTTGTTTTTTGACCGCGTAATTCATGCATATGCTGCGCGTTTCAAAGCCCAACGACTTCCAGAACTCGATGCCAACCTTATTCCATGCCAGCACATCAAGGTCAACGGTAGTTAGCCCGGCTTGCTTGAGCAGCTCCTGAAATGCCCTGTGACCATACCCCTGCCTTCGTCTGTCCCTGCAGATGAAAAATTGTCTCAGACGGACCGGATCGCTCCGACGATTGATTAGGGCGTATCCTACTACCTCGCCCCCCTCCTCGAAGATATAGGCGGTGTAGCCGGAATGGATGAACTCCGACATCCGATCTTTGAGCCCTTCCAGGCTTATCCTACCGCTCCTGTCGTATCCCTCGTCTTCGATCAGCTGCTGGTTGAGTCGTGCCAGCCGTTCTATGTCCTCGTATTTGCATATCCTGACACGTAACGGTTCATCGGTCATCCAGCTACCCCTCGATCTTTGCGTCCACTACAATGTGCCATACGCCCGGCGAATATTTCTTTATTTTGATTATATCGAGGATCTTGGCTCTCCGCCCTTGGCTTTTCGCAGCGGCGCCAATATATTCGGCGGGGCGGATATAAAGCAGCTTTTCTGGCGTGGTTTCATGGTAATGTAAAATGCCGCCGGGCCTGAGGGCACGGATGCCCCAGGGCAGAAACTCGTGGGTGGTGCCCACATAACCCATGATGACCCGATCTGCCGCACCACCAGTAGGAGCCTTTTTCCTGCAGTCGCCCAAAATTGGATTGACGATACCTTCGACCTTGTTGAGCCGGATGTTTTCGCAGAGGTAGCTGTACGATGCGGGATTGATCTCGATTGCATCGATCATCCTGGGTTTCGCATGCACAGCCATGGGCAGGGTGAAGTAACCGATGCCGGCGAACATGTCCACGACGTGCTCGCCGCTGCCTAGGGTTGACATCCGCCGACGTTCGTAGAAGTTGCCCTGGCTGAACATGATCTTCGCCGCGTTCAGCTTGTATAGCACATAATTCTCCTTATGGATCGTCTCGGTGTCATCGTTTCCGGCGATCTTCTCCACGATAGGCTCCCGGTAATCGCCGGCAATTCTCTTTGTCTCTAGAACAGTTTTGCAGCGCGGGTACAGCCGCAGGAATGCTTCGCCGATTTCCTTTTTCCGAAGCTGCAGCATATCCGGTACATGCACGAGCAGGACATCGCCGATCACCTGCCAGCTCTTAGGGATCGCGGCCTCCTCTTCAGGGGTTAGATCTTTCAGAACTGTTTTAAGAGGATTTGTGGGTATCGGTTTTCCCCTATTTTTTGTCATCATTAGCTTCGCATTATTCTTTCCCACGTTTGTTGCCTCCGGGCAGGATAAAGATCTCCTGGCCGGTTTTAATTACCGGCACTTCCTCGCCCGGCGCGGCCTTTAGAAATAGGGGCTTTCTGATGGTGACGGACTGATAAGTGTCCGGGTCGAGGATCTGGATCGAATCACCCTCCTCAGAGACGATGATAGCAAGTCTGGCCCCGGTACGGCTGGCGATCTTTTCCAGTTTCTCATCCTCGGGCGCCGAGGTGCTGTGGCCGGTGGCAAGGTCGATGCCGGAGATGCGCTTGCCGACTTTTTCCACAAGTACGATCTGGTTCCTCATCTTAACTATATCGCCTGCGATGATCTCGGGTAACCTCACAGCGAAGGTGACGCGGTATACGCCTTTGCCCCCGACTGCGCCGACAAGCTTGGGAGATTCGAGCAGTGATCCGCCGGTATCATCGACGATGGCCCTGCAGGCCTGTCTGGCGCAAGTATTGGAGCCCACGTAGACGTCCGCACCTTCCGGCAGCGGGAAGACGTCGGTGATAAAGGCGAGACGATCGCCTGATTTTGCGGCCCTGACAAAGGTGTTCTCAATGATCTTCAGGCATCGTTCGACCTCTATCTTTGTGGGGGCCCTGTTTTCGGCTCGGATCTGGATGATGCCCTCATAGTAGCCGCCCGCTATACGGGAACAGATATCGCAGGTCTCCTTTCTGATCCTGGCTTCGACCTCCGCAGACGTGGATACCGGACGGCCTTCGATGGCGCCGGTGACCGTCACATGAACCTTTAGGATGTAAGGGCCGACAAATTCCGGAACCACCGTAATCTGCGGGCCGTCCACCTCTTTGCTGACCGACAGTGCTAGGCGGACGGTCTTAGCGGCAGCCTTCTTCGCCAGATCCTCGTACTGATCGAGGCTGGTCTGTACCCAAGCTTCACCCACACGGTAGGATGGACATCTGGCACAGATCTTTACGTCCAGAACCTGCGGAACTTGGAACACCACGTACTTATCCGCGAAGCACGCGTTGCACAGGCCTTCAGCCTCCGTCTCTTTCCCGCACCTGGGACAGAACAGCTTCGATGTTGTCACCATGTACTCTAAAAAAGGACATCTAAATACAAATATGTGATGGCAGCAGCTCTTGCAGCCTTCAATGGTGGATCCGTCCGGGCGTTCATTTCATCGTTCGTTCAGAAGAGCGCCAGGAAACTTTCACAGGATATCGAATCCAGGTTCCTGATGCAGTATGAGCCGCCTGAAAACGATTCCTTGATATGACTTATGCCCGCCACCTTGCCATCCAGCTCTATTGCCCGATCGATATATGCTCGTACAGAGTTGTGCTTGCTAGCGATATCCACGAACACCTTCGCGCTGTCTCGCAGCGCGAGCAGCAGATCTGTGAGGTCTTTCGCGTCGACCCTGCAGGATTCAGCCAGTCCTTTCACTATGTTGCCGATTTCTTGGTCGTTGAGGAAGGATACCATGTAGATGTCGTAGTCGAACAGTTGTTTTTTGATCTCTGGCATCGCGACAGCGAGATCGATAGCTCCGCCCTGCAAGATTATTTCGGATAGGGCTTCGAAGAGTTCATCATTGTATACCATCTCGCCTATTTTTCGCGCCGCTGGAACCTTAGCAACCACATTCGTTTTCGTTGTTGTTATAGCATTTGCTGCAGTTGTCTTCGGCCGGGCTGCTGCCTTCGACGTAGTTGTCTTTGCTTTTGTGGCTGCAGTGGGCTTGGATACTGCCTTAGACTTAGCTGTAGATTTAGATATGGATGTCGTCTTAGACTTAGCTGTAGCTTTCGGTTTGGAAGCCACATTAGACTTGGTAGCTGTAGCTGTAGTTTTTGGCCTGGGTGTTGCCTTGGCTTTATTAGATACACCCTCAGGCTTTTTAATACCTGTCACCTTAGGACCAACTCCCTGGGATTGTAATAAACAAATTTGGAATTACACATATTTAATTTAATCGGGGGTTTCTGAACTTGCGATATCATAATGATGGCTGTCGATTACTATTCGCGCTGAACATAGTCGTCGTATTCGGCTTTGCGGAGCCTGATAGGATGGAACCCGAGCCGGCGGTTCTGGGTTTGTTCGAATAAGTCCATGTAATATTTCAATGTCCCGTACAGGCCGTCCTTTTCCAGCCGTCTGGATGAGGTGATGGTCTTGCGACGGGAGATGTACTTGGTGCGGCCGATGTGGCGCAGCTTGATGCTCATGTCCAGGTCTTCTAGGTGGCATAAGCGGAAGCCCCCTATCTTCTGGAAAGCCTCGCGTCGGATGCATATATTGAAGCCAGGAAGTGTGGCGCCGCTCAGTATGCTGCGGAGGACATAATAGGAATTAGTGATATATTCAGCAAAGAGGAGCTTCGGGGTCCTTCTTGTGAATTTAAAGGCGCAGGAACAGCCGATCAGGCGTTTATCCTGGAAGGCCTTCCAGACGGTTTCCATGTAGTCCGGGAGCACCTCGGTGTCTGAATCAATGAATACGATAATGTCGCCCTCGGCGAGCGTAGCGCCCTCGTTGCGTGCTCTGGCGGTGCCGCGCTCGCTACATATATGCACCTTGCCGGTGTATTCCCGGGCGATCTCAACCGTACGATCGGTGCTACCTGAGTCGGAGACGATCAGTTCCCAGGAATGGGGGGTTTTCTGACTCTTGATGGAATCCAGACATCGGCGGATCCTCTTTTCTTCGTTCAGTGCCGGTACGATGACGGAAATGTCCATGATATCAGCGTGATTGTTTCATGCGTTACAGGATAAACTTTCCCATTATTAGCTGCCTGAGACTCAGGAAATAATCGATCTGACGGTCCTGGGTTTAGCAACGACTATGATCCCCAGTCTCCTGTGTATGTTGGCGATAGCTTGTCATGGTTCTCGTGAGAAACCCCTGCAGGGGAGAACGCCAAGCGCGAAGAATGAGAAAGTATTTAATATTAGGTAAACCTAATTAGGTATACCTAACTGAATCTGATCTTTATGAGGAAAAACATCACCGAGGAATATCTGGAGACCATCCTATACCTGACCCGGGGAGGGGCCCGCGCCAAGACCCGGGACATCGCTCTTGCTATGGACATCAAACCGCCCAGCGTAACCGAGATGTTGCTAAAGCTACGAAAGCAGGGGTATATCGACTATGTGCCCTATGAAGGCGCCTCGCTCACCGGCGAAGGCAGGACAAAGGCGGTGGAGATGGAACGCAAGCACCAGCTGCTGGAGACGTTTCTGGTTGGCACTCTTGGTGTGGATACCGATACCGCACACGATGAGGCGTGCGAGATGGAACATACGATCTCGGATGGTACTGTGGAGAGAATCTGCTCGTTCCTTGGTCATCCCCGGTATTGCCCGGACGATCATCCCATTACCAGAGGCCCATGCTGCGAAAGTGCCGATGCCCCCACCCCGCTGCTGAACCTGGAGGAAGGCGAAGAGGGGGTCATTAGGGTGGTTACTCTGGACAATAACACCCGTGACTACCTGCTTTCGCTTGGATTTATGCCCGATGTGCAGGTGCTGGTCAGGAAAAAGCTGCCCTCAAACAGCCTGCTGGTACGGATCAAGGGCTCAGAGATCGCCATAGGCAGGGACATTGCCGGCAGAATTCTAGTATCGAGGGTAGCGCCGAACGTGATCGGATGACGCGGATAAAAGCGCTCAAGGTCGCCCTAATCGGCAATCCTAGCGTGGGCAAGAGCACGCTCTTTTCCCGGCTGACCGGCATAGGCGTTCTGATCTCCAACTATCCGGGCACCACTATGGAAGTGGCCCATGGCAGAGTGATGCACGATGATATCTCGCTGAACCTCTCGGACCTGCCGGGCATCTACTCTCTGGACACGGCTATCCCAGAAGAGCAGACTGTGATCAAATACCTGCAGGACGAGCGGCCGGATGTCATTCTGAATGTCATCGACTCCACCCGGCTGGAGCGAAACCTATACCTGACGCTGGAACTGCTGGAACTGGACATACCGGTCATAGTCGCCCTCAACATGGTGGATGAGGCGGCCATGATCGGCGTCGACGTCGACGCGGAGCAGCTATCCCATCTCCTCGGAACCGTAGTGATCCCTACCTCCGCCGGGAAAGGCACGGGACTGGAGGAACTGATGCACGCGTTCCGAAACCTGCCCGATCATAGGGGCCAGCGCCATGTACGCTATGATCGGCATGTCGAGGGGTACATCGCCCAGCTGCAGTCCATGGGACTACGGCGAAACGAGGCGGTTATCTTACTCTCCGGCGGCAGGACAGAAGGATACCCGGAAGAGATCTCGACCGCCATCGGAATGATGCGTGATGAGATTATGAGTACCCACGATGCACCGGTGCTGGAACTTCTGGCTGGCAATCGGTACAGCGACGCGGGGCTTATCGCACGGAGCGTCATGCGCAAGCGCACCGAGCCACACACGGGTCTGAGGGAGCGGATGGACGGCCTGTTTGTCCATCCCCTATGGGGCTTCGCCATCCTGGCAGCCATCGTCCTCAGCATGCTGTTGGTCGTCTTCTTCGTCGGCGGGTTCGTCGAGGACCTGATCAGCAATGTGTTCGATGCATATATCCTCAACCCTGCCAAAGCTTGGCAGGCTCCTTACCCGATCCTTTCGATCGTGGTGATCTACACTCTGATCGGCGTGGAGGCAGGCCTGAGTATCGTAGTGCCTTACATCATGACGTTCTACCTGCTCATGGCCGTTCTGGAGAATTCCGGTTATCTCACTAGGGCAGCCTTCCTGCTGGATGAGATCATGCACAGGTTCCGGCTGCATGGCCGGGCCATGATCCCGATGGTTCTTGGGTTCGGCTGTAGCGTACCGGCGATCATGGCGACCAGGTCCCTGCAGACCCGCAGGGAACGGATCATTACGGCCACGCTGGTCAGTATGGTCCCGTGCTCAGCGCGTAGCGTCGTCATCCTTGGGTTGGTGGCGAAATTTATCTCGATCTGGGCCGGGCTGTCGATCTACCTGCTGATGCTGGTGCTGATTGTCCTCGTCGGCTACATCTTGGGCCGGACAGTCAAGGGGGAGGAGACCGGCTTCGTGATGGAGATGGTGCCACTGCGGGTGCCGGAACTGACGGATGTGATCAACAAGACCTGGCTGCAGATGAAGGAGTTTGTCTACGTAGCCTTCCCGTTACTAATAGTGGGCAGTGCTGTGCTGGGCGTGTTGCAGTTCATCGGCTTTCTGGCGCTTATGAATACGCTGCTGGCGCCGGTCACCCATGGGTGGCTGGGGCTGCCAGAATTCAGCGCTACTGCTCTGATCTTCGGCGTTCTGCGGAAGGAGATGGCGCTAGAAACGCTTGCAGTAGCCGCAAATACTGCGAGTATCCATGGGCTCGCAACAGCGATGACCCCGTTGCAAATGTACGTATTTGCTGTATTTACGACCATCTACATTCCATGCCTCGCCTCCATAGCCATGCTAAAACGGGTGCTGGGTTTGACGGATACCGTAAAGGTCACGGCGCTCACCATTCTACTGGCGCTGCTTGTCAGCGGGTTAATCGCCCATCTGGTGCCGGTTGTGGCTGCGGCATTATTTTCTTATTGATCGATAGCTGCCTATTCCGCTCGATCATCGGCGGCTGCCTGTAGAAACCTATGCTTTATGGCAGGCGATCGGTACAATTTCGTAAAAAGCAATACATATTAATATAAATGATTTGTATATTAATGCTTGCACGGGATATGATAAATACGATGAACGGGAAGATCCATCTTTTTCTGGCTACCATACTGGTGGTCGCACTATCGGTAAGCAGCTTTGCGCCGCTTGCAACGGCGGCCAAGCACACCAGCCCTGTGACCGGTTGCATCTCGGTTAATGGCGTACCACAGAGTGGAGTGACAGTCACCGGGTTCGGCAAGTCCACCACAACCGATGGCAAAGGAATGTATAAAATCAAACCAGGACCGCTCGCCGACGGCAGAATCACCGCATCTTACAAAGGATACTCAGCCAACAGCGCCCCACTACAGACACCGGCTAACCCCCCATACCCAGTAGTAGACCTGAACATCGTCATACCATCGCCAACAGCAACCCCAACACCAACAGCAACCCCAACAGCATCAAATAACCCCAGCAAAGCACCGAACAGCAAAGCACCGACAGGAAAACCCCCGACAGCAACCCCAACAGCATCAAATAACCCCAGCAAAGCACCGACAGGAAAACCCCCAACAGCAACCCCAACAGCATCAAATAACCCCAGCAAAGCACCGGAGATCAACGTTCCAACAGGGAGCATCCATTATCCATTCTGGGACATGACAGACGCA
>DATHCY010000264.1:0-7453 GCA_035319305.1 Methanocella sp.
CGCCAAAGCACGGATAAAAAAATGGGAAGTTCAGTGTGGAATATTGTATTTGGAAGGCAACGTGTCCTTTTCTCTCCTCCCGGGCTCGCCCCATCGCTGGAACAGCTCGTTATCGATGCCGATTTGGTCTAAGATCCGGCCGACAACGTTATCGACCAGGTCGTCAATGGTCTTCGGGCGGTTGTAGAAGCCCGGGCATGCGGGCATAACGGCGACGCCAGACTGTTTGAGCTTGACCATATTTTCTAGGTGGATTAGGTTCAGGGGCATCTCGCGGGGCACGATGACGAGCTTGCGGCCTTCTTTCAGCGTCACGTCGGCCGCCCGGCTGATGAGTGTATCGGCGAGGCCTGTGGCAATGGATGACAGTGTCTTCATGCTGCACGGGACGATCACCATAGCATCCCAGCGATAGGAGCCGCTGGCCACGGGCGCCATAAAATTATCGTCCTCGTAATGGAACGTGGCCATCCGAACAATGTGATCCATTGGGATATCAGTTTCGCACTCAATGATCTCCCTGGCATGCCTAGACATGATCAGGTGCGTCTCCGCATGTCCATCCAGCACTTCGAGAAGCCGGATACCATATTGTACCCCGCTGGCGCCTGTTATACCTATGATGATCCGGTTCATAAAATCTCCTCCAGTTCGTCGATTAGCGAATTGCCCATGATAATCAGCTCTTTGATCTCCTGATCAGTGATACGATCATAGTGTATTCCGACCACTACGACACAGTTTGACCCGGTTTTTCGGGAGATCCGCTCTGCAGCATCCTTAGCTATCCTGTCGTCCCTGTGGCCGGGTAGCGTAATGACCGAAGAGCTCGCCATGTTATTGCAGTTCGTGCCGGCCCCGACTGCGCCAATATGGGCCGCGCCGCCGGTGATCACAACTAGCAGGTCGCCTCCGAGCCTTTTCGCATCCAGCTTCAGGGACAGTCGCCCGCGTGTTCTCTCGAGGCCAGTTTCTCCGGCGGTCACGCGACCTCCAGCTTGCTTTGGCGAGGCGCTTTTTCCACATTGAAGTAGTCCCGGGCGATCTGACCTACTTTCTCCCGGTATTCGGGCAGCGTGTAAACGCCCATGCGCCAGTCGTCCGTGTAGGAGTGCTCAACGATTCGGGCCAAACTGGAGACATCGTCGATATATTTCAGCTGGTCGCTCTCGGTAAGCACCCTCATGTTGCGCTCCCTAAACTCCGGCACTTTAGGGATATCGACCAACACATAGCCCTTGTCTATGCCCGCGATCCGGGCGATCTCAGCCTCGATCTCTCGGCGAGCCTTGGTATATCGTATGATGGTTCTGTCGACAGAGTCAAAGCCTACGTATAGTGCACGCTTGAATAGTTCGCGCCTGTTCAGACGCCGCAGGATTTCTCCCGGATAACCGGTCATGTTCCTCGTCCTGACGTTGATCTCATAGTCGTCCATCAGCTGCAGTTCAAACGGGTCCAGCCTGCCTGAGTCAATGGCGACCTCTAACGCATTAACGTACATGGCGCCGGCGATGCGGCCCACGTGGTGGTTGTAGACCGACGGGTACATCAGGAATCGTGACATCAGCAGCGCCTCTGCGGACTTGAGCCCCCGATGATACAGGACCAGCATGTTATCGTGGAAGCCCAGGTTTCGCAACAGATGCTCGACATCGACGATCCCATAGGAAACGCCAGTATAGTATGCATCCCGAATCAGATAGTCCATGCGGTCCACATCGAGAGTGCCGTTAATGATCTGACCGATCCGAGACTCCCCTTGGATATGGGCCGCGATGACTGACGGCTTGATTCCCTGAGCTTCGATGATGCCGGCGATCTCCGGACTGTCAAGCAGAAACTTGATCTCAGTATGAGTTCTTCGGGCGTACTTCTCGATCACCTCTTCGCAATCGTGCGAGTACGGTCCGTGCCCGATATCGTGTAACAGCGCCGCGATTTCGATCTCGCGGCGCTCTTCGCCGGTCAGGCCTGCAGTCAGCCGACCTGCCAGGTAATAGGTTCCTATCGAATGCTCGTATCTGGTATGGTTGGCCCCTGGGTACACGAGGTTTGTCCAGCCCAGCTGCTTGACATTACGCAGGCGCTGGACGACTTTGGTATCCAGCAGCTTTTCGATGGACGGCCTGACATCTATGTAGCCATGGATCGGGTCCCGTATAGGGCTCATATAATTAAAAATAACCTGATACTATATTTTATTACCGGCAAAATCTACCGATGTATTCCGGCCGATATACGCCGGACTGGATCCAACTATTTTTTATACTATAAGCTTATCCAGAAACCGGTGCTACTATCCATGAAGGTACTTGTTATTACTAGCAGCCCGAACCGGAATGGCCTGACGGCAGAGTGCGCCAGCGCGGCCGGGCAGGGCGTTGAAGCTGCCGGCGGAGAGGCTATTATGGTGCGGCTGAGCGACCTTGATATTTCCCGGTGCAGGGCTTGCAACCGGGGGTGGGGGACTTGCGGGCAGGATCATGAGTGTCAGATGAAGGACGATTTCCAGGCGTTGCAGGCGATGGTGGGCGATGCAGGAGGGTTCATCGTGGTTACTCCGGTGTACTGGTGGGACATGAGCGAGCCTGCGAAGGCGTTCTTCGACCGCCTTCGGAGATGCGAAGCCGGGGCTATCCCGAATAACGTGCGAGGCAAGCCGTTCGTCTGCGTGGCGGCTGCGGGGGGCACCGGACACTGTACGCTCTCCTGTCTGTCGAATATGGAAAAGCTATTCCTCCACCTGAACGGCGTGGACTACAGGGGCATCAACAAGTTCGATTACATCGGCGTTACCCGACGAAATAAGAGTTATATGGTGGGCGCCGTACGGGCCAGTGCGGAAAAAATGGTGGCCGATGGGTAATACTCCAGCAGATTCAGTCGATGCGACGGGGTTGAGTAGATAAATAAAGTATTATCATCCTGTACGACCATGGTTATATGATGCTCACGGTGTTATCAGGCGGAACGGGCACCCCGAAGTTGCTTCGAGGCTTAAGGGATAGTGATGAGTTGGCGGTCATAGTTAACACGGCTGAAGATATCTATGCCTCAGGAAACAAGATCACTCCGGATATCGATTCGGTGATTTATACGCTCGCTGGCGTGATCGATGACGATAAGTGGTGGGGCGTCAAGGGCGATACGTTCAGCACCCATAACGCGCTTAAGGCCATGGGCCACTATGAAGAACTTATGATCGGTGATAAGGACCGGGCGACGCATATTATTAGGACAGAGCTGCTGCGGTACGGTAGCACTCTGACTGAGGTGACTCTGGAGTTATGTGACGAGTTCGAGGTAAAGGCTCGTGTTCTGCCTATGAGCGAGGAGGACGTGACGTCGGTGATCGGCACCCCCGAAGGTGACATTCACTTCCAGGACTTCTGGATTACTTTCCGGGGTGAGCCGGAGGTGAAAGATGTCAAGCTTCTGGGCATTCTGAAGCCAACGGACGAAGTCATGGATGTGCTGGGCATGTCGGATAACATCATCATCGGGCCCAGCAACCCGATCACTAGTATCGGCCCGATCCTGGCGCTTGATGGCGTACGGGATGCGTTGCAGGTCAAATTTGTAGTTGCCGTCAGCCCGTTCATCGGTGACCGGCCGGTCAGTGGGCCCGCTGCGAAGCTGATGAAGGCCTGCGGCTTTGAGCCGTCCACTATAGGCGTGGCTGAGAAGTACAAAGATATCGTGGATGTCTTTATCATGGACGAACGGGATGGTACGGACCTTTCAGGCTATGACTTTGAGGTGGCGAAGTTCGACACGCTGATGACCGACATGAATAAAAGTAAGGAGCTTGCCGATTTCGTGATGAGCAAGTGCGTTTAGGATAGTGGGGTCGTGGCGTTTCTCCACCCGTAGGCTTTAGCGGTGGGATGAACCCTGGATCTCGTAAATTTTTGACTGTAAACTACATACTACTCCTAATCTTTGTCATATCGGTTGAAAATGCTATGGTTGAAAGACCCTAAAAGCCCATGGTTAGAAGTGGGAGCCGTCACGATAATGCGCTAGCCCGGTTTTAATAGAACCTCGCCCTGTATTGTGATCGTTGTTTCGCTGATAGGGATCTGTTTCGCCGACCGTTCCAGCGCTTGGTCCACGATACGACGCACGCCGCTACAGCAGGGAACTTCCATCTGGGCAACCGTGATTGATCTGATCGTGTGTCTCGAGAAGATCTCTGCCAGCTTTGCGACATATTCTTCCATGTTAGAATCCAGCTTCGGGCAGAATATGATCAGGATCTTGCTATGAAGGAGACTCACATGGAATCCTGCATAGGCGAATGGGACACAGTCCGCCGAGATCAGTAGATCTGCATGGTCAAAATATGGGGCTGATGGGTTCAGGAGCTTGAGTTGTATTGGCCATTGTCGAAGCTCGGATTCGGCCTTTTCGGATCGATGTCGGTTGAGATGAGGGTCGTTTCGTGGAATGCTTCTCGCTGCCGATCCTGGGCAGGTCCTGTGCGGTCCATGATCTGGCGACGGGTGATCTGCATGCAAATTGTCGGGGATAGTGATTTTATGCCCTTTCAGGTATTCGATCGCTTGATTATATAGATCTGTCTGCCCGTGGCTGGCAAGATGTTCGAGGTGGGCCTTGATCACTGGCGTGCCTTGGCGAACGATGTTTTCCATTACCTCATTTTCGTTATAGGGGGCAGCTTCGCGTTCGATGATGCTGATCGCGCTCTCTGGGCATGTTCCGATGCATGCGCCTAGGCCGTCGCAGAACAGGTCGCTGATGAGTCGTGCCTTGCCGTCGATGATCTGAATGGCTCCTTCAGGGCAGTCCGGGATGCAGTGTCCGCATCCTGTGCATTTGCTTTCGTCGATGCTGATGATTTTCCGTTTCATAAGCTCCCCAATTAATTCGTATGGTTACGAACTTAAAAAGTTTTTGGCAACATATCCAGCCCGGCCTGTCAAGCTATTTATACTCCCCCAGCCTTTTTCATGACTATGCCTAAATATGCCGTGGTGGTGTGCCCCGATTGCCGGGTTCCGTTCATCACAGAGCCCGGGCCGAAGACAGTTTCATGCCGCCACTGCAACAAAAGACACGAAGCCGCTAAGCTACGAGTTTTTCTAGCCACAGATGACTTCAGGCAGGCCCAAGCTATGAGGGGCTCGATCAACGCCCACATCTGCGGCGACCCGACCTTCGATGAGGGAAACACATATGCGCTTGATATCGATATAGCGACGAGCATCGAAGACAAGCGCTTTGCCGATGACAAGCGGCAGGTAGAGGAGATGATGAGAGAAGAGGCCCGACAGTCACGCAAAAAAGGGCAGCAGGCGCTGCTGATCGAGGCTTTCGATGACCTATCGGAAAACGGAGACGTCTCCATAGAAGAGTACTGGACAAAGGTATCACTCCAAGGTATCTCCAGGAAAAAGTTCGACGAGTGGGTGGAAAAGATGGTGGAAGGGGGCGTCGCCTACTTCCCCCGCCACGGTTACCTACGAAAAGGATAGCCCCGGACAATGAGAAGAGCGCCGAACCAAAAGGCAATTTGACAAGAGAGGCAGCGCTCATCACACCACCGTTTTGCCTGTCTCGACCGGTCCCATCTTCAAGATCTTGTACGCCGAAGTCATGGCCACCGGCGTCACGATAGTGGTGACGACGACCATCAGCACCACGGCTGAAAACACGTCGTTGGAGAACACCCTGGAGGCGGCGCCCATGCCCGCTACGATCAGGCCCACCTCCCCCCGGGACATCATACCCAGGCCGACGATGATCGCCTGTTTCATATCCCGTGTCTTGAGCAGCACCGGTATTCCGCAGCCTATAATCTTCCCGATCATGGCCAGCAGAATCAACAAGGCAGCAAAGATCAGCGAATTTATGGTAAGCCCCGAAAGGTCGACCAGTGTCCCCGTCACCACGAAGAACAGGGGGGCCATAAGGAAGTTAACCTTCTCGGTCATTTCATAAATCACGCTCAGGATCTTCGTTTCCGCCACGGACATGCCGGCAGCAAACGCACCTAAGATAAGGGAAAGGCCGGCCAAGCCCGAAATGTAGGCGAAGCCGAAGCACATAGCCAGGATGGAGGCTTCCGGCGCTCCAACATGCTTTATCCCACGCTCACCTTTTTTAAGGGACGCCGACACGCCATCATCTCTATCGCAGAGCTGATCGATGATCTTCGAAACGACAAACACGCCGAACAAGGTCATGATGACCCAGAACCCGATATACTTCACCGAGATCCAGGCTATGGAAACAATATCCACCGATCCGCTCCGGACCAAGCCAAGCACGATCGCCAGCACGATCAGGCCAAGCACATCGTCGATTACGGCCGCGCCTACAAGTATATTACTCTCTTTGGTCCTATCCCTGCCAATATCCTTAAGCACCTTGACAGTAATCGCGATGCTAGTCGCCGTAAGCGCAGCACCCACCAGAAGCGCCTCGTTCCGAGAATAGCCCCAGCAGATCACAAGGCCATAGCCCAGAATAAAGGGCACGATAACGCCGCCGATCGCCGTAATAGTAGCTGTCACGCCACTTTTCTTGAAATCGGCGAACTTCGTCTCCAGACCCACCAAGAACAGTAGCATCACAGCCCCTAGCTGGGCAAACACGTATACGGCGTCATTAATGTTGATCAGCTGGACGCCGAAAAGGTGTGCTCCCCCGAGCAGGGTCGGCGCCAGCAGGACGCCTGCCAGCAGTTCCCCTACGACCCTCGCTACTTTCAGCCGCCTCGCGATCTCACCGCCGACCTTCGCGGCGAAGAGGAGCAGGCAGATGGTCAGTAAAGTCTCCAGCACTAACGCTTCGTTTTCCACCCTAGCAGCCACCAATTAGTTATGTAGATGCTCTTCTACTTTTTCAAGCTATAAGCATTGCTACTAACATTTTATCTGATGAGCGTTAAGGGGGAGTGAGAAGACTCCGGCTTCGGGCCGGGGATTGAATCGCCTATCAATACACTCTGAAAAGTAGCTGGCGATTCTGTTGTGAAACAGATAGCCAGTAGTGGTCCCGTCAACAGACCAGAACGAATAAGGCTTGGCTGGGACACCGAGCAACCTTCTCCCGAATCAAAAGAATCAAAATTGTCAAAACTGCGGCGATGACAAGCCCCACCCTAAAGGGTGTGGTTGACTTCCGTGCAAACATGTGACTTTTGGCGGATTATCGTTTACACTCGGAACCCTTTAAACAGATATCGCAACAACAGCGTGACTGGGATGATCTCTAATCGCCCGATCCACATGTTGATCATCAGGATCGCTTTGGCAGCCCAGTGGGTGGAAGGGTCTGGAAACCCCACCCATAGCCCTACGTTGCCCTGGGCGGAAGCGACTGTGAAGATGATGTGGCCCAGATCGAATTTTGGATCCAGAAAATGGGGTAGGATCATGACGCTGATCAGGATCGTCACGATCCATAGGAACGAGATGAGCGT
>DATHCY010000265.1:0-3885 GCA_035319305.1 Methanocella sp.
GACGCTGCAGAACATCATAGATTTCATGCTATCACATCCCGGCGCCGGATACACATTTGCCTATGACGCTTCGTGGGAGAGTCCATTGATCGCCAGAATCTCTGAGATCGCCCGCTTGATCATGCTAAATTAGATATGATCCGGTTCCGCTACAGCATGGCACAAGACCTTTCAGGAGGGACTATACCGCTTGCTGCCTCGGGAACCTATATATTTCCAAGGTGCTAATACTTAACCGACTGTGATTTTATGGGGTACGATATCGATCTCGAGATCAGCACTTATGAGAAGGCAGTGAAGGATAGCCCGGACAGCGCGGACGCGAGGCGTGCGCTGGGGCTAGCTTACGGGATCAAAGGCAGATATGGCGATTCTGCGAAGGAACTCGAAGCAGCGTCCCGTCTGAAGCCTGATAGTGCCGAAATTCACTATAGCCTGGGTATCGCGTATGATGCGATGGGGGAAACCTCGAAAGCAGTGGAAGAGTACAGGAAAGCGGTACGGCTGAAGAGCGATTATATCGAAGCGCGGCTGAGCCTGGCGATCGCGCTTAATGAACTGGGCATTATCGATGAATCGCTTCCGGAGTTCACCGCGCTGGTCAAGATGGCCCCGGAGATGCCCGAAGCCAGGGTCGGGTTTGCCCTCGCGCTATCCGCGGCCGGCTACCTTGATGATGCCATCGAAGAGCTGAACGAGGCAATAAAGCTGAACCCGGACTACTACGATGCCCATATGCTGCTGGCGAGCTCGTACGCAGACCGGGGCAAGGTGCTGGAAGCCGAAAAAGAGTACCGCGCAGCAATCCGGTCCGGCCCTGAGAACCCGGATGCATACTATAACCTTGCGGTCACACTATCCGATAAAGGCCAGCTGACAGAGGCCATCACAAACTACCGCATCGCGATCAAGCTCAGCCCGGATTTCATTGAAGCCCGGTATAACTTGGGCATGCTGCTGGACGAAAAAGGCCTGATCGACGAGGCTATAAGTGAATATGAAGAGACCATCCGCATCGACCCTGAATTTCCCGATGCTTATAATCGTCTGGGCTGGGACTACGCCCGTAAAGGGGATCCTGCCCGTGCGATATCCATGTATAAAAAGGCCGTCGATTTCGATAGCAACTTTATCCTGGCGCGGTATAACCTGGGCAGCCTATACATGGCAGAAAAGAACTACGACGACGCAATCGGGGAGTTCGAGGCCATACTAAAGATCGATCCGGATAACATAGAAGCGAAGAATGATCTGGCTACGGCAAAGTTCAAGAAAGGCGGATAACAGAACCCTTTGGCGCCGGAATTTTTTCCCTCTCGCAGCAGGCGGGAAACGGCTAACCTTTAGGTGGTATCCTTTGGCTTACCTGCCGGCGGTCGGGCATATACCGGATCCAGCGCTGCTGCCCTATCATAATTTTTTTGTGCGTCGTCGGGGAACCCCATCTTCGAAAACGCGTTGCCTAGTTCGTGGTACGCTTTCGCACTGTCGGGTTTTACCTCTGCTGCAGCCGCAAGCTCTCGCACCGCCTCTTCCAGCCTCCCTATGTTCATATGGATTATGCCCAGCCTGAAATGGGCCTCGAATATCCCGGGACTGATCGCCAGGGCTTCCCTGTATTGTTTGATTGCCTCTCCCATCAGGCCTTTTCGCTCGTACACTTCGGCCAGCTTATAGTGGGGCTCTTCCATGTACGGGTTCAGCCGGATCGCTTCCCTGTACTCGAATGCCGCCTCGTTCAGCTGCTCTCCGCCTGTCAGCAGGTTATTACCCATTGAGACATGTGGGTCGGAGAACTCCGGATCGAGGCGGATCGCTTCGGCGAACTCCCGGTTCGCCTCTCCGAGATCGCCTCTCATGGACAAAGCCAGGCCCAGATCATAATGGCCCACAGCATCCTGCGAGTTCAGCTCGACAACACGACTGAACTCTTCGATCGCCTCATCCGGCTTCCCCAGAAGCCCGTATGTCCGCCCCAGCGCCGTGTGAGCTTCGGAGTATGATGGTTTTAGCTCCAGCGCTGCTTTCAGCTCGCTGATAGCCTCGTCATCACGGTTCATGCGCAGGTATGCCAAACTCAGCCGATAGTGGGCAACATGCTGTTTCCCGTCGAGCTCCAGGGACCTCTGCAACTCGGCAACGGCTTCTGGAAGACGGCCAACGCACAGGTACAGGTTACCCAGGTCGCTATGAGCTCCAGGGTGGGCGTCATTGATCCTCAATGTTTCCAGATACTCCTTCTCCGCCCCTTCAAGGTTTCCCATGGCACAGTATACACACGCAAGCCCATAGTGCGCTTCGTCACACTGCGGCCTGATCTCTAGGGCTTTCCTGAAGTGATCGACCGCCGAATCGTACAGGCCGCTCATAGCCCGCACATTACCGACGGACACCAACCCCTCAGGGCTGTCCGGATCCTCGATCTTCTTTTTATTGTACTCCTTGAGCATACACAAACAAATTGTCTATAAGCTGTTTAAGGCTATCTACTTTAAGGCGTGGATAACCATAAAGCGGAGATTTCGATCATTTATCAGCGGGGAGTTCGGAGGGGGGGAAGGGGAGGGAGACTCCGGCCTAAAGGCCCGGGGATGGTAGCCCCCTCGCATAACACTTCCAACCCATGCGTGACAAGCTCAAGTTCCAAGACAGGGCAATCAACTAATGATGCAGTTATCCTACAAACACCGATTCTACCCAAATCAAAACATCCAGGAAAATAGTCGGCGCTACAGATAAGTGTAGGTCCGCATATAACAAACTCTTGGAAATATACCGGAATACAGAAATCAAATTGTGTGTGATGCGTGCAAATATGGTTGCCCAGATTCAAGAACGACTATATTGAAATCGGTATAGTAAAGTTTTACAACGTGCCGGCGACCATCCTTCAACAGTATTTTTGGTGTTGGCCGAGTTGAATAAAAGAAGATGCGAGACCTGTAAGCTCATTTAAATCGGGGTGCTGTTATCGGAGGGTTGGATCAATCAATCCGGCTTAGATTTAACCATGAAGCAGGAAGCCCCGCCCTTTAGGGCGGGGTAGTTCACTTCTTCATGACCTTGGTTTCCTTCAGCACAATTTTTGCGATCATAAACACGATGAAAGCGATGATCAGAAAGTTGATCATGTTGCTAGTAAAGGAACCGTACCTCAATTCCACCGGGCCCATGGTGGCGGTCGCATTCTTCCAGTCCGTACCAGCACTTGCAAGGACTGGGTTGACGCATGGCATGATAATGTCGTTTACCAGCGACTGGACCAGCGTCGTGACCGCGGCACCCATGATGAACGCGACCGCCAGGCCGACGACCTTGTACTCGTTAAGAAAATCCTTGAATTCCTGAATGATTCCCATGGTAATCACTTGTATCTTAATCGTTATAAATCATAATGTAGATCCCCGGTTGACATCCAGCATCTTTATATAGTAGCCATATCATTAGACGGGTAAACTTTAACAGAATACCACCCGAATAAGCCTAACTTATATATCCTATGAACGCGTTACTAA
Organism: Methanocella sp.; assembly: GCA_035319305.1. Classification (GTDB taxonomy): domain Archaea; phylum Halobacteriota; class Methanocellia; order Methanocellales; family Methanocellaceae; genus Methanocella_A. Next base: position 3,516 of record DATHCY010000265.1, read on the forward strand.
GGTGGTACTCATTATAGATCACCGAGGTTAACATCATGAAGTATCAGGGTAAATCCGTAAGGAAGGCGTCCGGCGGCAGGCTCAGGCTGAATCGCGGCAAGAAAAAGTTTGAGCTCGGCAGGGATTTCACTATGCCAGTCATCGGACCTCAAAAAAGTAAGATCGTCAATCTCATGGGCAACGGCAACAAGGTCCGGATCCTCAAGGACGAGTTAGTCAACGTCACCGACCACAAGACCGGCAAGACGCAGAAGGTCAAGATGACCACAGTGTCGGAAAACCCGGCCAACAAGAACTACGTGCGCCGCAACTACCTGACCAAGGGCGCTGTCGTCACCACCGAGATCGGAAAGGCCAAGATCACCAGCCG
>DATHCY010000266.1:0-10438 GCA_035319305.1 Methanocella sp.
TCGCTCATCGCAACCTCACAGCCGATCACAGGCTCCCATCGTCCCACAAGCTCCTCTATCCGCAAGTCCACCTCGGGGTTCTTGAAGATCCCTTTAACTTTCTCTGTGAAATCCGGCGCGGCAACTCCCACCAACCCTGTGGGTCCTTCGCTAAGGTTGAAATAACTGCAGAACTTATCATTGACATACTCGACCCGGCCTTCCTCTGAGATCAGCAGGAGGGCTCCGGGCATGTTCGAAAGAATAGTATAGAACCGCTGCAGAGTGTTCCGCAACGCATCCTCGGCTCGCTTGCGTTCGGTGATATCGCGGACGTTACCATAACGGTAGAGAGGATTGCCTTTGTCGTCCTTTACGAGGGACATATGATTCGATATCCATATGTACTCACCATTTTTTCGCATCTCCCGATACTCGGCCGAAGCTTCTCCGGTATTCTCAAGTTGCTTAATTGCAACCAGTACACCGGGCACGTCGTCAGGATGAACCATTGATTGCACCGTAGCACCGCTAATGCCAACTAATTCCTCCACGGTAAAACCCAAAATGTCGGCGACTGCGGGACTAAAGTAATCCATAAGTCCGGTCTTATAATTAAAACGGTACAAGCCATCGCGGGACATATTAAGAACCGTTCGCGTCAGCTCTTCGCTGTCCTTCAGCAACTGTTCCATCTTCCTACGCTCAGTGATATCCTGGACCACACCCACTCCCGCAACCTCGCCCATGAAGGAAACACGCGAAATATTCATGGAAACCCAGACCGGGGTGCCGTCCTTTTTCCTGAACTGTACCTCAATATTCCGGACCACCCCCTCATCAATCCAAGTCTGATACCATGACATCCTCTCTTCAGGATTCCAATAGACATCCGCGGACCTCCTGCCAATAAGCTCACCAGGATCATAACCCAAAATACGATCATATACAGGATTGGTGTAGACAATTTTGCCATCCCATGAACCCACGCCTATCCCAACAGGAGATGTTTCACTAAGCACTCTAAAACGCTCTTCACTCTCTTTTAAAGCTTCTTCGACCCGCTTTCGATCGGTGATGTCCTGGTTTGTGCCCACCATCATCAATGGCTTTCCTTCGTTATCGAACTCAGTTACAGCTCCCATTGCATGGATCACCCGCGTTGTGCCGTCGGGACGCACAATGCGATAATCGAGGTCAGCGGACGTGCCCTCCGAAATAGCCCGGGAAATGGCGGCATTTACCTTCTCCCTGTCATCCGGATGGGTTTGACTGATTAACAAGTCGGGTGTCAGTGCGTCCGAGTCCTCGCTTATCCCGTGTATCGCGTAGCTCTCCGGCGACCAGGAGACCTCGCCAGTTTGAAGATTCCATTCCCAGCTACCAATATGGGCTATTCGTTGAGCTTCGCGCAGGCGTTGTTCGCTCTCCCGCACTATCACCTCAGCCCGCCAGCGCTCGGTGACGTCCCATACGATTGAGATCACGGATGATTCCTGGCCTTCTTCGACAGGAAGACGCACAATCGTCCCTTGCCATCTCGCGTCGGGTTTACCCTGAATGGGGCCATGGTAAGTCTCTACTATCCAGGTTTCTCCTGTATCAATGACGCGGCGGGTGCGTTCTTCCGCACCAACTTCTGCAGCCTCGGGGAACACTTCACGATAGGTTTTGCCAATCATGGGAATATGTGGGGCGATAGCCTGGTACACGGGATTAACCAGCGTATAGCGCAGCTCCTTTCCCTGGAGGACGGCAATACCAGAACCGGCATTTTCAATCAGGCATTCCAGGAACACGCGCTGTTGATACAGCCGCGTCTCGCTCTCCCGGAGCGCCTCCTCGGCCCGCTTGCGCCCGGTGATGTCGTCAATTAAAAATGCGATCTGCCCCTCGCGGGAGGAGAATGCGTAGACTTCTATCCAGCGGTCTGAGTAGCTAGAATATTCTTCAAAACGGCCGGGTTCTCCCGTTACGGCCACTTTACTGAAAAAGTCAATCCAGCTCTGCTCGATATTCGGGTTTATTTCCCGCACGGTCCTGCCGACAAGCTGGTCGCTGGGCAATCCCACACTCCGCACGTATGCCAGATTACCATCAATAAAGCGGAAATCATATGGACAACCATCATCGCTATTAATAGCCTCTATCACCGCAAATCCCTCGCTCATCGTGTTGAAAAGCGAGCGATACTTCTCCTCGCTCTCCCGCAGGCTCTCCTCGGCCCGCTTCCGCTCGGTGATAATCTGCGTCGAAATGGCAATGCCGTCGGGGACCGGTGTGACCGTGGCCCTAAACCAGTCATCCACCCCATCCGCGTGATAGAGTTCTTCAAACTCCAACACCCGCCCGGTTTCCGCCGCCTGCTTGTACATCGTAAAGAAACGAGTCTGCAGAAACGTAGGCCAGACATCAGTAAAGCGGCGGCCGACCAGCTCTTCCGGCAGGTATCCCGTGGTCCTGGCGGCACGGGCATTCTGGTAGACGTAGGTGAAGTCAACGAGCTCTCCACGGTCGTAGACCGGTTTAAGGATCGTGAAGCGATCAAGAGAGTTCTCATGCACAGCCCGGAACCGCGCCTCGCTCTCCTGTAGCGCACCCTCAGCCCTGAATAGGGTATCATCCTTGACGCTGAGCTCCTCCAGCTGCACCCGCAACTCCTCCTCCAGGACCTCCAACTCCTCACCCCGAAGATCAACCTCCATCTGCTTCTCCCGCAACTCCTTGCGAAGGGACTCCACACTATCCCTCTTAACCTCGAGATCATACAGGCTACGATACACGTCCCTCCTCTCCGCCACCCGCTCATAACGCCTGACAATATCCTTCAACCGGGAAACCTGGCCACGAGTAGCATCGAGCTCAACCAACAGTTCCGCCTTAGTCTTATCAGCGCCCTTCTTCTTGACAACACGCTTTTCCATAACAACCGCTTGTATACCAGAAGAAGTTTAAAAGTTTGAGTATAAAAGTGTTTGTGGATGGCCACGGCTATGCAAACCTCAACAACACCATTGCAAACCGATCGGGCGATGAGAAATTGTATGGGGATTGGATTAGGGCTATTGATAATATTACAAAAATAGTAAAAGCTTGTGAAGAATCGAAAAGGCGATCTGCGGGCATCCAGAGAGATGAATCTACGAGATGAATCTGGTAAATATATGGTAATATTGGGCTGATCAAAAGTCCCGCTTCTTAATATGCCGCCTAATTTTTTTATACTTTGATGTTTGAGTTAAATGTGGATCAACACATGGGCTAGATCAACGATCCGTAACTGCTCTTCTAATTCATTCTTCTTCAGGCTCAACTGTCGCTCAAGCCGCTTCTGTCCCGTGATATCATTGTTAACCTCGAGGACGGCCCTTGGATTACCACAATCATCCCTGTATAGCACCTGGTGGCTGGCCACGACGATATTCTGACCGCTCTTCGTCTTATGTACCAATTCACCCTGCCAATGGCCTGTCCGGGCCAGAGATTCCGCCAAATCCTCCTTTGACACAGGGAACGAAGTTTTGAACAATTCGTGCGAAACCCTACCGATCGCCTCTTCTTTTGTATAACCGTACAGGTTTTGTAGACCGGTGTTCCACCTGATAATATGATCTGAAGTATCGCGTACAAGGACATGGGCATAATCCAGGATCCGAAGCTGTTCCCCCAGTTCTAATGCGATCTTCCCATTATTCTCTTCGCTATCTCTCAACTGAATATTGGCCTGTTGTATCTCATTATTATTGAGCCGAAGCTCGTCGATCTGGGTTTCGAGTTCTTCAGACTGCACAGATATCTCTTCCTGTTTCAGATCGACAATTCCAACAAGACGGAAATCAGCGTCTGCCTCGAAGAGGCCGACGATAGCGGTGGCCAATTACACCGGGCCAGCGTCAAGGACAACGGACCGAACACCCCAGACGATTTCAAGAACACATATTCAACCAGGCTTGAAAAGCACAGGGAAAACGAAAAGTACGGGCATCGGACTATATCAGTTGATTAAACCACAGTATCCACATTGGCTAAAAACTCGGAGGGCCCGTACGGATAGCAATGGGTCGCGCCTCTACTACGTCTCCTGAAAGCACGTGACAGACCTGCAGGAATCTACTGACAGGCGTTTCCACTACTAACGCTATCCCACAATTTTTTTACTGCTGGACCCCACGTTGGACATAGGCACAGTTAATAATCGACGACTGTCGAACTAACCAGGCTCGTGTATCGAGGGCACGTGCCGAGCGCTTGGACGCACGGACACATGGGAGTATCGTCGTGTGATCGTGTGGATGGGTTGGCAGCCTGGCGCTACGATGCGCGGTGACACACGACAATCGCTTTTAGAGCGATTTTTTTATTGTTTGTATGGGGGTATGGGGTTTAGCTGTTGATTGCTCTACGACAGTTATATGATTTATTTGATTTTTTATGGTGGTGGACAACACGAATAAGTTAGGTAAAAGTGAAAACTAGTGAGGTAAGTGAGGTACAAGTGAGGCATTTTTCTCGCAATTATCGGAGTGCTGTGGTGCCAGAGTGGACCAAGTGAGGTATTTTACTATATCCATATAGTAATGAACCATGTTAACTACATCCGATTAAACTCACTCTCTTCTATATACCTATTTGGGAAATACCTCACTTGGTCCACTAATCCATCGACGTACGCCGACAATTACAATAAATTTGGGTCACTCATACCTCACTTACCTCACTTATTTTCACACAACATTCCTTATTTTTCACTCAACATTCTTTATTTTCACTCAACACCCATAGTTGGAAAAATACCTCACTTAGTCCACTATCATAGGTGACCGTCGATTTTATCAGAGTGACGCGAACTCATTTAGCGAAAATCGAGGATCACCGATTACCCCTCCCCCAGTTATCACTGATACTGTGTTTAACACTAATCAAGCGATTAACGACAATCGTCGTATTCTCGGGTTGAGCCAGGCTGAGATGCTACGGCCATTACCCCACGACGAGCGGGAACAAACGCTCGATTTACTAACCATAGATACGCAGCATTCCCCCGCTTTTGATTGGTCGTACATGGCACGATCCAACCAGGTTATGTCCCAGGATGATTAGCTGGTGTGGGCTGCTCATGGGTCGTGGCGCGGGAGAACACGGACGAGCGCTGAGACAGTCAGAAAGGGCGGCCGGGAAATGCCCAGGGGGACTCTTTCCCTTGGAAACCTGCCTTGAGGCAATGTCAGCCGTTGTCAATTACCACGCCCTGAAGGGCTGCGGCCTGCCATCGTCGCAGCTCCGGCAACTCAATTCGTGGGTTTGCACATCGCCTTATTCCCACGGGTCTATTGACGAGACCTCTACCAAGTATCCATAGAATCCCCGACTACTTTTACGATTGTTGCTCAGTCACCCCAGCCCCAGTCCATCACGTATGTTTGCGAAAGGTTCGCCCCTTACGAAGGTTCGCCCCTTACGAAGGCGAGTCTACATGATAGGTAGTAGGCGATTAAAGGCTAAACACCTACGAGCTGACGAGACTCGATTCCCTTCGGCGCTGAAGTAACCGGGTTTTCTCTCGCTCCGTGCTCGTCATCTATAAACGATGGGTTATTAGCTCTCGTTCTTGATGGCAGGCAGTGTGACCACGAATCTGACGCCCTTTGTGTGATCGCCCTTCCCCCGGTCCTCTATCCATACTCGACCGTGGTAGTGGTCGATCTGCGTTTTGATCAGGTATAATCCGAAGCCTCTGCGCTTTCTCATTCATCGAGAGGTTATTATTCGTCTCTTATGTAGGGGTGTTAAGCGATAAGTCCTCTTTGGCTTTGATTGCAGATTCAAAATGAGGATCCAATCCTAATGCCTTATCGTAACATTCTAAAGCTTCCTGGGTTCTATCGAGCTTTTTCAGGATAGTACCTTTATTATACCATGATCCAGCGTTTTCCGGGTTTAATTCCAAAGTCTTATCGTAGCATTTGATCGCTTCTTGGTATTCTCCAAGTTTTCCGAGGATATGGCCTTTACTACCCCATGCACTAGCACTTTTCGGGTCTAACTCCAAAGCCTTATCACAACATTTTATCCCTTCCTGATACCTCCCAATCATTCCAAGGGCGAATCCCTTGTTACCCCATGCATTAACATGTCCCTGATCTAATTCTAACGCCTTATCACAGCAATCTATCTCTTCCAGGTACATTCCAAGCTTTTCAAACGAATACCCTTTATTATTCCATGCGTTAACGTAAGCAGGATCCAATTCCAACGCCTTATCGTAACATTCAACTGCTTCCTGATGTCTCCCAAGTTTTCCGAAGTAGCAACCCTTATTATACCACGCACGCACAAACGTCGGATCTAATTCTAACACTTTATCGTAACATTCAACCGCTTCCGAATACTTCCCAAACCTCCCAAGGGCGAATCCCTTGTTATCCCATGCATTAATATCCTTTAGGTTTAATTCTAATACCCTATCGAAAGATTCTATCGTTTCCAGATAATACCTTTCAAGCATTTTCACTACTAGCCCGTCCTTTCGGAAACCAGCGAACACGGGCGTCGTCCGGATCCGCTCCATCATACCATCATAGTCCCTATAGTCGTGTTTTTTCGCCAGACCGACACATTCCAATGCCTTATCGTATTCGCCCATCTCCACATACAGGCAAACAGCATTAAAATAGATCTCCGGGTTTTTCGGGCCGTAGGGCAGGCATTTTCCCAAGAATTTTTCGTTCATCTCCCGATCCACAGGCAGGCCCGTACTATCCTTTTGCATCACCCACAACGCATTGCAGAAAAGAGACGTGCAAGTACCCGATGACTGAGGAAGTGTCACAATGTCCAGCGCTATTTCGAATAGTCGTCTTGTCACGGGAAAATCGGTTTTCTTCTTGAGCTGCTGGTCTGTGTAGTGGTAGATGCTATATGTAAAGCTGTTGGAAATTGGTGATGATGGGTCTGGCGCAAACCTGACGATGAGGTCCACGGCTTCCCGATCATCTTCCAGTATTGCCGCGTGCACCATAATGCAGGACAGCCACGACAAGTGGTTCGTCCTGTACTCACCCGGAGAATGGACGATCAACCTCAAGGCGGAAAGCAAGTTCCTCCGAACATCAGGATCCTCAACATCAATCCTAGATACATCTAATTCGGCGATCATGACTAGGCATTCCGGCTGCCGTTTAGACCGCTCGAAAAATTCCCGCACATCCGGAGAATCACCACGGAGTAAAATTCTCAGGACCGCTTTGAACCTCCCGGCAATTGTTTTGTCCGCCTTTTTTTGCTGACAACAGGCGAGGTAAGAATCCCCCTCCTCAATGAGCTTACTGACCAGTCCACTCTTCGGGCTGTCGTTATAGAACAGGGAATGTAACTCCTCGTCGTTCCTGAGCGCCTCCACGATCCTGTCTGTAGCAGCCTCCGAGTCGGTCTCGGCCAGCATTTTGAAGGCAGCCCTTCGCACACTCACACCCTTTGACCTGGAACACTCGATAATGATATCGGTAGGCCCCGGCACGTACTTCACGCACTTTAACGCGCCGACCTTCACGCTATCCGATCCGTGTCTAAGGGCGTCTAAGTACATGTCTTCGCCCTTCTCCTTCAGGATCCCAGCGATCAGTTCTAGCCTGCGCCCATCCCCCACCCTACCCTTAACATTGTAGCCACTGAGAAGCTGAGGCAGGACAGCCTCCCCATAGGCAGGGAGGATCTTCCCGCAGACAAGATTAGCGACATCATTACTCGGACTGTACAGCAACCCAATGAACATGTCCAGCAGCCTCAAATCCACGAACCCCCCACCTTCACAGACCGACCGGAAAAGCTCCAGCCTCGCACCCCCACGCTCATCCATAGCCTCTTTCACCCGGGAAATCGTCCTGTATGACGCGGAGGTGGGAAGATCAGGCCCGGGGTTCTCCGGGACGACCAGCTCACCTTCAACACCGAAGACACCCTGAGTATATAATAGTGCGTTCGTTAGTGTGGCGGCCTCCAAAAGATTACCCGCGGAACCGCCCGCCTCCGGATTCGTCAGCGACTCTATCGAGCCGGCCAACCTAGCAAACACGGGCAATGTACCCCCTATTTTTCTGATGTCAGGCGCCAAGCGCTTCATCCGGTTATCCCCAACGGCAACATCGCTGCCGGCGACAGCCAACCTCCTAACCTCAATTTGCACATCATTTACTATAGAAACACTCATAGCATAATCGCCCTCCATCACTCTCGTAATATTTGGACGGCACGCATACCCCGTCCCCATCCGCCCACGCCAGTCTACACGGCAGCGCCGCTCGCCTCTAACCTTAGATGATCGACAAAGAGACGGGCAACGACCCACCATTATCGTCGAGGATATCAACCTCGAAACAACCCTGAGAGAAGATCAACCCATCCTCATCCCTTATCATTGGTTGGTCTTTATACACTAATTATTTATGGTTTAACGAGTCCCACGATGGCAGGTTGCCCTGTCCGCAAGGACTCACCATTAAACTCAATAAGCTATGCCATTAACTTCTTACAATATATGATAAGCAAAGAATTAGCCTGCAGATCAGCGCCTATTGGCTTCATCTGCAAGTGGCTTGAGGACAGAGTCGATGATGATACTATCCGAAAAGATCTCGAGTACCTTCAAATCAGGGGCGAGGATATGTCGCTCACCACTCTTCCGCCCAGCACCATCCCCACGCTTTTTGATCAGTTCTCGATTATCTTCATGACGCGTTGGTCCTTCCGGAAATCCTCGAACATGGGGGCCGTCCGGATCCGCTCCATCATACCATCATACCCCCAACAGTTATGTTTTTTCGCCAGGCTGACGCACTCCAATGCCTTATCGTACTCGTCCATCTCCACGTATAGACAAACCGCGTTAAAATAGATCTCCGGGTATCTGGGGCCGTTGGGAAGGCATTTTTCCAAGAACTTTTCGTTCATCTCCCGATCCACAATCAAACGCGTATTATCCTTTCGCATCACCCACAACGCATTACAGAAGAGCGACATGTAAGGTGTCCCAATATCCAGTGCTATTTCGAACAGTCGTCTTGTCACGAGAAAATCGGCTTTCTTCCTATTCTTCCTAAGCTGCTTGGCCGTATAGTTATCGATGCTATATGTAAAGTCTCGGGAAATCGGTGATGACGGGTCTGACACAAACCCCACGATCATGTCCACCGCTTCCCGATCATCTTCCAGTATCGCCGCGTGGGCCGCTATACAGATCAGCTCCGGCAGGCCTTTCCCTCCATGATCAAACGAAGAGTGGACGATCAGCCTCAGGGCGGAAAGCAGGTTCTTCCGATCATCAGGATCCTCGATATTGATCTTATCCCCCATACTTAACTCGGTGATCTTGACCAGGCAGCCCGGCTGCCCTTTGCACCGTTCGAAAAACTCCCGGACGCCCTCGGAATCGCTCCGGCGTAAAATATTCAGGACCACACCGAGCCTCCTAGAGATCTCGGGATCCACCTTTTTTTGCTGATAGCAGGCAATGCAGGAATCCCCCTCTTGAATGATCTTACGGACCAGCAGTTCACTCTTCGAGTCGTTATAACAAAACGCAGCATAATATGACTCGTTAGAATTCCTGAGAGCCTCGATTATCCTGTCTGAAGCCGCCTCTGAGTTGATCTCAGCCAGCATTTCGAAGGCCGCGCTCCGCACTCCCACAATCCCTGATCTAGAATACTCGATGATGATATCGGTAGACTCAGGCACGTACCCCACGCATTTCAACGCGCTGACTTTCACGTCCTCCGATCCATCTTTGAGGGCGTCAATGTACATGTCCTCGCCCTTCTCCTTTAAAATCCCCGCGATCAACTCCAGTCTGCGCCCGTCACCCACCCTACCATTAACATTGTAGCCGTTGAGCAGCTTGGGGAGGATAGTCTCCCCGTAGGCCGGGAGGATCTTCTTGCAGACCAAGTTGGCAGTGTCACTACTGGAGCTGTATAGCAGTTCTATGAATGTGTCCAGCAGCCTCAAATCCACGAACTCTCCCTCTTCACAGACCTTCTCTAAAAGCTCCGACGATGGAAGAGCATAGCGGAGGACGGCCTCTCTCACCAGGGAAATCGTCCTGTATGACGCGGAGGTGGGAAGATCAGGCCCAAAGCTCTCCGGGACGACCAGCTCACCTTCAACACCGAAGACACCCTGAGTATACAGTAACGCGTTCGTTAGTGTGGCGGCCTCCAAAAGATTACCCGCAGGACTACCCGCCTCCGGATTCGTCAGCGACTCTATCGAGCCGGCCAACCTAGCAAACACGGGCAATCTATCCTCCATCCTTCTGATCTCAAGGGACAGACGCTTCATCCGGTTATCCCCAACGGCAACATCGCTGCCGGCGACAGCCAACCTCCTAACCTCAATTTGCACATCATTTACTATAGAAACACTCATAGCATAATCGCCCTCCATCACTCTCGTAATATTTGGA
>DATHCY010000267.1:0-6694 GCA_035319305.1 Methanocella sp.
ATTCATACTCCACCAACAAAATCCAATTAAACACGGCAAACACAATAGCTATACACACTATTGCCAGATAAACGTCTACAATTGGATAGGATCCCCCCCCCCCTTCTTGGTATGTTTATAACTCTAATGCCAAACGACCCTACCAACAGAAGGGTTCTCAATACTATGATGGGGTTTGATCGGCAAGTCTGAATTGTCCCCGATTAAACTATTTTTAACTTGTATTTTAGTTCGTAGAGACTAATCAATAGAAAGCCAATAGTCAAGATTGCACACATTATTACAAATAGAATCCTATTCTTTTCGGTCTTAGGGCGTGGAAGACTACCCAGATTATAATATGCGCCAATTGCCCAAATACCAAAGAGGAATGCTTGTGACGGCTCCCACGATTTTAATCGTGGGCTTCTATGGACTTTCACCAATGCATTGCCGCCCCAATGCGACTATGTTGGTCTCGCCCGTCACGTTCAACATTTTACGCTACGGACATTCCCGTAGCAACCAGCTATGTCAAGTTCGATGGCAAGTCTAACTGGCTCGCATAGCACTTTCAGCCGATACGACAAAGGTTAGACAACTACCATATGCCGTACAATGATATATAGACTATTAGGTGATGGGAGACTCGCTTCACCCCACGATTTTAATCGTGGGCTTTCGCTCCCTCTCCACTCGGATTGATCGTAAAATGTGGACAATTACAATTACTGTCTCCTCCCAACTCATAACTGATAGATATTATCGTTTGAGAATATAGAACTTACAGATTTACAGGTCAATTGATTATCCTCCATACCAAGAAAGATAGGTATTATTTCGCAGTGTCCGCTATAGGATGGCCCCCGGTGTCTTTGATTAGATAGTATGGTGGTTCGCCAACCATTAATTCTCTCATTCTATTTTTGGGTGTCAAATAGTAAACTTGCTATATGCTTTGTTTGTTTTCCGCCATGTTTGAGTCCGTTGGCACAATAGTGGCAGTATGCGACTACTTTATCGGTGGTGATTCTTTGGCAATGTTTCTGCATCAATTTCATCTGTTCTTCTTTTGTGTGTGGAATAAATTTTCCTGTTGCATGTTCCACAAATCTTCTCGGAGCTAATTTCAAATTTCGCATTGGCGATGGTGTATACAAAGATATGCCACAGAACTGTGTTTTTTCGTAATTTTCATCTTGCTCTACAATATTTATATTCATTTTCTTCATTAATGCGCGAACAGCTTCTTGCTCTGAGCGATTATCGTAAGAACGCCAGCAATCTTGTAATGTCATTTCTTCGTGTGAATAATTAGGAAACGGAAATTTTGTATCATCCAAAATGAGTTCCCACAGCGAAAGTCTCTTCACTTCTTGCATAGTTTCCTGAAAAATGGCCGCACAATTATGACAGACATATACCATAGTGGTGTTCGTAGTAAAATCTTCGAAGTGGGGGGTGTTACTCCAGCGATGACGCAGCCATTTTGGCATACCAGCCGTAAATTCTTCCACTTTGTAGTTGGGGACGCAGCACCTTATTACCTGCATATTAAATCGCTGTTCCAAGTAATCTTGAATTTTCACGCTCAGTTCTGGCTCATCTCTGGTGAACACGCAGCTTGCTATATACGTATGGTTTTTAGTATTCATTCATGTTTCCTCCACTCATTAATACCTGCATGGGTCGATTTTTATGAGCGACTGGCCGAGTATATTTCCCCGGTGTTCTTGATTAGGTGGCATGGTGATAACTGATGGATCGTTCCCATGCCAGATCTCGGTAGTGTTCCTTTCAAGCTGATGGGTATGATGTATACCACTATTGACAGGTCTTCTCGTTATACCATAAAAGAAAATGCTCGCTTATATATCACTTATCCTATTTATGGAGGGCGCTGGGGAATTATATACATAAAATAATGTCATCTTCGTATGTTTGTGTTGGTTAGAGACGGTCTGCACGATAAGCCATTACCAAAAATTCGACATGCAGGCGCATGTATAAAATGTGCGAAGATATTTGCTATGCTCGCTTATCTTTGAACAGTGAAATTCGCATACGCGCTGCACTCATTTAAATATTAGGATTGTCGAAGTTTGGTTGATGTGGGCCAAGTATTCCTCGCCGTAGGTGCTGAAGCCGATGGTTGGTATCTCTGAGAAGACCTCGCCGTAGGCTTCTGCGGTACCATTGGTGTCCAGTTCCAGCGTTCGGAGGATGCAGTGGAAGTTGATCATGCCCGAGATGGAGCCGAGTTCCTGCAGCTTTTCTTTTATGGCTTGTTCTGTGTCCTTGATGATGTCTGTCGATTCTAGCAGAGCGACTTCCATACCCTCGGGGATCGTGCAATAGAAGACGAGGCTGTTCCCTTTTAGTTTCTGGGGACTGCGGACGTAGGGCTTGCCGTCGATGATCACCCCGACCGGGTGGTGCATGAAGAAGTTGATGGCTTCGATAGGCTTGCAGAAGACTGCGTCCGAATAGGCTACTGCGGCTGGCTTGCCATCGAATTCGATCACTTCTCTCTCGGCTTCGTTCGCCTTTGTTACGGTGAACTTCGGGCCCATAATGTCGAAGCTTTCAGTCTTGATGACGTCGAATCCCTTCTTTAGCTTCACCAGGGCTAGGAGCGCCGAATTGGTGTACGGCCGGCCGTTAGCGTAGATGAAAGTCTCTTTGAAGCTGAGATTGTCGCCGGCTGAGCCCCCTATGATCGTGAGGTTAGTTCTGTAGCCGAGTTTGTCCATGATCTTTTCCTCGGCGCCGCTGAGTCCGTCTATCAGGACGATGCCGACGTATCTGGTCAGATCCAGCTCGTCCAGGGGAGTTTTGTAGTAGTTCTCGAGAGCGGCGAGCATTGGCTTGACGTCGACGCCTTCCTTGAGATTCTCCAGGACTTCAACTCTGACGTCTTCCACCACGTCCGGGCCGAAGGCCATGGCGACCACCGAGTCAGTCAGCATCTGGCCACTGATGATCTCCCCTGCGGTCGTGCAGCCAAAGACCGTAATACCGGCAAAGGCTGCCTGCATCTTCTCGCCAATCTCGGCTGGGTTGAGGGCTGAGGAGGCGAAGTACATGACCATCCGAGCGTCCGTTCCGCGCAGCTGTTCCTTAATGTCCGACACAAGGTCGTCGATGAGCTCCTTTTTTGAAAAGGCAGTAACGATTCCCACAGCAGATACCACCCGCTTAATTGGACATATCCCTGTATATATCGTTCAGCCTAGCCAGAACGACCGGATCGTCGTCCGAGATCGCCGTGTATTTATCGACATCAATACCCTTCAGCCGCAGTTTCGTCTTCATTGTGCTGGCGATCGCTGCGTTACCTTTCGCTCGCTTCTCCACAATATCGTCTATCAGAGTTTTGATTGCTCCAACCACCACTATACCTCCCACATCTGAATCATGATAAATTCAATCAGACCATTATACACTATATGATTGCCTTATAAAAACTTATTCATTATAGTAAAGAGTTTGTTTTAGTACCCTCTGATATATATGTACATCCACTTATGGAAACAAAAGTTTTTTGCTGAAACTCTTTACCGGTATATGATCCCACTCCAGATAGAGGGTTCTACTCGCTCCCTTAAAGTAGATGGTCAGTTGGTTCAGGATCGCATCCAATGTTTGATTGGCTGGCTGAGCCCATTTCTTAATATCGATCGCGATCAAGTAGAGGATTTTAATTAGGGCAATCTACGGGAAAATGAAGTCTCAGGAAAAATATGGGTATTCCACGATTGCTGTAAATCTTAAGTCAATCAAAGAGCGCCAGAGGAATCAAACGAAATTTTTTTTGTCGTTAACCATGTCAGTTCTCATTAATGAGAAGCAATATGATCGGAGAGTGACGGGCAGTTTATGGTTAAGAGAAGGGGGCAGGGCGCAATTGATAATAAAAACTGTAGGTTGGTGGTGGGTTATAAAAATGCATACAGTGTATATAGCGCTCTGCCAGCATACAATTGTATCTCAAGCTATTAAACTTTTCGGACACGATCTATATTTATCGCCTAAGGAATCCAGTTATAGGAACCCGCCTTGTTGTAGAGTGTAGATATAGGATCATTGTACCATATTGTTTTGATTATTTGCATGTATGAGAGCAGTAGAAGCAAGTATGATGAAGTCAACTACCCCGTCCTGAAGGGCGGGGTCTTACACCCCTCTGCACTCCCATTAAGATAAAATGGAAAAGAGATTAATCTAACCGGTAGATTATCGTGTAGATGATATTTTTATACATGTCAGATTTTGGTGCGGCATTAAAAATGTTAGGGTCGGTACGAAGTTCTTTGTAGAAGGTGTGGGCACGCTGATCCATTTGTGGGTATATATGTCAATACGTTCAGCAGTGATGCTGTCTGTAAACTGTCACTGTGAAACAGAAGGGTTTCATTCTAGATGATTGGGGGTTCATTTTATCCCATAATCATCTATTCTTTTTAGTCTCAATTCAAGTGGGAATAGTAGTTTGGTGTATTGATTGGTTGCGCTCATCTTTTCTATGTATTTTATTAGGGCCGATTTTAACGAATCTGGTTTTTTAATGTGATGTAATGATTCTATGTCCGCTTGTTTCTCGCACTTAAGGGTAAATTTGGGGAGAATGTATAACTTATATAGGGTTTTAGGAGCCGAAACTAACGGTAGGTATAATATGTACGTGGTAACGCAAATCATAAATAAGTCTGCTATCGCGTAGTCGGTCCAAAAATGGATAACGTAAAAATAGTGGATGAGCGCGATTGTTCCTGCCCCCCATGATAATATCATTATTAGTATGGGGGTTTTCAATTTTATCATGTCATGATTTTTTATGTGTCCGAATTCGTGGCCGATTAAACAGTCTATTTCATCGTCAGATAGATTATTTTCAATGAATTCGATGGTTGGCTTTGTGGTCACGATAGTTTTTGTGAATGTAGTTTTCCATCCTTTCGTGTAGCCGGGAGTGGCGCCTAATAGTATTTTATGACCGCCGTAACTTTCGTTGTGTAGATAGACGAATAATTTGTTAAAATGGTACAATGTCATAACGCGATCGATCGACTTATAAAATCTCGGATATTTGTTTGTGTCAACGCCTATGATTTTATTGGCCACACAAGCTAATCCCTCGAAGTTGTATATCAATCTATCCTAAAACGAGTGGTAAATAAACCAAGTTAATATGTAGATGTAAAAATTAGAGTATTATTAGCTTATTTACATTATGTTCGGTATAATCGGCTGGCTCGATCGGTACAATTGGCCAGTGATCAGTCATAAAGATAGGGTGTTGAAGTAATGTTATTGTACATATTCAACAATGGCAGTTTACAGTGTCATTTTTAGTGTGAAGTGGATTGTGGGGTGGAGAAATTGGTTGTTTTAGTGTTGTGATAAATCAGATCCTTTGAGGCTCCATCAATTATTTTGACTTTTAACCTCTTTCCACTATTGTTTTACATTTTTCGCGATAATGGTTTGTCTGCGGTGTTTTGTAGAGGCCGGTACTTGAAAGTTCTACTGCATTAAATATATGGCATATGGGCAATTAGTAGTTATTTAAACAACTACTTGGTAAGTGGCGGGAGATGAGGATGCATGAAGATCGTTGCGATCAATGGAAGCCATAGAGGCGAGAGAGGGTTCACCCAGTTTTTGCTGGAGAAGCTGGCTGTCGGCGCATATGAGGCCGGGGCTGAGGTGGAGATCGTCGTGCTGGCACGGCATCAAATCAACCAGTGTACTGGCTGTCAGATCTGTCACACGGACGGGAGTTATCTGGAGTGCGTATACGGGGATGGAGACGATGTCAAGTCGATCTTCGATCGGATGCGGAAGGCCGATATCCTAATATTCGCCACTCCAGTCTATTTGTTCGGCATATCTAGCCTGTTGAAACGGTTTCTGGAGAGGATCAACTCAACCGGTGACAGCGACCGGCTGAGGGTGTCGAAAAGCGGCCTTGTCTTCCACCATATCGACCGCGAGCTATGTTCCAAGCCTTTCGCGCTGTTGGTTACCTGCGATAACCTCGAAGATGAGACGCCTCGTAGCGTCATATCGTATTTTACCGCGTATTCCCGGTTTATGGACGCGCCGATTGTGGGTACGCTGATCAGAAAGAACGGCGTGCTTGTCGGTCATGGGAAATCGTCGGAGCTTGAGCAAAAGTACCCGAGGATCCAAGGTGTTTATGAGGCTTATATGCAGGCCGGGAGGGAGCTGGCAACCTCGGGGCGTATCAGCGGTAAAACCATGTGGCGGGCCAACCGGCATATTCTCGATGTGCCGTTGCTGGGTTTGCTGCTCAAGCTGAAGCCTATCAAGGGCAAAATGATCGAGAGGGCAAAGATATGAGACTGCTAAAAATTATCGGGGGGTGGCCTCTACGCCGAACTCTCTGATCTCTTTAGACGTCGCTGAGACAACCGCTATTAGCACGATCAGCAGTCCGCACCCCAGGAACACGTACTCGATGCTGATTTTGAATAAAAATCCTGCCAACGCCTGGGAGATGGGCACCAGTCCCGTGCTGGCGAACATGGCCAGGCTCATGAGCCGTCCCAGCATGTCCGTCGGGGTGTTTTTCTGTAGCATGGTGAGCAGGACGATACTGAGGTAGCCGTTCAGCATCCCGAGGGCGAGCAGGATGGCGGCGCCCGTCCAGGTGGAGGTGATGAAGCCGAATAGGGCCGTGCCCGCTCCG
>DATHCY010000268.1:0-4231 GCA_035319305.1 Methanocella sp.
AATATCGCGGCCACCAAGAGCAGATTATCCCAAGAATTCCACCGATATTGGGATAGGGTTTGCGACACGGTAACCATAATCACAGAAGCATGATCAACCCACAGCGAGTTAAAGATGAGCCGGGAATCCGGTGGCATGCCTTGGACCGCTATGTCGGCCAATCTTCCGGTGGAGGTTTTGAGCGCATGACTCAGGCTTGTGCAGCATATTGTTGGCGAGAAAATAAGATAACGTTTATAATCTGGGAGGGCTTCTGTTTCATCTATCAGATCAGTGGTGACAAAGTGAACAAGTTTCTATTAATCTCGATCATCGCGCTACTTGTGATTCCCCTGGCGGGCTGTGCTCAGCCCGGAGGCCAGGGTACAGCCACACCATCGACTGCTCCATCAGCCACCGCCCCCATCACGTCCTCGGAGCCGCCTTTGCCCTCTGAGGCCGCGCCGGGCTCAGCCGTCTCCACCACACAGCCGTCTACAGCAGCAACACCCACTTCTGCTGCGAACTGGCTCAGCGGCTATAAAGAGACCAGCATCGCCCGCGAACAGTATATGACCAATGGCATGAAGGCCAGGCTGGAGAGCTTCTATACGACGCCGAACTGGACGATGCCGTTTCCACTAGGCGGTCAAGGGACAAAATCCGCAAACCATGGTGCGATCATCCAAGTGAAATTCTATAATCCAACCTCCTCAGCTCAGGAGATCGTGCTGGATACAGATGTGAAAAGCTCGATATGGTACGTCGATGCGAACCACAAACAATTCCCCCTGGTGACCGCTGACATGTTCTACGATCCGAGCACGGGCAGGACCTTCATGCAAACCAGCGTAGCCCCAGGTGAGACGAAGACGATGTGGATCCTCGGTTACATCTCAAACGATGACGACTATGACAATCACAGCAGCTCATTGCAGAGCCCGACCCTCGAATTAAACCCGAGATATACCCCACAGTGACCGCTCCCATGGTCCCATATCGTAAGTAGGAATTCGGGGAGCGCCGCCTCTTTTTCTTTTCAGACCACATATCGCCGGCTATGAGCGTCACCAGAGCTATATTTAAATCCTATCCAGCACATATATGCCTTTAATTGGCGATTAGCCTTAAAAACGAGCTGTTTTATGAATTTAAAGGTAAATCTTACCTTTTTCAATAAAATCCGCAATAAGGTAAATAGTCATGCTCCACTCAGAGGCATAATTATTGGAGGGAGATATCACATGGTTTCTACCGCTAAAGTATCCAAATACCTGAAGGGCATCCATTTTCCTGCAGACAAAGGAAAATGCATGGAATATGCCAAGCAGCACCAGGCACCCGATGACGTCATGGGGGCGCTGACAAAAATGCCCGACTCAGAGTATGATAGCATGGCGGGCGTATGGCACGCGGTTGGGAAAAAATAATATTGAGGCTGCATACACAGACTTGCAGGCGAGCCGCAGCCCATCTTGCAGGGCTGATGCTTGCAGGGCCCGTGCTCCCGTAGTACGGGCTTTCAGATATTTTTCAGTAACCATTTTATACGGACATACCATATTTTGTCGAAGATGCTTAAAGTTGATAGCAAGACGGCGAAGATCATCGGCATCATCCTCGTGATCGCAGGTTCATTATTGTTTCTTTTGGGCGCGCTTATCTGGAGCAAGCAGCTGATGGCAACAGGATTTATCGCGTGCCTAGTGGCGATCATGCTGCTCTACTATGGATGGCGCATCCCATCGGATAAAACCGATGACAAAGCCGGTGTAGACGCAAGTTCAAAGCAAAAGCTTTAAAAAGTATCCCGGCTTTATAGGGACACGCTCATAAGGCAGATTGCCTTCAAGACTCTTCGTTTAATCTTTACTTTAGGTTAAACCTGATGAATGATGAAGGGCCGCCGGCCCTGAAGGAGGATGTAATATGGCAAAACCAACATACGTTAAGATGGACTTTCCGCAGGAGATACAAGACAAAGCCCTCGAGGCCCTCGAGCTAGCTCGGGACACCGGCAAGATACGCAAAGGCACCAATGAGGTCACCAAGGCCATCGAAAGGGGCGTAGCACTGCTCGTGCTCGTAGGCGAGGACGTCCAGCCCGAAGAGATCGTCGCCCACATTCCAGCCCTCTCCGACGAGAAAAAGATCCCGTACGTATTCGTCAAGAAGCAGCAGGAACTAGGCGCCGCGTCCGGCCTCGAGGTAGGCTGCGCCACCTCGGCTATCGTCGACGCCGGCAAAGCCAAGGCACTGGTAGATGAGATCGCCCAGAAGTTCGGCGCTCTGAAGGCCTGATGTCAATGAAGGAGTGATTAACTATGGCTGAAGAGACAGGCGTTCCAGCAGAGGTCATCGAGATCATCGGTGGTACCGGCATGCATGGGGAAGCCAACCAGATCAAGTGCAAGATCCTGGAGGGCACCAACAAGGGCCGGATCATCACTCGAAACACGGTCGGTCCCATCAGGCTCGGGGATATCATCATTCTCATGGAGACCGCAAGAGAAGCCAAGAAGCTTTCCTCGAGGTGAAGGTATGGTAGACACAAAGAAGTGTACGTTCTGCAGCAAACCGGTAGAACCAGGCACAGGCAAGATGCTGGTCAAGAAAGACGGCTCGATCCACTACTATTGCTCCTCGAAGTGCGAGAATAACATGAAACTGGGCCGCATCCCTAGGCTTACGGAGTGGGCTAGGACAAAGACCGCGCCCAAGTCGAAGACCAAGAAAGGTAAGTGAGTGATCTGTTATGGCAGAGCTCGAACGGACATTCGTCATGGTCAAGCCTGACGGTGTACAGCGGGCCCTCATAGGGGAGATCATTTCCCGTTTTGAGCGCCGCGGCCTGAAGATCGTAGGAATGAAGATGCTGATGGTCAGCGACGCGCTGGCCAAGCAACATTATGCAGAGCACTCGTCCAAGCCGTTCTTCCCGGGACTGGTAGGGTTTATCAGATCGGGCCCTACAGTGGCCATGGTCATCGAGGGAAAGGATGTAGTCAGCATCGTACGTACCATGCTTGGTAAGACAAAGCCAGCCGAATCCGCGCCGGGAACTATCCGGGGCGACTATGCTCTCGACATGGGCAGAAACATCATACACGCGTCCGATTCGCCGGAATCGGCAAAAAGGGAAATATCCCTGTATTTCAATACATCCGAGATAGCCACATACATCCGCATTGACGAGCAATGGCTGTACGAGTGATTAAGCTAAATACACGCAGGGATCTTTATGGCAACCGCCGCTGAAATCCGAAAAGACCTCAGGACGCCGATCGTGTGCGTCATGGGACATGTAGATCACGGGAAAACATCGCTGCTGGACAAAATCCGGGGTACCGCCGTGGTGGATAAAGAGGCAGGTGCCATTACCCAGCATATCGGGGCGACCGAGGTGCCGCTGACAACTATCCAGACGCTTTGCAAGGGCATGCTAGGCGCCAACCTGGTGGTCCCCGGCCTGCTTTTTATAGATACCCCCGGGCACCACGCGTTTACCAACCTACGCAGCCGAGGCGGTGCGCTAGCCGACCTTGCGGTCCTCGTCGTCGACATCAACGAGGGTTTCCAGCCCCAGACGATCGAGGCAATCAAGATCTTAAAGCAGTTCAGGACGCCGTTCGTGATCGCCGCAAACAAGATCGACCGGATCCATGGCTGGACACCGAAGGCCAACTCTCCTTTCGTACAGACATTCAATGCACAGCCGGATTACGTGAAGACGGCGGTGGATAACAAAATTTACGAGCTGGTTGGCAGGATGTCGGACATCGGCTTCAGTGCGGACCGCTATGACCGTATACGCGATTTCACTAGGAATATCGGCATCATTCCTATCAGCGCAAAAACCGGCGAAGGCATACCTGATCTGCTGATGATCCTCATCGGGCTAGCTCAACGATTCCTCGAGGAGTCGTTAAAGTTCGAGGTTAAAGGCCCGGGGGTAGGCACGATCCTGGAGGTCAAGGAAGAGCGCGGCCTGGGACACACCATCGATACCATCATCTATGATGGGGAAATCAAGGTCGGCGATACCATTGTGATCGGCGGCAAGGAAGCTCCCTACGTTACTAAAGTCCGGGCGCTGCTGAAGCCCAAGCCCAACCGGGAGATCAGGGTCGAAGAGCGCTTCGACCGCGTGCCTAGGGTCGCCGCTGCGTCCGGAGTCAAGATCCTCGCCCCAGATCTCGATCGTGCGGTAGCAGGGTCGCCGCTGCGCGTAGCAAAGGAGGCCGACATAGAC
>DATHCY010000269.1:0-4909 GCA_035319305.1 Methanocella sp.
ATCTCCATGGAGGGGAGGGCGTTCGGGTATCGGAGAGCCAGGACCTTCACCAGAAAAGTTTGTTATACTCCTCTCGATAAAGGGTTGATCATCTTCTCGGTGCTGATAGTTGTCCTCCTGTTCGTCGACGGTGTCACCGGATGGTATCCGCTGCCCCACTTAGGAGTCTGAATACCTATTCTAAAAAGATCAGTTCGACAGCATCCCCTGCCCTGTAACCTTCACCGCTGGAGGTGACGATATACGCAGCTTCGCCTTCGTACGCCGCGGATCCGACGGTCGGTACGATGCTGGCAGCCCTATCGTTCAGCATCACTTTTGTGATCGACCGCGTACGGTTGGGCGCAAGGCCGTCTCCCGATATGACCGCCCGATCTGTCGGGTACCTCATCGGCGGATACCGCCCCAGTTTCCTGATCGCCCTCTCCACGAAGAACATGGCGCCAACAGCACATGCATCTGGAAAGCCTGGGAGAAAGACGATGGGAGTCCTATGCCCCTCGCCCTCCACATATCCCATGCCCACCGGGCGTCCTGGACGGATGCCGACGCCGTGCACCACGATCCTGCCCATCAAGGCCACGATCTGAGGCATCAGATCCCGCTTTCCGACCGATGTTCCGCCCGTGGTGATTATCAGATCATATCTCAGCCCTGCTTTGACGGCCTCAGTCAGCTTTTCTAGATTGTCCGGCACGATGTCCCACATGGCAGGCTTGCCACCGTAGCGCTTTACCAGCAGGCTGCACATTAGTCCGTTGCTCTCGTTGATCGTGCCCGGCCCTGCTTTCTTTCCCCGGGCGACCAGCTCGTCTCCGGTCGGCACTATCAGCACTCTCGGCCTTTCGTAGACCTCGATTTCGGTAATCCCCATCGAGGCAATCAGCGCTATATTAGTGGGCTTGAGCTGCATGCCCTCCCTAAAGATCAGTTCACCTTGCCGGATCAACTTTCCCTTGGGCGTGAAGTTCTCGCCCGGCTTCGCCTGATAAAATATCCTTATACCGCCTGCAACAGCTTCGGTATCCTCCACCTTGACCACTGCATCGGCGCCCGATGGCAGGGCGCTGCCCGTATGGACCTGCCTGCACTCGCCAGCACCTACAGTGTCGCCAGTAGCGATCCTGAGGAAGGCTTCAGGGCTACCAGGATGGCTGCTCACAGTATCTTCCGCCCTGACCGCATACCCGTCCATGAAACATCGGTCATAGTGCGGGTAGTCTTGTGGTGCAACGAAGCCTTTCGCAAGCACCCGGTTATCGACATATTCCAGCTCGAGGGTCGAACTCCGATCCACCTGAGGGACGTTGCTCAGGAATATATTTAAAGCCTCTTCGAGGCCGGCGAGTTTATCTGATTTAGTTGCGGCGGGCATACCAGTTAATCACTACAAACGACCATAAAGATTATTGTCACCATACGCTGGTCTATCCAGCTTTCTTATAAAAGCCTTGACTGAGAACTTGCATGGAGTGTAATGGTGGGGGGCGGGATGGCGGGCGGTGACTGGTTGCAATCGTACAGCTCTCGATTTTTCCCCCGCCATCCCCGGTTGCTAATAATGGTCAGGTTGATACCGCAGCCCGGGAGATGTGGATATCAGGATCACCGTTTCCACACCCCTGGCTGGTGCATGTCTGTCAAACCTCGTCTGACAAAGCTTATGTCTCACAGCTTGTATATATAACTTTTGTTAAACATTATAAAATTGTTAAATGAATTAACTAAGCTACGGTGACTCCGACAAACGGCAAAATCAGAAACACAGCATATAGTTCTAATACACCAAGGAGTCCACAGTCAAACTACTAACTGCACAAAGACATCGGTTAAAACCCAAAGACACTAATCCACGATCTCAAAACACGAACAACCCAAAAAACCATAAAACACAAAAATTAAAAGAGTAATCGTTTCCAATTCTACCACACGGGTTGTTTCAGGGATGCCACCGCAGAAGGAGAACGAACGCCATCCCACCATCTTATCAACTGTGTTTTAGTTTGGCGTCTTCAAGCCTCCAAGACGACTGTTTGCTTTAAAGTCATGGTAGTGCCAGTTAGAGAACCGAACGTCCTAGAAAAGCTGACTGTAGTGCAGTTTGTTTTGACTATGAGCTTAGCCATTCAAGCTCTTCGCGTACCTCTAAAAAATGTTTTGCGCTTTCGTGCCACCCTACAAGAGATCTCCATAGAGGCGACGGGTAGCGACCCTGAAAGATCATATTATGCGACGAGGATCTAAAACTCAAAGATGATTGTATGCTCAAGTTCTTGGCTGTCTAGACCCTTATCCGGCATAAAAATAGTTCATCTTTTCATACTCAGCCGCTCCAAGTTCTCCGCTGCACTTTTGAGATCGGGCTTAATCTCCAGTGCCTTTTTGTACTGGGAGATCGCCTCATTATTTTTACCAAGGGCTTCCATGAGAACACCAAGGCGATTATGGTAGAACGGCCAGCCCGGCCTAAGCTGGATTGCCTCCACAGTTTCAGCCACCGCTTCAGCCATCATGCCCTTTTTGAAATAAGCGTCCCCTATGCCGAAATGGGCGCACGGATCATCGGGGGTGAGGGCGAGCAGTGCTCTATACTCGATCACCGCATCGTCGAGGCGATCATGTTCTGATAGCAAGTCAGCCAGGCCTTTTTTCGCGATCGCATGATCCGGGCTGATCTTCAGAGCTTTCCGATACTCTGTTATGGCCGCTTCGTTATCGTCGTTCGCCCAGAGTGCCTTCGCCAGCTTCACAAACAGGCCGGCGCTGGAGTGATCAAGCTTTATCGCCGCCCGATACTCGTCGATGGCCTCCTCAAACTCCGCGTCCTCATAAAGTGAATCGCCTTTCTCCATGTGGAAGATCGCCAGTTTCAACCTGTCTGCGCTGTCCCCGGGAATATTTCCAACCCTGCGGCCCATATTTTAGTTATCGGGCGATATATGGCTTATATCTTTTCTATAGCCATCCGCCACGATATAGCGGTGATAGGCTGCTGTAACTGATCTGGCGGGATAATATAGGTTTAGTTGCGCGGCTTTCTACGGTGATTTTCCGGCGGTTGACGACGGGTCTGGGAAGTATCATCTTCACCGCCATATTTTCGTAGGCCGAACACGATGGGTAAATACTGACAACTTTAAAGTTCTATTGGAAGCATAGTAATAATCTATTCTTTAAAAGCCTCAGCGCTTGGAAATGGCGGGTAAAAAATGATGGCGGGGTCCCCCGCCATAGTGATGTTCTGTCAGTTTATGTAGGACGCTTTTCCCAGCTTCGGTTCGAAGAAATTATCCTCTTCGGCGCGGATTGCGTGGGAGAACAGGGCCAGCGGTATTTCCATCGGGCAGCATTCCTCACACTGGCCGCAGTTGATGCAGGAGTCCGAGATGTGCGCGAACCGGCGCATGTGGAACATCTGATCCACCGGAAGCATGCCGGGGCGAACCATGATGGAGCTCTTTTTCATCCGGTCTGCCGCGGGGAAGCAGACAGGGCATTTATCAATGCAGGCGTAGCACTTGGTGCACCTCGCGGTCTCCTTTTCGATGGTTCTCCAGAGGTGTGGTGAAAGCATGCCGAAGTCCCGCATACGCCACTTGTCGGCGAGTCGTAACATGGCACTCTCAACCTTGGCCCGGATCTCGATGCCCTGGGGGCTGGCCGGCTCCACCGCGATCTTCCCTGCCGATGTGGCGCTGGCCAGGAGGTTGGCTCCCTTGTCGCTGCAGACCTCGACGAAGGTGGTCTTTCCAGCTTTATCGCCGACGACGCCCCAGTTACCGCAGGCCAGGTCCGCCTGCCTCGGGATCTTCACCTTGCACCGGCGACAATTGGAGCGCCGCCCCATACCGGCATCCTCGAGGTCGTCGATGGACATCCCTTTGTGTTTGCCGTCGGCCGTCTTGACGATAAACTGGCCCTTATCGATCTCCTCTTTGACAACCGAATCCGGGTCAATACGGTATTTCTCCCGGATCATCTTCATTGTCGGGACCGGGCTCAGGGATCCTCCACAGTTCACTCCAATCATGAGGATGTTATCCAAGTTGGCCTGCCCGCGTTTCGCCAACTCGATCAGGCCCATCATGTCACAACCCTTGACGACGACACCCACTTTTTTACCCGACATGGACGGTGCGTAGCTCGTCAGTAGCTTGGACAGGAGAACCGTACCACAATGGAGAGATCCGGCGGTCTCTCCTATACCCTTCGGATCGGAGATTAGGGTTGGCACAGCATCGTAGAGGTCTAAACCTCGCCTGACGGCCAGCACCGCATCGACCATCCCGCTCTCGAGCGCATATTTGAGCAGTCCCGATACCGCCCCGCCGCACTCCGCCTTTTCTCCAAGGCTGACATCCGTGGTCCGGACGTAGAGCATTTCGCCTTTCGACACCATCATTTCACCCCCGAGATCTTCTCGATCTTGACCGCACAGTGCTTCAACTCCGGCATCTTGGACAGCGGATCAAGTGCTGTGTTGGTGAGGTTATTGACCGAGCCGGTGCCGAAGTGCATGGCCATGTACAGGATGCCTGGCGCCACGTCGTCGGTGAGCCGGGCGAGAGTCGCCACCTCGCCACGCCGGCTGAGCAGCTTGATCTTCTCTCCTTCCTTGATGTCCAGCCTCCTCGCGTCCTGGGTGTTGATCTGTACGTAAGCCTCGGGCACCTCGTAGTCCAGCACCTTGCACCTCATGGTCTGGGTCCTGGTGTGATAGTGGTAGATCAGCCGGCCGGTCATCAATGTGAACGGGTAGGCGCCATCGGCTACCTCGGCCGGCGGGCGGTATTCGATTCCGAAGAACGTGCCCAGGCCGTCCGCCGATGAGAACTTTTCCTTATGCAGGATGGGCGTGCCTTGGTGATCGATCGTAGGGCAGGGCCAGTGTATGGACTCCGGCTTCTCC
>DATHCY010000270.1:0-8536 GCA_035319305.1 Methanocella sp.
CGTCAGCCTGGGCATCGCGGCCCTTATGCTGAAGAGCGCGATCGACTTAGGGCGGGAGACGATTCGCATTGCCGGGGGTGAGGTGCCGGACCTCTCTCAGTATGAGCTCGGTATCGAGAAGAGGATATGGGAGATAAGGAAGTATCGTTTCAAGTTCTGGATACTGTTCCTGCTCTGGGAGCCCCGGACTTCTGGGGAGTTGGAGGAGATCTTCTCCGAAAAAAATGCCCGGGTGCTGAGGCATGTCGCCGAAAGGTTGAAGGGTCGGCTTGGACATGGCACAGTACTACGCCGTATGCATGTGCGAGTTGATGGGCAAGGGGCTGGTCGTGAGGGATGGTGAGCGTTCTTGACGCGGGAGGGCGCACGGAAGGTGGGCGGGGCGATGGCTGCACGGGGCAACGTCCACCTGGAGCCCTTGTAAGTCGCGGCTGCCGTGCGGGATGACGGTGTCAAGGTCCCGGCTTTCCCTGTGCAAACCGATCTTCGATCATGTTCTTCATTATAAAGATCATGCCCTTGTTCGTCGAGCTGATCGCGCCCAGAGAATCGGTCTTCAGTGGTGGAACGAAGAGGACTTCGGCATCGTCGACTATTAGCGTAAAGATATTATCCATGTCGATCGCGCCTATCTGGTCCATAGCCGCCATGCGCTGGGCTTTTTCGGGGTTCGCAGCGTTCCCCGCACTGGCTATCTGTTCTCGGGTCAGCGTTACGATTTCCGCCTTGCCCTTCCCGAACAGCCGCTCCAGGCGTTTTTGCGTTTCCCGGTCATCGGACATCAGGAGCATCTGCAGCCTGATGCCTTTTACTGCCAGCCCTTCGAAATAGTATGTGTACTTCGCCGACATCTGGCAGAAGATGCTTTCCCGGGCGTTCTCGAGCATGTCCCGGATCTTGAGATCAAAGCTCTTGCTGCCGAACAGGTAGCAGAGTGGTGGTATGGGCTTTTCAACCAGGGGCTGGCGCTCCAGAGCCCGGAATTGCGCCAGGACTTCGTCCTTCGCCGCCTCATGCTTCCTCATCAGCACCCCCATCGCGATCGATGGCGCGATCGCCTGGTACAGAGCTGGCCGTGGACTCGTCTGGATGATCAGCCCAGTCTCTTCCAGCGTTCGGAGGCCGTCGTATATCCGCGGCTTGGAGACATCAAGCACTTCCAGCAGATCCTTGACCTCGGCGTAGCCCAGTAGGACTAGAGCGGCATAGATCTTAGCTTCGGACTCCAGCAGCCCCAGCTCGGAGAGTGACATTATAAGCTGCTGCGGCAATGGTATAGACTTCATAGCGGCTCCCAACCCAGTTGTCAAATATTTATTTACTGAAACACAACCTATATATACATTTTACGTAGATAACAAATCAGTTGCCAATTTTTTGACAACTGAATAAAACGTAAGGGATAAAATGAGAGAAAACATCGCAACCGCAACGAAAAAGAGCATATTTTCGTCGCCTTACTACGTGCTGATCGTGCTGACGATCGGCGTCGTCATGATGATGCTGGATTCGTACATCTTCTCGCCGGCACTGCCCACGATCGTGAAAGACTTCGGCACTTCATATGACATGGTCGCCTGGGTAATGACCCTGTACATGCTGGTATCAACCGCAGTCATGCCCCTGGCCGGAAAAATGTCGGACATCTTCGGCCGAAAGCGGATCTTCATCGCCGGCGTGATCTTCTTCACCATAGGCTCGCTGCTGAGCAGCCTGGCCTGGGACATCAACTCACTGATCATCTTCCGCGGCGTCCAGGCCATCGGCGGCGGCATCATTATGCCCGCAGCCATGGCCGCCATGAGCAGCGCCGCGCCCCCCGAACAACTGGGCAAGACAATGGGCTCGCTAATGTCGGTGAGTGCGTTGGCCATGATCTTCGGGCCCAACATCGGCGGGTACGTCATCGAGCACTTCGGCTGGCGCTCTGTCTTCTACATCAACCTTCCAATAGGGATCATCGCCATCCTGCTGGCACTAAAGTTTCAGGAAAGCTACGGCAAAGGAAAACGCCACATCGACTTCGTGGGATCAGGCCTGCTCGCGGGAGGACTGGCTGCGCTGGTACTGGGCCTCAACCAACTCGAAAGCCATCCGCTGAATGACATCACAGTATTCCCGTTCTTCGTCGCCATGGTGCTGGCAGGACTGGTACTCTACTGGTACGAGCGGCGGACCCCCGAGCCCATCCTGGACATGAAGATCCTGCTCAAGAGCGACTTCCTCTCATTGAACGTAGCCATGATGCTACTCTTCTTCGGCATGATGTGCGCCATGGCGTACGTGTCGACCTTCGCCCAAACCGCCCTCAACCTGGGCATCCAGGATAGTGGAACCATCATGACACCGCTCTCGGTCACCATGTTCATCGCAGGCATCGTCTGCGGCATCATCCTCGACAAGATCGGGCCGAAGCCCTTGCTGCTAGCGAGCGGCTTGATCACGACCGTAGCAATGCTCATGATGACCTACTATGTGAGCGACACCGTCACGCTCGCTGAAACGCTCGTCGTCATCGGCCTCGGCATGGGCGCGGGCATGGGCGCGTCCACCATCGCCCTAATAATGGTCACCCCAGGAACGGAACGAGGCATAAGCATGGGCGTCTTGACCACCTTCCGAGGCGTAGGCGGCCTGATCGCCCCGGTAGTCGGCGGATATTTCATCAACGAGGCGCTGCACCACACGATGACCTACAGCCAAGCGTTCACCCACCTGTACCTGACATCGACGATAGCAGTAGCCCTATCATTCCTGCTGCTGACATACCTCGTCTTCCGAATCCGGAAGATCCCCCGACCAGTAGCACCGTCAATCCGACAAGCGCAATCCTGACGGCCACGAGCCTTTACTTTTTCTACGCTCACGACTACCATTACCGGGAATGACGCTGACGACAATCAGGATGGAAAACAGATTGCCTGACTATCATAATAGGAGAGATACCAGATATAAGAAAGATACTATATTCAGGATCCTGTCTCGAAGGAGGGTCTGCCGGTTCGAATCCGGCCCCCTGCACTCCCATAGGCGATTTTCCGGTTATCACACTGTTAGGATGGGCCCTGCGCTCCATCTCAAGCTGAGTGATTCGGGTTTATTTCATGGCCACTATTACTTATGGTTTTGCGTTCCGTAGGATGGTAGCACTACAAGCGATTAAAATTTTATCGGTTAGCTATTTACTGTACTACAAACCTATGTTCTAATCCCGGAAAAAATTTGTTACTCGTTGATAGTCGGTAGTATAACCACGAACTTGGCGCCTTTCGTGTGGTCTCCAGGTACCCGGTCCTCGATCAAGACTCGGCCGCCGTAACTGTCCACTATCGATCTGACCAGGTAGAGACCGAGGCCCATGCCCTTAGCCTTGTTCGTGCCTTTCAGCATCCGGTTGAAAATCCTCTCCTTGTAATCGTCTGGGATGCCCGGACCATCATCCTCAACGCTGACACGGTAATATCGTCTGCCATTATCATTCACCATGTCGAGGATGATGTGGATGTCTGCATGGTCTCCGGTGTGTTTGATTGCGTTGCCCACCAGGTTAGCGAACACGTCGTGCAGCAACTCGTTAGCCAGGACATAGCAGTGTCCGCACCCGTTGTGAAGCGTCACCGTCTTGCCAGGCGCCACTCCAAACTCCTGCTGAACGTCCATAAGCACCCCCACCAAATCCACACTCCTAGCTTGGAGTGTGCCATCGGCGTGCATTTGCAGCTTCTGCACGTTCCGAATCAATTGGGCGCTCCGGCGGAGTACCTCGACGGGCTTCTCAATCATCTCATCATGCTGCACGCCCGGAGGCGTGCCTAGGGCCAATTCGAGGTAGCTCAACGCGATCTGATGCATGTTATTGATATCGTGGCCCATCAAGTCCAGGTAGAGTTCAGCCTGCTGCTTAGCCTCTAATAAGCTCTCCTCTGCATGTTTCAGCTGGGAAATGTCAGTGCCGATGCATAGTAGTTCGGCCAGATCCCCATTTTCATTGTAGATGGCTTTGTTAGTCCAGGAGATCCAGACGAGCCGACCATCTTTGCATATGTTCTGATGAGCGTTTGTCCGGTATTCCTCCGGGCGCCGTAGCAAGTCGTCCAGCATCGCCACCAGATCCCTGCCGGAAGAATCACTTTCCGGAATGATCGTCCCGATCGCCTTCCTGCCGACCACCTCCTCCCTGGAATAGCCGAAGAACCGCTCAGCAAACTCGTTGAAGTAAGTGATATTCCCCTCCCAGTCCGACCGCAGAATAATACTATTAGCATTCCCGACCAACTCCCGATAATTCTCCTCACTCTCCTGAAACGCATCCTCAGCCTGCTTGCGCTCAGTAATATCGACATGAATCCAAAGTCTTCCGGACTTTTCCCCGTAAATAGTGAGCGGGATATAGTCCCGCAGACATGTACGCCCAGCCTGCATGGTCACTTCCTCGCCGATGACAGGCTGCTGTTGATCTACGATCAGTTTTATTCTGGCCACAGCATCGTCAGGATTAACATACCGATCCTTGATCTTTCCTATCATTTCGGATGCGTTTAACCCCACCAATTCTTCTGGAGATTCTTTCAGGTCGAAGTAGTCGCAGAACGCCTGATTGGCGTACTCGATGCGGTTATCCAGGGTTACTAGCAAAACCGCAGCTCGCATGTTCGAAAGGATTTTGTAGAAACGTTCCATCATGACTTGAACCGCTTCTTCAGTCCGCTTACGCTCCGTGATATCGGTGATAGCGGTCATAAACCCGTTGATCTGCCCCTGGTTATTAGTCAATGGTGAAGCGCTCACGATCGCCCAGAGGACGGCGCCATCCTTGCGGAGATACCTTTGCTCATAACTGTTTATCAAGACCTTCTGCCGCCGTTCGGCGTTGTAACGCTTTGCAAGTATGGCGGCCTCGTCATCCATGAACTCGTACGCTATCTTGCCAATCATCTCTTCCGGGGTATAGCCGAGCATTTCGGCCATCCTTTTATTAACGAACACAGTCCGGACATCGATATCGCAAACCCATATGCCCTCCGAGGCCGTCTCAACGATACGGCGATACCGATCCTCGCTCGCCCGCAGCGCCTCCTCAGCACTGCGCCAATCGGTGATATCCTTGTGAGTGGCCATGGCTCCAGTGATCTCGCCCTCGCTGTTCAGGATTGGCGCGCAACTCAAGGACGTATAGACCTGGCCACTACGGGCCATCACGACGAAATCCTTGACCGCTCTCCATTCTTCAAAGCGAGATATAGTGGAGTATCCTCCAGGGTCATGGGCGTGCCGTCTGGCTTGCATACTTGGGCTTTTTCGGTTCTGCCCTCGATGGGTGGGACGTCTTCAATATTGTAAGATGCCAGTATCCTTCTTGAAACCTCGTTGATATACGTGGCGTTACCGTCCTTATTGTATATAGCCAAGCCGTCCGGCATAGCATCAATGACTGCTTTTAGCTCACGGACCCTGTTCTCGGTCAGGCGAGTCGCTTCACGGATCGTCTCTTCGGCCCGCTTGTTCTCGGTGATGTCTCTGATATTGCCGTTCCGGTAAAGTGGTCGACCGTCACCATCCCGGGTCAGGGACATGTGATTGGACATCCAACGATACTCGCCATTTTTGGCTCGTTGCCTGTAAACTGCCTCGGCGCTGCCTGTTTTATTCAGGTGTTCCATCGCCGCGTGCATTCCCGGCAAATCGTCCGGGTGGATCATGGACAGTGCAGTCGCCGAATCCATCGCCATATACTCCTCTGGCGTATAACCCATGACCGTTTCCGCGGAAGGGCTAACGTACACAAAACAACCAGTCAGCACATTCAAACGATAAACGACATCGATAGAGCTTTCCAGCACGGATCTGAACCGGGCCTCGCTCTCTAGCAGCGTCTCCTCAGCCCGCCTGCGCTCGGTGATAATTTGGGTTGCGACGGCAATTCCGTCCGGGATCGGCGTGACCGTGGCATGGAACCAATCATCCACCCCATCCACGTGGTAATGATCTTCGAATTCCGTCACCCGTCCGGTTTCCACCGCCAGCTTGTACATAGCAAAGAAACGAGTCTGGGGAAATGTGGGGAAGATCTCGGTCATGCGGCGTCCCACGAGCTCCTCAGGCCTGTATCCCGCGGTCTCAGCAGCCCGAGCATTCTGGTATACATAAGCGAAGTCAACGATCTCGCCCCGGTCATTATAGAACGGCTTGAGAATCGTGAAACGATCAAGAGAATTCTCCTGCACAACCCGGAAACGCTCTTCACTCACCCGCAGCTCTTCGATCGTCCTGCGATCAGCAGCGCCTGTTAAACCATCAGCTCCCCCATTTGACTTAAGCTCATCCTCCAGAAAAGCAACACGATCCTTGAGCTCATCAATAAGCTTATCCTTATATCTGAGCCTGTCTTTATCTTCGGTGTCTGCACTACGATGAGCGCTACCGAACTTCTTTCTGGAACCAGGTTTCGTTCTCATGCCCATTAACCACCAAAATTCATACGACCGTAAAGTTACCGCTTAGACATATAATAATATCGGAAATATAGATAAAAACGATATTTGCAGATTTAAGGTCCAAGCAACTCAATCGCAAATGTTGCCCTACGACAAAATCTGGAGACCGCTATTTTGGTTACAGATACTACCGCTTGGACTGCACTCGGCATTGTTAACATCTAACATCAAACCGTTTCTGACGATTCGATAAAATTCGACCGTAGGATCCAAATCGGCGATCAGCACAACATGACACGGGCGCGTCACATTGACCCATATAGGGCGGATTAAATTACATCAGCAGTGGTATAATCCAATATGCACAACCCAACATGACGAATCAATAGCCAGCGCAGACAATACACGTAATGTGCTGCTTGATCGCGACTGACCTTCCCGACAGGGATCATCATACCCCACCTATCAATGGGAATACGACTGGCTTCTTATAGGTGGGCGACTCACCCCATTAATATCAGGTTCGTCTTAAACTAGTCGATGTGGTACTTGTAAGTTGCGAAGAGCATAGGTGACGCAGCGTGGAACATGCTGATCACTGTTACTAAGTTGAAGGCTGAAAGTGCCGGTACTGTTGTGGCGCTGGTCAATCCCGCTGACACGTCAAAACTATGTTTGAGGTGCGGCCTATTAGTAGAGAAAAAACTATCAGACTGTGCACACGAATGCCCGGGATGCAGTCTCGTCACGGGTAGGGATGAGAACGTAGCGGTAAACATTCTTAGAGGGGGGATTGCAGTCTGTTGGCTAACGAGCTGTAGAAGCCCACTGGCTTAGCGGTGGGAGCAGTCACGGATGTTCGAAAACTGTTATTATCCAAGTTCCAAACCATCATAGCTAGTATTAAATAGTTTGTATAATAAATAAAGTTTAATAAGGATATGCATACTTATCGGTGCTGGTTGCTATGGTTGCTATATAACAGATGGAATAGGAGGAGTTTCATGGTTGACCTCAAGGCTTTTACTGTACCATTATTTTTTACTAGACTGACAATCCTTGTTACAAGAGTGTCGCTGACTGAAACCATACATACGGGAGCTGGCCAGATATATCAGGATATCCAGAGTGCAGTGAACTCTGCGCAGTTGGGGATAGAATCCTGGTTGATAGTGGCGAATACCACGAGGTGGTGACGGTGGACATTTCTCCCACGATGGCCTCGCGCGGCCCATGCAACAAACTGTTGATCGCCTATCATGAGGCTGACATTAAGAGTGAGATCGACATCACTCAAGCGCTTGGCGCCTGTTTCCGCTGCAGACTTCGAACGAGAACAATAAACCCCGGACGTTATCGCATTGTAAGGAGGTTGCTGGAATGAACCGGACGATCATATCGGAAATCGTCCGGAAAGACCTTTGCATTGGGTGCGGGATGTGTGCTGCCCTATGCCCGAAAAAACTGCTCGAAATGCGATGGGATCATCGCCAGGAGCTGGTGCCTGTCGAGGTCTCTCACTGCGAAAAAACGTGCGGTATGTGCCTCAAAGTCTGCCCGTTCGCCGGACCGAACGATAATGAGGATGTAATAGGAAAGAGACTCTACGGGACGGCCCCGAAGATGAAGCGCACGGATGACGCAGGCTACTACCAATCGTCTTACGTCGGGTACTCTAACGACGTACATCGAGCCCGCGGCGCGTCGGGCGGCATGGCCACTTGGCTTCTGGAAAAAATGCTGAGGGAGGGCGTGGTCGACCATGTGATCTGCGTCGTTCCGGACAGCGATCCAAACCGGCTATTCCGGTTCAAGGCGATCGATACGCCGGAGGGAGTGAGGGAGGGCGCGGGCTCAGTATACTGCCAAGTGGAAATGTCAGGCGCCATACGACACATCCTGGACAATCCAGGCAAATATGCGATCACAGGGCTTCCCTGCGCCATCAAAGCCATTAGACTGGCCCAGAAAAATAATGAGAAGCTGGAGGAGAAGATAAAAATAACGATCGGCCTCGTCTGCGGCCAGACGAAAAACATGAGCTTCACCCAGTATATCGGGACCTTGGCCGGAGTTCAGGGACAGATGAGGGGAGTGAAGTA
>DATHCY010000271.1:0-14917 GCA_035319305.1 Methanocella sp.
TCGGCGGCCGCGAAGGTCCGGGGAAAGTCCTCGTCGCTCACATAGCCCGTGAATACGACGCCCCTCTCGATCCCCAAATCCTTCACTTTGCCCTCTAAAAATTTTCGGGCCGGCCCACTGCCAACGATCATAAGCTTCGCATCCGGAAGCTCCTTCAGCACTGCCGGCATGGAGGCGAGCACGCCATCGATCCGCTTCTCATAGCTGAGCCGGCCGCCATGCATGATTACAGGCGAATTGCAGCCCAGACCGAACCTCTCCCGGATCTCATCCCGGCCGGACGACCCGTAGCGCGAGAGATCGAGACCGTTAGATACGGTGACGATGGGCTTATTCCTGACATGTAGATACTTCGCGGCGGACGGCGCCGGGACGATGATAATATCGCACCGCTTATAGAACCAATCCTGGTATTCTTTGGCGATCCTCTTTAAAAAACGCTGGCTCATCTTCGACTGCTTTGCAATGTACATGACATATTCGTCCACCGGCGTATGGAACGTTCCAATCAGGGGAACTCGCAGCCGCCTCGCGGTCATCCAGGCGCTGTGACCCATGAAAAACTGGGTGTGTGCGTGCACGATATCAGGCTTGAACTTCACTGCGCTGGTCACCGGGTGGATGACGTCCGGGGAGGGCTCGATCTCGGGGTATGGTGGGAACGAAAACGCCAGGTATCTGTGAATCTCCGCGCCATCCATGCTGGACACGCTCGGTTTTTTCCCGGATGTGAATACAGCGACCTTATGGCCCTGATCGGTCAGCATTCGGTCGAAGTTCCGGACGGCGTTCGCCACACCGTTGACCTGGGGGTAGAATGTGTCGGTGAACACGGCGATCTTCATTTCAACCTCAAGGCGGAAACCCCATCCTTTAGGGTGGGGAGGGGCCGACACTTCTTAATGGTCTCTAGCATACTATACATCTCCAATCGAAAGATATTCCTTCTAACAACCTTATAGTATGAATATGATACGTTGTCTCGCATTCAAGCTTTGAGTATCCAGAGAGGATAGAGCGAAGCTTCTCGATACCATGCGAGAATATACGAAGGCGTTCAACACCTCGGCTAAGTGTGGCTTTGATAGCCACACTTGGAACAAGGTTGAGAACCACAAGGCAACGTACCGCGTTATCAGGGAATCCAGTAAGCTTCCTATCAGCCTTGTGCAAGGAGCGAGAGACTGTGCTTGTGAGGCGCTCAAAGCCTTGAAATGTAATACGATACCATACAGGAAGCCTCTCGCTGCCATGCGGTATAACCAGCGCGTTATCACGGTTAACATGCTTCACGGCATAGCTACCATAGCAACGACCGACGGCAGGGTTAAGGCATCCTTCTTCGTTCCCGATAACTATAAGCTGTATCTCGGATGGAGCATGAGAAGTAGCACGCTCTCTTATCGAGGAGATTTCTATCTCCATGTATCCGTTGAGACGGCGAATCCAGCAGTAGTTAGCGATGTCAAGGTTCTTGGAATCGACCGTGGCATAAACCACATCGCAGTATGCTCCGGCAACGTGTTCTTTAACAGCAAAGCCGTGAAGAACGTCAGAGCCAAGTACGCTAAGCTTCGACGAGAACTTCAGTCCAAAGGCACCCGAAGCGCTCATCGTAAATTGAAGTTGATGAGCGGACGGGAAAGACGGTTTGTGACTAATTTGAACCACTGTATAGCCTATTGTTAATACTGCTTATACAGTGTTCGCTCTCGAAGACCTTAGCAAGATACGCGTGCAAAAGAGGCATGGGAAAGAATTCGACCGGAAACTGAACAACTGGAGTTTCTATCAGCTCGAACAGTTCCTCAGGTATAAGGCGGAAGCTCTCGGAAAACTTGTAATACTTGTAGACTCCCGGTTCACGAGCCAGAAGTGCTCGGTATGCGGTCACGTCTACAAGGGCAACCGGAACGGTCCCGATTTCCTTTGCCGTAAATGTGGTTTCCACATCCATGCCGACCTCAATGCTTCACGCAACATCGCTCAAGCAGGTATATCTTGCCTGAGCAGGCTGTATTGTCAACCAGCCGAATGTGACGTCCAGCGTGACAGTCACAAGCCGCATCCTTCAGGGTGCGGTAGTTGACAATATCGACTATAGCACTGTCCTCATGGGCTTAAAAGCTTTCCACTCTTCGATCGTAGAGGGATAAGGGCCTGTATAACTGTTGTTAGATAAAACATATAATTTAAACCGTATTTTATCAGTTAGGAGGGTGGAGTAGTTCACCTGGATCGTATGTTAGGCGGTTTAATCGTGGGGGCTGTCCTCGGCTTGGTCGCGTCGCTGGTGGCAATTGGGGTATATGACGCCATGATCGGCACGATAGGAGCTGGCACGGTACTGATAACCATAGACTGGACTTGGGTTATCATCGGCAGCACAGGTATCGGCGCCATGATCGGGTTGGGGTACAGCGCGAGCAGAAGGCAATAGGGTTGTGTGTTTCTGTCAACGAATTTGGGTCTGTTCGTGGCTTGTTGAGATTCTTCCCGCGGTGGCGGTTACAATGCGATGTATCTAGTCATTTTAAAGGTTTGGATTTGTTGTTGTGGGGCGGGAGTCTTGCGGGGTCGTATGCCGGGCTAAACTGCATCAGGTTTCTTATGTGGTTAAATAGCACAAGACCATTCAAGGATGACTATAATATACAGCTTAATATTTATCGTGTGAGCCGGCATATGATTATATCATGACTGGTCGGTGTCCAGGATGTTTTATCCTGGGTCTGGCGACCATCTGTATGGTCATCTGTGGTTGCATTACCACCAATACACTACCGCCGTCTCGCGAGGCGATGGATGCAGCGAATGCCACGGCTGAAGGAATATTTCAATCGTTCAACTCTGGGGACTACGGCCAGTTCTCGGCGAATTTGAGCGCCGAGATGAAGGCTGGAATCAACGAGAGCAACTTTCAAGGGATGAGGGAGCAGATACGGGCCAAGTACGGTGGTTATAGATCGAAATCTGTCCCGGAAGCGAGCGTCGCGCAGGGTTATAATAACTTTATTTATAATTGTAATTTCGATGGGGGCACGCTGAAGATCAGGCTGGTCATGAGTCCTGCGAATGCTTCAATTATTGACGGGCTATGGTTTCCTGAGGGCATAACAGGTGGTAACAATGCCAATCCTCCTACAAGTAAGCCTGAGATATCCTGGCTCAACCTCTTGTCGGGCCTGGGTATGATCGTGGTAGGCGTTGGCGCTATGGTGTACTGGTATTTCAGAAAGAGGATTAACCCGATCTATTTCTTCGCTGGAGGTGTCCTGTGGGCGGTTGCGATCGCGATCAAGCTGATCATGGATCTGACGATCAGCTCAGGCCTCCAATTGCAGGTGATGACGGCTTTTACCCCGTTGTTAGCCGTGGTTGTCTTAGGATTCTACTATGGGCTGCGGACCGGTATCTTTGAGTGTGGCATCCCTTACTTGGCGGTGAGATACTCCCGGCTGTCAGAGAGGTTGGGTTTTGGCGAGGCAGTGGCGCTGGGCATCGGGTTTGGAGGTACGGAGGCCGTACTCTTGGGCATTGTTGCCCTGGCAAGCGTTGCTGCATTATTGTTGACGCCTGGAGGGGTGGAGAGGTTGCCGGCGTCTGTCCTGGAACAGTTCTCGCTTATCATGGTCCCCGTTCCAATCCTGGAGCGGTTTTTGACGATATTTATCCATACGTTTGCGATCGTACTGGTCGTCTACGCGGTGAAGCGTAACGATTTCAGGTGGCTTGTCCTATCGATCATATATAAGACGCTGGTCGACGGGCCGGTACCATTCTTCTACCAGTATCCCGCGGGTATGGGCATGTCAGGCACTGTTATCATGGAGCTATACATCGCCGTCCTGGCTGCCGTTGGTCTGATAGGACTGATCTGGATTTCGGAAAGATGGCCTTCCGGAAGACTGGCGGGTGCCCGATAACGTTGGATATGCGGTAGCAGGAATAGTTGCGTTCCGTGCTATAATTAGCTATATGTCAGTATCCGAGAATTACTATATGACAATAATGATAAAAGTGGTGATACGGCTGCCGACATGGGCGAGTATAATAGCTCTTGATGGCCGGTCTAACGGTCTATAAGCGCACCTTTGAGCCCGGTAAGCAGGAGCGATCTGGCGATAGCTTCCGGCGGTATAACGATGGCAAACCATACGGGTATTCTGAGAGGGAGATAGTTTCAGGGAGAAAATGACGAATATGACAAAAATGACAGCGAGAGGCTTCGCTAATCCGTACAATGCGCAGGGGCCGACAAACCCGAAATATTACGCCAACCGTGAGGAGCTGCTGTCAACATTCATCCATAACGTGATCGCTGTATCGGAGTCTGAAGGCATCACCCGGCCGATCAACATTTCGGTTATGGGCAGTTGGGGAATGGGAAAGACGTCGACTCTACTAAAGTTCAGGGATATGATCAAGAGTAGTAGCGGTAATGCTCAGATATTCTCGGCATACGTGTCCCTGAGCCCTGCGTCGTGTACGGACTCCGAGACGTTCTTTGTGTACCTGATGGAAAGCGTGTTCAGACAGTATGAAAGTACGGTTGCGCTGCCGCAAAAAGTCTTGGACTTTATTCGGGAGGAGCTGAACGTCTTTGAAAAGTGGAGGATCGCGAAGATCTCTATGAATCCGGAGATCGAGCGGAGGGAGCGGCTTCCGTTGAGGGCTGTCAACTTTAATGAAACGATGTTGAGGTTCTGGGAAAAACTGCAGTGCGGAGGGGTTAAGCTTGCCGTGATCATGCTGGATGATATCCACTATGCCTTGTTAGGGCAGGGGAATGCCAGGCTTCTCTATGACCTTCGAACGGCCATGCAGACGCTATCTGCCGCCGATACCCAATACATGTTTATAATCACCGGTCCGGTAGACTTATACCCGGTGATTAGAGACAAGGCTGAGCCGTTTACTAGACTGTTCGAGCGGTTCGATCTCAAACCGTTTGATATTGAAGGCACTAGGCAGCTGATCGAGAGGCCGTTGTTCACGGAATGCATACGCCTGGAGATCGATGAGGCGGTGGTTTACCGGATATATCAGATCACTGGAGGTCATCCATATTTCCTTACGCTGGCTATGCGCGATATTCTGGACATGAAACGGGAGGGGAGACTTACTCTGGCCCGTTTTGAGCGTCTGCGTCCGGAGTTGATCAGGCATTTTGCTAGGATCAAGTTCCGGGATGATTTGGGGCGAGCGTCTAATACAGAGCGAAAGTTGTTGTTTCAGATGGCCGTCTTCAGTAGCGCGGTGGCACCGTCCGAGTTGGACGGAAGTGGCACTGTCCGGCTGTTAGATAGGTTGGTGAAAAAAGAGTTGGTAGTTAAAGTGGCTCGGGGCAAGTATCGGCTCTATAATCCACTGTTTCGGGAGTATCTGAAGAACGCGAGGCTGACAGAGTGAGAAAGTGGGTTACGGTAGATCATTTTCCTCGGTTCTTTCATAGTTCCACATTACCAGTGAGATCTTGACTAGGAGTTGGACTAGCTCTTCGTCAGAATCGAACGGTGTTGGGTAGAGCACGTGGTGTAGCAGGATGCTTTTGGTCACGTCGGACCATTTGGCCACGAACAGTCCTGGGTTGGTGTTTCTCTGGAAATCTATGTCTTCAAAGCGGTCGAAAAGTTTGACTGCTTCCTCCATGGTTTCTGTTCCCAGCTCTTCGAAGCTCTCGAAGACGTCTTGGTCTTGGAGTGCGGCTTGTGCCAGTGCTGCGAGAAAGCGTCGGTTAGACTTGTAGTACTTCAGAGTTTGTCTGAAGAGGTTGTGTAGGAATTCTGGGAAGTTGGTGAAGTCGATGATTTCTGGTTGGCTTGCTGCCTTAAGTTCGGTGGCAAAGCTCAGGCCGATCTCTCGGATGATCTCTGGTTTGCCGGTTGGGAAGTACTTGTAGATGAGGCCTATGCTGATGTCGGCTTGGGTGGCGATGTCTCTGATGGTGACGCTCTCGTAGCCTCTTTCTTCGGTGAGTAGCTTGCTGGCTTCGAGGATCCGCCTGATCTTGTCGGCTTTGTTACGAGTGTTCTTTTTTAGGGTCGTCTCGCGTCGAACCTCCGTCATCTTTTTATATAGCCTGGTGAACTCTGTTCAATAACTTTATTAATACCTTATTAACTTATCCTTTTTCATAGTGAACATTGCTCACCTTGGTAGGAGAGTGAAATAAACGATCGAAGTCAAGAATCTATCCTTTACATATCACAGCGGCAGTAAAGAAGCCCTTAAACAGATCTCTTTCACCGTACAACCCGGGGAGATCTTCGGGTTCCTAGGACCCAGCGGGGCCGGGAAGAGCACGACGCAAAAGATCCTCACCGGCCAGCTTACCGGCTTCAAGGGACACGTATCGGTTATGGGCAAGGACGTCAGCGCGTGGAAGTCAGACTACTACGAGAAGATCGGCGTGTCCTTTGAAATACCGAACCACTACCTGAAGCTCACCGCCAAAGAGAACCTCGACTACTTCCGGGCACTATACAGCGAGGGAACGGAGGATCCCCTGGAACTGCTGAAGCTGGTGGGCCTGGACGGAGAAGCCCACACCAGGGTATCGAAGTTCTCCAAAGGAATGAAAGTAAGGCTGGGCCTGGCTCGAGCACTGCTCAACAAGCCAGACCTACTCTTCCTTGATGAACCGACATCAGGCCTGGACCCGGTCAACAGCCGCATAATCAAAGACATCATCCTGAACAAGAAGGCCGAGGGGAAGACAGTGTTCCTCACGACGCATAACATGACCCTAGCAGACGAGATCTGCGACCGAGTGGCCTTTATCGTGGACGGCGAGATCCGGCTGGTGGACTCACCCCATGAACTGAAGATCAGGAATGGCAAATCGATCGTCCGGGTAGAATACACCAGCGAGGGCGGACCTGAATACCGGGAGTTCCCGTTGGCCGGCCTAGGCTCGAACCCGACTTTTATCGAACTGCTGAACAGGAATAAGGTCCGATCGATCCACTCGAACGAAGCCACAATGGACGAGATCTTTATCAAGGTCACCGGCAGGAGCCTCGTATGACAACCAAGCTAGCCTCCACATTGAAGCTGGACCTCAGGCTGCAGTCCAGGTACGGCTTCTACTACGCCTCGGCACTGACAGCCATCCTTATGATCATCCTGTTGCGACAGCTGCCGCTCCAAGACTTGGGCTTTCTCATCCCCGTGTTCCTAGTAGGTAACCTGGTGCTAAACACCTTCTACTTCGTCGCGGGCATGGTCCTGTTCGAGAAAAGTGAAGGCACTCTCCAGGCGCTGGCCGTTTCCCCACTGCCTATCCGGGAATACCTAGCGTCGAAAGTGGGGACGCTGACGCTGCTATCAGTTGTGGAAAACTTCGCCATCATATTACTGATCTACGGCCCAAGCTTCGACCTGCTGCCGGTGCTGGCCGGGACCGTCGCCATGGCGGCGATCTACGTACTGGCAGGCTTCGCGGTCGTGGCGAAGTACAACTCTATCAGCGAATATATTATGCCCTCAGTGATCTATGTGACCGCCCTGCAGCTGCCGCTGGTGGACTACCTGGGCATCTTTAAGAGCCCGGTTTTCTACCTGTTCCCGGCCCAAGCCCCACTAGTACTTATGGGCTCTGCCTTCACGCCTGCAGAGTCCTGGCAGATCGCCTACGGCCTCGTCTATTCGCTGATCTGCATCGGCGGCGCATATATTCTCGCCAGTAAGGCGTTCAGGAAGTATATAGTCAGACAGGAAGGGGAGATCTAGAATGGACTACCTTAAAGTGATCAGGTCGCTCGGAGCGGGGGATATCAAGAACGTGGCTAGAGACCCGTTCCTCAAATGGATGATCCCAGCCCCGTTCGCCATGGCACTGGCTTTCAGATTCCTGATACCTGAAGCGTCAACGCTGGCGACCCCGTGGGTCGAGCTGAAGAGCTACTACCCACTGCTACTAAGCGCGGTGGTAACCTTCGTGCCGCTAATGTACGGCATAGTGGTCGGCTTTATGCTGCTAGACGAACGGGACGAGAACACGCTGACCGCCCTCAAGGTCACCCCGATGTCCCCCAAGAAATACCTGCTGTATAGGATAACGACGCCGGTCGTCGTTAGCATCATCACTACGCTGCTGGCCTACCCCCTGGTCGGACTTCTGGACGTGGGATTGGCCTCGCTCATCGCCATCATCGCCCTCTCCTCGCTGAGCGCCCCCTTTATCGCGCTGATCTTCGCGGCCTTCGCCCGGAATAAGGTGGAGGGCTTC
Source organism: Methanocella sp. (assembly GCA_035319305.1). Lineage (GTDB taxonomy): Archaea > Halobacteriota > Methanocellia > Methanocellales > Methanocellaceae > Methanocella_A. Next base: position 8,234 of record DATHCY010000271.1, read on the forward strand.
GCCATCCAGAAGATGCTCGGCAGCGTCCTCATGATCCCCCTGGTGGCTTGGTTCATCCCTATGAACTGGCAACTGCTCTTCGGAACATTCCCAACCTACTGGCCGCTGAAAGCCTTCTGGGTAGCGACGACAGGAGAACCAGGAGTATGGGCGTACGTACTGGCAGGCGGGCTAGTGCACCTAGCGTTCATCTGGGTACTGATAAAGCGCTTTGATACAGTAATGCACCAGTGACTGCTCCCACGGCTAAAGCTTGTGGGCTTTCTCTACCCCACGACCCAAGATCGTAAAATACCCGAAGACCCGACGATACGCCAGCACCGAGACTTTTAGATCGTCATCGAAAAGAGAAGGCCGCCCGACAGAAAAAACTGGACGGCCGCGAACATGAGGTCGGCAGCAAGACGCGGCCAGTGTAGGGGTTGAGATAGATAGTACCATACCGATAGCCGGTTTCTTACTGAAAGTATATCACCAGGCGCCCTTTTTAAATGAAACAATAATACTTTCGGATCGCTCTATCAAAGCGATATTAACCCGTCAAACTAGAAAATTTCCGTAGATATGACACCGAAAAACTGCAAGTCGGCAAAAGAGTTAGCGAAAGATATGAAGGAGATATCCTTTAGCGAATTTATAGCCACCAACCCCCATCTGGTCGGCTTCGAGAGCTCGGTGAAAATGATTCCCATATCCATCCACGAGATCCTCACCAACTCCCTAGACGCCTGCGAATCGGCAGGGATACTGCCCGAAGTCTGGATCGACCTGAAGAGCCTGGACGAAAAAGGCCGATTTAAACGGTACAAACTGACGATCAAAGACAACGGACCGGGCATCTTACCGAAAAACGTGCCCCTAGTATTTGGAAAATTACTCTACGGCAGCAAGTTCGGGGTAAGACGGCAGAGCCGAGGCCAGCAAGGCATCGGCGTCTCAGCAGTCGTGCTAATATCACAGATCAAGACCGGGGAACACACTAAGATCATTTCCTCCACAGACGGGCGAAAGAGCCACATTTTCAAGATCTCAATCGATGTCGACCGGAACACGGCGAAAGTCCACGACAGACGTACGGAGAAGGCAAACGGCTGGACAGGGGTGGAGATCTCAGTCATTCTCGAAGCTCAATTCTCCTCCAGGATCATGGAATATCTCGAACTGACCGCGGCCATCAATCCACACCTGAGCCTGCACTACAATGGAGTCACCGAGAAGGACCGCCTGGAAGTAAACCGTAGAACTGAAGAGATCCCCACCATACCAATCGAAACCAAACCCCATCCATCAGGCGCCGACCACGATCTGCTGAAGAGACTGACCGCCCGCACAAAGCATTCTACACTGGCAGATTTCCTCAAAGGCGAGTTCGATCGAGTACGATCTGACGTGGCAAAACAGATCATCGATCGGTGCAAAAAGAGGTTCGACATTAAAAAGAAACCCGCCGACCTCAGTAAGGAAGAGCTTTCAACCCTCGCAGAAGCGATGAGCGATGTCCAAATGCTTCCACCATCCTCAGAGTGCCTTTCCCCCGTAGGCGAACCCATATTAATCCAGGGCGTGGTGAGTCAGCTGAGCCCATCGTTCATCGAGGCGGTCACCAGAAAGCCACAGGCCATGCACGGCCAACCATTCCTAGTGGAAGTGATCATCGCCTACAACTGTACGACCGAGTTCGGAGGCACCGGCGAATCATCCATCGATCCGGCGACCGGCGTGTACATCCATCGTTTCGTAAACCGAGTGCCACTACTGTTCTCCGAATCAGGGGACGTAACCATGAAGGCGGCCCGAGACGCGGGCCTCTCCCGCTATGAAATCGCCCCCGAGACAAAATCACATCTATTCATCCACGTAGCGGGCGTGAACATCCCCTATACCAGCGAAAGCAAGGAGGCGATCAAATATGTCGACGAATACTACGAAGAAATCCGACTCGCCATACAGGAATGCGGACGTAAAATCTCAAAACATATCCGACGAATTAAAAAATCCGAAGAAGAAGCGGTCAGAGGAAAACGCAAAGCGATCATTCATTCCCTTCTGCTGAAGGAGATCAACCGATACGCAGGCAGGAAGGTAGCGAGCCCGGAGTATGCAACAGCATTTGGTTTCGACCACTGCGTTTCCAACATAGAAGAAGAATTCGACCTCGATATCTTTCGCAGAGAAATAGCAACAAAAAAACGGTTACGTCAAACTGATCGACGGGCAACATCGATCACTGCAATAGCGGTAGGTGACTGAATGCCTCCAAAGAAGACCGGCGGAGAACGGCTATACGAGTCGATCGAAGACGCTGCGCTATCGGACGAGTTCGAACAGATCTACGAGACCGCATGCATAGCAAAGCGTCAAGACTTCGTCCGCATGCTTACAACACACAAAAAAGACAGCTCTACCATGGCCATGGCCCACGACATACTTCAGGAACGCAGGCTTACCCGAAGCCAAGAACAGTCGATCATGGTGATCGCTTCATACTGCCTAGGCGCGATGATCCGAGTGGAAAACGCTCTCCCCTACACATTCAAAGCCCTGAAGGTCGATCGTGCTTCGGTTGAATACGATGACGTAGATGGCTATACAGCATCAGGCGACACACTAGCCATGACCACATCGAACATCGACCAAGCGGCAACCCTGGCAAAACTGCAGTTCCTAGTCAACCACATCATCGAGACCATCGCGGCCAACTCCGTATCGACCAAAAGAGACTGCTACTACATGCTCAAAAACCAATTCCAGAAATACCCATGGATGGACCTCGCGGGACAGGGAGAAAGCGATCGCCTGATCGACACCCTGGAACGGATCACCCGTATGCAGCGAGAAAACCTAAACGTCACCGCCGATCCCAAAGGACTCATCTACGGGAACATCACTATCATCGACGACGAGGGAAAAGAATTCTCTTGCGGCGAAAGAGAGCAGAGCATCACCGGACTCGCCGGCCAATGGGAAATAAAAAAGTATAGCGCCCGAGCGATCATACCCGTAGAGAAGACCGGCGTATTTATGGACTTGAAAAAGCTCAGAGTGGCGGACGAACTGAACATCGGACTCATCCACCTTGGAGGCCAGCCAGCCCGAGGCTGCCGAGCGCTCATTAAGCTCCTTTCCGAAAAAGGCATCCCAATCGGCGTCCTAACCGACTTCTCCCCATGGTCCGGCATGATCGCCAAGTCGGTTATGAGCGGCAGCATCAACGCCGCCCACTTACCCGGCCTCCACGCCTCCAGAGCGGCCTTCCTTGGCATCGAGTCCGCCGACGTGAACACCTGGCTGAAGGATGTATGGAAGAGCGTACAGGAGCCGCTAAGCAAAAACGACCTCCTGCGAGCGCAAAACAACCTGTCACTCCCGTATATGCAGGACGACTACTGGAAAGGAGAGAACGAATGGTTCGTAAAACACGGCCGAAAAACCGAGCTAGAAGCACTAGGCACCGCCGCAGGCTCGCCAATGAAGAAAAAGGAATTCTACAAGAGCTTCCTACGCACCAAGCTCCGACAGAAACTAAAGGTCAGAGTCTAATCGGAGAGTAATCGGAGAGAAAAATTTTGAATAAAAAAAATTTATTTCGCTTCCAGCAGCGGCTTGAGCCGACCCTCGATGTACTGACGGGGCACCGCCCCCACGATGGTATCGGCCTGCTTGCCCTTTGAGAAGATCAACAGTGTGGGAATACTGAATATTTTGAATTGTTGTACGACCTTAGCGCTTTCGTCGGTATTCAGCTTATAGAATTTTACCTTGCCTTCGTAGTCTTTCGCTAGCGCCTCAACGGTCGGCGCCAACATCCGACATGGGCCGCACCATGGAGCCCAACAGTCGATCAGCACGATTGGGTTCGCTTTGATGGCATCGTCAAACGTTGCATCAGTGAGGTCGGTAACGAGCTGTGATATCTCTGCCATAATTATTTCCTGCATTATATAAGCGTTTAACGTTTATAGGGTTTGTGGGTAACCGGGTTTCGGCCGTTTCCATAGCTACATTCACCGGTACCCTAGGACCGTTCTTTCATTCTACTACCACCATGAACATTATGTATTATAAATGCTGCGTACAGGATCACTTCAGCAACGGAGCCAATTTCTCCTCGATGTACTGACGGGGCACCGCCCCCACGATGGTGTCCGCTACCTTCCCATCTACGAATATAAACAGCGTAGGAATGCTACGAATGCGAAACTGAGCCGACACATTAGGACTTTCGTCGGCGTTCAGCTTGAAAAAGAGCACTCTATCGCCGTAGTCTCTGGCAAGCGCCTCAATTGTCGGCGCCAGTACACGGCATGGGCCGCACCATGGAGCCCAACAATCGACCACAACCACCCTCCCGCTCTTGATGGAGCTCTCGAATGTGGCGTCAGTGATATCCATTACCACCTGTGACATCCCTGCCATGAAAATGACTCCCGTATCATAACCACAGAGACACCTTTATTTATAAGATTGGTACGATAAACGCGCTTGGCTGGCAAATGCCATAGAAAGCACAAATAACAACCATACACTTCGCCCTCATCGATTATTGCGCCTATTCATTCTAATCAGCAACTGATAGACGTAAAAGTAGTGGGACGACCCAGATTTGAACTGGGGTCCAAGCGTCCCAAACGCTCGAGGATGGACCAAGCTACCCCATCGTCCCGTCTTCTTGTAAATCGCGCCAGGAAGATAAATATGTTGCGGTTTTCAGGACGTAAAGCATTTGTACCGGACGGAGACAATAGCGCTCTCATGGCGATCCTGAGCCGGGACTTCTATGACCGCCCTACCCTCGAAGTGGCGAAAAGCCTGCTTGGCAAGATACTGATCCGGGAGCTCCCAGAAGGTGAGGCTGCTCTGCGGATCGTCGAGACCGAGGCCTATATCGGCGGAGACGATAAGGCCTGCCATGCCAGCAAGGGAATGACGGCCCGCAACCGGGTCATGTTCGGCGAGCCCGGCCACGCCTACGTTTACCTGATCTACGGCATGTACAACTGTCTGAACCTGGTCACCGAAAAGAACAGCTTCCCCGCGGCCGTACTGATCCGGGCCGGGGAGCCGATAAATGGAGAAAAAATTATGATGTCACGGCGATCGAAGGCGAAGAAGCCCTGCGATATCGCCTCAGGCCCGGGCAAATTATGCGCCGCGATGAATATCACCCGGGAGCTCAACGGCGCCGACGTTTGTATAAAAGGTGGACTGTACGTCGAAGATGGGCTGATGGTGGAGAACGTCGTCGTATGCCCTCGGATCGGCGTTGACTACGCAGGCGAGGATGCCTTAAGGCCCTGGCGATTCTACGATAAAAACAGTCCATGTGTTTCGAAGCGAGCGAAATAAACGATAAAATTCGTGACGCTCATATAACAATCGATTCGATCCATGCCCTTGTTATCAGCACGAATCAGCAACACAGACTGCGCCCGGCCTGATTACTCGCCATATCTGAATCAGACCGGGCGCAGCAGTCGTAGTATATCAGGGCTTCCGGTACAGCTTAGGATTGATCCTCGGTATCAGTGCCATCAACACGCTCTGCTCGGTCAGCTGGGTCCGGTTGAGCATGCCGTGGGATAAATAGCCGATGGCGCCCGTCTTTTTCCCTATATCTTCGATGCCTGTGAGATCGCTCATCACATCCCCGACCTCCCGGCCGGCGAGGACCCCGGCGATCACCACAGGAGGATACTGGAAGCCGCTGCCGCAGCCGATGGTGATGGTTTCTCGATCGGCGACGGCACAAAACTGTACATCGAGAGTATAGCCTTCCACATCGGTCAAGCCTGCCTCTATACCGACGCCATAATCGTATTCGCCTATCCTATAGGCGTGGCTAGCACGGTTGATAGCGCCCTGAATGGTCTCGATGCCGACGGGCTGATCAGGAACTCCGGAACCGACCTTGCGGCCCTCAACAACCACGTCATCATAGAGCCTGCCGAACACGTTCCTGACCGCGTCCACTTTGACCGGGTTGGTGGTGCCCACAGCTACTTTCATCGATCGATCATACCCCGCCGCTATCGCCACCCCTTCCCATCAGATTGCCGTGATCATCGATCTCGCCTTCTACGATCCTCGTCGCGGAGATCGGCCTACCATCCCTGGCCAGCACGCATTCTACTCTGATGATCGCGATCGGCTTCATCCCCCGCTCTTTGCGGATCTGGTTGATCTTCATGGCTGTGGGATATGTTTCCGGAGACACTACAATGTAATCATATTCCTCATTCAGCGTCCTGCCGTATGGATCGTCGATCTTCATAATGTGGGGTTCGATGCCGATCTCCTTCCGGACCCATTCCCTAATCGCCTTTTCTCGTTCCGAGTAGGTCTTCACCGGCCGAGCCCGCTTGCCAGTTGCCATAGCATCCGAGGTAAGGCCGATATCCACCACACCGCCCAGGCCGTATGCAGTGCGGAGCAGCAACTTGTGACCGTCATGCAGCGGCTGGAACGTGCCTCCTACTGCAACCTTCACCGGCTAACCTCCCCCCTCTCACCGAGTTCCAGGTACTTCCTGGAGAGTTCAACGTACTCCTCGCAGTTACCCTCAGGGTACTTGAGCTGCTCCGGGGACAGCTGCTTGACGACCTTCGCCGGAACTCCGACCACCATCGAGCCCGGGGGGATTTTATCGCCCTCCTTGACCACGGCCCCCGCGCCGACGATGCAGCG
>DATHCY010000272.1:0-2290 GCA_035319305.1 Methanocella sp.
CAAGTGGTACGAGGTCATACTCGTGGACCCCCACCACCCGGGCATCGCCAGCGACAAGAACCTGAGCTGGATTACCCGCGGGACTCACCGGGGCAGGGCCGAGAGGGGCCTGACCAGCGCCGGCAAGAAGGGCAGGGGCCAGAGAAGGAAGGGCAAGGGTACTGAGAAGAACTATCCGTCTGTCCAGGCCTATGAGAGACGGGGTAAATGATCCATTATATCCTGTTTAGGACGCAGGCACACGCAACAGAGGAACCCTCGAGGGTCAGGCAGGCTCTCGCGACCGTTCTTCCGCAGGACATTCCCATCGACTCGGCCGAGACCGAAGGCTACTTCGGCAATCCCATCACCATTTTTACTGCGAAGCTCGAGAAAAAGACCGCAGCACAGTATATGGATTTTTTACGGGAAAAGCTGCCTGAGGCCGACCTCAAGGAGCTGATCAGTGAGCTGCCTAAACGGGTGGATGAGGACTGTGCGTTTTACCTGCGCTTGTCCAAACAGGACGCGTTCCTCGGCAACATTAGGATTACGTACGCCGAGGATGCCATCGCATTGAAGGCCAAACTAGCCGTATATCCAGCGAAGTATGAGCTGGGACTCAAGCTGATCAGAGATTACTTCCATGTCGGAGGGTGAACGAGCTGCACTTTTACGATCTGAATATCCACCCCTATCCTGAGGGTTCAAGCTCAGTTTCTCGCATGGCCCTGGCTGCGATGCAGCTGGGCTTGCACGGCGTTTGCGTTTTGCCGCACCACGAGTTTTTTGCCGGCAAAGAACAATGGCGATCGGATGGCTGTGGCGTCATCAATGGGGTGGAGATCGTTGCGTCCAACCAGAATGATATGCGCCGACTGATCGATAAATATCGCAAAAAAGTCGCGATCCTGGCGATCCACGGTGGGGACGAGGCCGTTAACCGGGCTGCGTGCGAGGACGGCCGGGTTGATATCCTAATGCACCCCCAGGAAGGCGGTAAGACCGGCGGCATCAACCACATCATCGCCAGGCTGGCGGCAGACAGGAATGTCGCCTTCGAGTTTAGCCTTTACCCGCTCATTCACAGTCGTGGCGGCTACCGGGTAAAAACCATCGCCGCGTACCGGGCTAATTTCGCGCTGGCCAGAAAATACGGGGCGCCCTACGTGATTACGTCGGGCGCAGTTTCCCACTATGACCTCCGGGACGCTCGCAGCATCGTCTCGATCGCCCGGCTCTTCGGCCTGAACGAGGCCGAAGCGGTCAAAGGAATCAGCCACTACCCGGAGCAGATCATCCATAGGTCATCCCCCACCTACATCATGGAGGGGGTCGAACTGGTGGAAACAGGGAGCGAGGAGCGATCACATTGAAGATCCTACCGTCATCTCTTCGGGAAAAGAAGCGCTATATCGTCTTCGGGCTGATCACGGAAGGCGAAGACCCGGTTGATAGGAAAGCGCTCCTCGACGAGATCTTCTTCGCCACCCAGACCCTGCTGGGCGATGTCGGTAGCAGCGAGATAGGATATCGTCTCATGGATTTTGATGGCTCGCGAGGTATCATGCGAGTGAACGCAGGGTCGGTGGAGCTGGCTAGGGCCGCATTGGCCACTGTATATGCCATCAAAGGTACCAGAACCGTCATCATAATACACGGTACGTCCGGCACAATACGAGCTGCAACAGAAAAATATATTGTTACAGAAAACATAGCTTCGACTAATATCCTTTCTATGCAAATTCGCAATGGAAACAACCTGTCCGGGACCGCAGTGAGGAGGAAGGGAGAAGAAATTGACATTATCCCGGACGACAGGGAGGTGCTGAAACGCGGAAATACCCGCTATCTCAGCCTGACCTCTTCTGATATAGTAATTAATCGATAGGAGTGAAATAGAATATGCAGCAGATGACACCACAGATGATGGGCTATGATCGGGCAATCACCGTTTTTAGCCCTGACGGCCGGCTGTTCCAGGTTCACTATGCTCAGGAGGCGGTCAGGAGAGGGGCGACCGTCATGGGCCTAAAGTCCCGAAATGGCATCGCCATGCTGGTCGACAAACGGATATCCACCAAGCTGCTTGAGGCCGAGTCCATCGAGAAGATCTTCAAGATCGATGACCACGTCGGAGCAGTCGCCTCCGGCCTCGTGGCCGACGGCCGTGCGCTGGTCGATCGTGCCCGTGTCGAGGCGCAGATCAACCGTGTCACCTATGACGAGCCGATCAGCATCGGGATCCTGGCAAAAAAGATCTCGGATCACATTCAGCAGCTCACTCAGTATGGCGGCATGAGGCCCTATG
>DATHCY010000273.1:0-12684 GCA_035319305.1 Methanocella sp.
GTCAACCACCAACGAATTTGTTCGTTGGCTTGCGCTTCCAAATTTCGTACTACCATACGCCTTTCGGAACGGAACGTAATAGGCTCATTGACTGGAGCCCTTGTACGCGTGTTGGTAGCCTAGACGTACAAGGGGAATAGGATGTTAGAGAATATAAGAATATCGCTGTGGGATTCGAGGGGTAAATTCCTCCAATGGCTAAAGCCATTGGCCTCCTTTACCCCACGGCCCCGAGGATCGTGAAGCTATGGAGCATGATAGCCAGGTTACTCAGTACGCCCATCAAATCGAGAGTAGAAGACCATTTCGTTTCATTAAAGTCATACCCGAGTGGGAGCGGGCTCCCGTGCTTCGGCTGGGCAAGTATGTGGGGTTAAAAGGCCCGGGGCTGATTATTGTCGCCCCTTTTCTCGATCAGATCGTCAAACCTATCGACCTGCGGATACGTACGGTGCCTGTAGCGCCTCAGCAGACCATGTCCAAGGATAACGTGCCGGTCACGGTGGATGCGATCATCTATTACAAAGTCAAAGACCCGGAGAAAGCGATCCTCAATGTGCAGGATTATAACGTTGCGACACAGTATGCGGCGCAGACTCTGCTCAGGGATATCATCGGCAAGCATACCTTCGACGAGATCCTGAGCGAACGCACTTCGATCGCCGATACGATCAAGAAGAACCTGGATTCAATGACCGAGAACTTCGGGGTCGAAGTCACTAATGTCGAGATACGCGATGTTACCATTCCTGCCAGCCTGCAAGATGCCATCGCTCGCCAGGCGGAGGCCGAGCGGGAGCGACGGTCGAGGGTTATTTTAGCAGAGGCTGAACAGCAGGCAGCGGGCATGATGCTTGAGGCGGCGAAGATGTACGAGACCAATCCCCTTGGATTGGAGCTCAGGTGGATGAATATATTGTACGAGGTCTCCAAGGAGAATTCCACGGTAATCATTGTACCGTCCAATGTTCCAACCGCTGGCGCTGATCTGGATTCGATCGCCGCTATGACGTCGGCTGTGGCGAAGAGGAATGCCCGCAATCTGGTTGAGCAGAAGATGCGGGGTGATGAAAAGGGGGGAGGGTGAAGCGGACGAGAAAGTGTAGTTGTATCGGTTGATAAAACTCCATGCTACGATTGAAAACGATGAGAAAGTTATGGTCTTTAGCCGCGGGAGCGGCCTGGGTGAGATCGTTGATCGGCATACCGTTAGGTGTTGTTTTTTTGGCCATATATTGCAAATCCGTTATTTTCCCACAGCAGCGTATAGTTCATCTGTTCGTATCTATTTATCAAATGATTTAATGATGTGGTGTTGCTAATGGTGCTCTTGTTGCTCGGCCAAGCAGCATGATTATTGTCCGTACTCATTTTCGTAAAAATAAATAGTTTGGGGTGCAGGTTGTCTTTTTCGATAGTTTCCTGGTATTTTATTGGATCGTACGGCCAGGTTTCACCATAAACCGGCTTGGTTTCTGTTAGGTAATAACAGAGAGGAATGTTATTGACGAAAACCACTCGGTCGCCTTTGTCAGAATATTTTTTCACTTGGTATATCAGCTCATCCGTCATATTTACTCGATCGGGTGTGGAGAATATTAACCCGAGCGACGGATCATGGAACTGGGCAGTCAGGCTAAAGCGGTTGTCGTCACGGTAAACATATGCTATGTGAAAAAAGGATGATAGAAGTAACAGTACAATTAGAACTGGGCCTACAGTGGAGAATGCTGTTGATATCCCCAATTTTTTTTTGCTGTCTGTAATATCATGCGCTTTTAGATCGTATACGCACAAAAGCGAGAGCGGTAAAATAAGCCACATTCCATAAATTGATTTTATTATACCAATGTTGGAGCCTACGGGGACGATGATCATGATTGCAATCCCTAAAAACAGTAGCATAGCGATTTTTTCATTGATGTGACGATTAAACAGGAAACATAGTATAGATAGCAAAAACGTTAATGATATTAAAAAATATATATAATAAAGAATGTCGATCGGACTGATATTAGCGTATAAAAATAGCATTAGAGTCAAAGCTAAAAACGCAAAAGACACGACTGAGAAATACCCCGACTTCATATCCAATTTTTTCTGTATAAATCCAAAGCAAAAAAGTACAATGAAGATAAATACCATGCGATAAAACTCCTGCGCATAATCGGTCAGATAATACATCAACAGCGTTGTAAATCCATGAGATCTCGCCATTGAATCATGTTCTGTCCCCGAAAACATTGCAATAACGTATGATGTATAAACATCTAAAATGCCGATATACCAGTAGATAACACAAAAAAGAAACGCGGAACAGATAAATCCAAGCGATAACGGAAGCAGGTACGGGCCTGATCTCTTGATATTTTTATCTTTATAGATTGAATAGAGTACAACTAGTAATGGGATAAAGAGGATGAGTATTAAAGTAAATCTGCTCAGGATGATGGGCACAAGCCAGAATCCGGTTAAAAAAGTTAACAGGAAAAATTTTTTGGTGCCAACCTGGGCGTTCATAGCTTTATCGAAAATCCATACCGCGATGTTCAGAAATAGCGCGGGTAAAGTAAAATAATGTATGTAATCGCTTACGAATATCGTTGTGGTAATAGTGGAGATAAGCACGACGAAAAAAACCCTTTGTCTGTTAAAATACCGTGAGAGTATCGAGTAGATGATGATGGCGTTAAGGCAAGTTAGAAAAACTCCTCCAATCTTAGCCCATAGCAAATTAGGCCCGCCGGCCAGACTGAGCCAGATGCCACCGATCAGATCGGTCAGGTACCACAAGGGCATTATTGAGTTGAGATTATTGACTGGATCCAGCGACAAAATCTGATTTGTGAGATGATATCCCATATCAGTGACATCGAGACCCTGAAAAATGAAAATGACATGGAATATGAAGACGGAAAGGAAGAGTGTAAAGATGTTTAAAATATTTTTTTTGATATAAGTTATAGGTACGGTCATATTCGCTTGCCAAAACCATTAATAAAAGTATTTAAAAATAAAATTTTCGGTCATACTTAACTTATGTTAATATGTGCATATATAAAGTAATCAGTATACGATATATCGTTTGTTTCCTCTATCTGTATGATCATACGATGGAACGCTGATACCTGACTTGATATGAGATCATACCTTTTAAAGGCTGGCCGGATATAGTCGTCTGCACTGCTTTGACATCGCTTGGAAAACAAACCTATAAATCTTCCTCTGCACTATTATTTTTATATAAGGAAAGTGAGGGAAATGGTCATTTCCAAGGAAGATATCAATCAGGTCATTAGTAAATACAAGAAAAAGAAGATCACAATATGTACGATCGCCAGTCATTCATCCCTCCATGTGTTCCGGGGTGCGTACGATGAAGGATTCAGGCGCTGTGCTGTGGTCGCTAAGGGTAGAGAGGTACCCTACCAGCGGTTTAAGTCGGCGGACGAATATATCTTTGTGGATAAATTTGCAGATGTATTGGAGGAGGAGACTCAGAAAAAGCTGCGCGATATGAGCGCGATTATCGTTCCGCACGGCTCTTTCGTGGCCTATGTGGGCTTGGACAGGATCGAGAGCGATTTCAGAGTTCCTATCATTGGTAATCGGAATATTTTGCGCTGGGAAGCGGAGCGAGAGCGGGTGACAAAGCTGTTTGAGGCTGCCAATATCCGCAAGCCGCTGAAGATCAACGGCCCTGATAAGATCGACCGGCCATGCATGGTCAAGTTCCCAGGAGCTAGGGGAGGCAGGGGGTACTTCGTCACCGATTCCCCGGCGGGATTCGACGAGAAGATGAAGCTAATGATAGGCAAGGGGTGGTTGACCCCTGAGGACCGGGCGAAAGCCCATATTGAGGAGTATGTGGCGGGCGATATCTACTGCATGCACTACTTCTACTCGCCGCTTACCAAGGAAGTCGAGTTGCTCGGCATGGATCGTCGCCACGAGGCGAATATCGATGGGCTGGTTAGGATCCCCGCCAAAGACCAGATGGAAGCCGGCTTGCAACCCACATATGTAGTTACGGGCAATTTCCCCATCGTCGCCCGGGAGTCGCTGCTAGATCAAGCATTCGGCATGGGCGATCGGCTGGCTGAGGTGGCCGAAAAGATGGTGGCGCCCGGGTTGCTGGGTGCTTTCTGCATTCAGACCATGTGCACCGACAACTTGGAGTTCGTGGCCTTCGAGATCTCCGCGAGACAGGATGGTGGTACCAATACATTCATGAATGGCTCCCCGTACTCGTACCTGTTGTATGGCGAGGGCATGAGCATGGGCCGACGCTACGCGCTGGAGATCAAGAGGGCGATCAAGGAGGATAGGCTTGAGGATATAGTTACCTAACAAGTATTCAAGTCATATTTTTTTAACAATTTTTATCAGCGGGGGTACGGAGGGCTTTTATAGTTATTGTACATAAATGTACTATGAAGTACAAAATATGACGATAAGGTACAGTGATATCAAGCCATGGGGCCGGAGCTTCGAGGAGTACACCAGGATGTTCAACCTGACAGCCGCCGATCTCAACCAACACATCCTCGGCTGTGGGGACGGACCGGCGAGCTTCAACGCAGAAGCCACAGACCGCGGCCATAAGATCGTGTCTCTGGATCCCATCTACCAGTTCAGCGCCGCTCATATCAGGCAAAGAATCGCGGATAACCTAGAAGACGTGATCAACCAGACCCGGGCCAATGCTGACAAATTCATCTGGGACGAATTCGGCTCAGTAGAAGGGCTGGCTCAGATCAGGCTGGCGACAATGGACAGATTTCTGGACGACTTTGATAAAGGCAAACGGCAGCTGAGGTATGTTCCAGGCGAGCTGCCCACATTGCCTTTCGACGATCAGGCGTTCGATCTCGCCCTCTGCGCTCACTTCCTGTTCCTCTACACAGACAACCTGTCGCTGAAGTTCCACCTCAAGTCGGTGGTAGAACTGTGCAGAGTATCCCATGAAGTCCGCATCTTCCCGTTGCTAGACGCAAACGCGAATCGCTCCACATATCTAGACCCAGTCATTAGATACACCAAATCCCTGGGCCTAAAGGCGGAAGAAGAGACGGTACCGTACGAGTTCCAGAAAGGCGGGAACAAGATGCTGAGAATAATATCATAGCATAGCCGATCGATCAGTCAACAACCAATGACTAAAGTAGTTGAGGGGGTAGACACCCCAATTGGCTGAAGCCATCCCCCAGAACAGGATATTCTCTTCCAATTTCAATCTAATCAACTGGGCCTGTTTTTTCAAAGGTAAGTGCCACCTGCTAAAAATGGTGAAATAACGCCAGATATTGCCGATACCATGGAGTATCACGGGATATGCGGATGGTATAAGCTTATGAGGTCGGGCGTGAGGAAGGCGATGGGCTCACTCTAAGATAGCTGAGATCTATAGGACGCCCTACAAACGAGGATTTTTACTATGCGAGCCTCTCCCCTTCTGTCTACCTATTTCATTCTAATATAGCTCTGGCTGGGCCCTTTGAGCCTCGACCTCTCGACATCGTACAGGTTGGTGGCCTTGACGAGTTGCTGAAGCTGTTTGTAGCCGTACTCCCTGGAGTCGAAGCTTGGTTCGATCTTATAGAGGTTGTTGGCCAGTGTGGACAGGTCGACCCATTCGCCCTCTTTGCCGACGCCCATCTCGTAGGCGCGCTTGAGCAGGTTCAGAGCAAACCGGTCCAGCTTCTTATGGTTGTGTGTCCGAGGGTGTGTTTTGTAGTCTATTGGCTTTTCCTCCTGCCCTTCATCGTCGTCGGAGGACAGGTTTTCCACAAATGTGAAGATGACGCACGCCTTGACAAAGCTCTGTGGCGTATCCTTACGGCCGATGCCCATAACAAACAGCCCCGACTCTCGTAGCCTGGTAGCAAGTTTGGTATAGTCGCCGTCGCTGGAAACAATACAAAAGCCATCGACATGTCCGGCATACAGGATATCCATCGCGTCAATGATCATGGCGCTGTCCGTGGCATTTTTCCCCTTGGTATATCGGAACTGCTGGATCGGCTGGAACGCATGTTTGTGAAGGTAGTCTTTCCAGCTGTTCATGCTGGATGTCGTCCAGTCTCCGTAGATGCGCCTTATAGTGACATTACCATATTTGCCCGCTTCGGACAGCATCTCCTCGATCAGGGATGGCTGCGCGTTGTCGCCATCGATGAGCATTGCGATATTCTTGTTAATCTGGCTTTCACTGGATTCTTTCACGCTAGTAACCCCCGTTGATCGGGTTCACGACTCCTGTTGGATGTCTCATATAATAATCTTTCTAACCTTGTTTTCAGATCGATCGTCCCAGGCCCCAATCCCGCCGGCAGGCTACCACCCCCGGATCACCCACTTGCTTCAATGATTGCCGCATGGTGGGCTGATCAAAATCTGGGGCCTGCTTGTCATGTAATAACATATAGCGCGGATGAAGGTTAAACGTTATTCTTGATCTGCAGGTATGGAGATGACTGCAACAACCTATCAACATGGTGTAGCTAGAGCTAGCTGGCCCCTAAAACTGACCGGCACAATAGAAAGTCCATTAACGAATGGGCCGGTATTTCAAAAAAAAACAAGGGCGGACGGGTAGGGTTCAGAATTTGAGCTTCTTGAACTCCTCGATATCATCCGCTAGCTTGGTCAGTTCCTCGTCGTTGACTTCCACCCGGTTCTTGAGAACTCGTAGTTCGGCTACAAGCTGCTTGATCCTGGCGTACATGATGTACATGATCAGAAAACACGCAAGCAGTCCAACGACAAGCATGGCGATTACAAGTTCGAGGTACATTTCGTCCAACATTTCAGACCCCCTTGAACAACGATCTTGCCAGTCTGTCTATGAAGCCTTCCCGCTTCTGCTGTCCAGGCAATAGCGGTGCATCGTCCACATCTTTGGAGCCCGCTACACGTGCAGCCAGTCTCTTGTATGCCATCGCTGCTGGGCTCTCAGGATATTTCACGACCACAGGTGTCTTGAACGCTGCAGCTCTGCGGACGCTCGGATCTTCTGGAATCACTTCCAGGACCTTTACGCCCATAATGTCGCCGATCTTCTGGGCTGTCAGCTCGGTCTTCTCAGCAGATGCACGGTTCAGAACGATACCGCCGATGGCGCCACCGACCATTTCCGTAAGCACTTTGGTCTTGACCGCGTCTGCCATGGACGATAGCTCCGGGTTGACTACCAGCAACACCTCATCGGCGATAGCCAGTGGAATTACCCCGTCCTTGCTGATGCCTGCGGGCGCGTCGATCAGGATATAGTCGGCGCTGGCGACCAGTTTGCTCATCACAAACTGCAGCCTGTCAGGGTCTGCATTCTGGAAGCCCTGGAGGGATATACCGCTGGGTACAACCTTCAGGCCGGTCGGAAGCTCATAGATAGCCTGAGATATATCGGCCTTGCCCGCGAGCACTTCGTGCAGCGTGATCTTACTCTTTTCCAGCCCCAGGACCAAGCCAAGGTTAGCCATTCCGATGTCGGCATCCAGCACAATTGCTCGCTTGCCCAGTAGGGCCAGCGACGTGCCGAGGTTGACCGTCGTCATCGTCTTGCCTGTTCCGCCTTTTCCTGAAGCGATTGTATATACTTTTGTCATGTTACTCACCCGTTAACCGCCCGCCTCATTGTTGCGAGCGTTTTCATTGTAGTTATTCTGTAATGTTGATTATCGTGATTATCTGCGAAGCAATGCGTCACGGATCATTCTCTCGATCTCGTCCCTGTCACAGATATGCCAGTTTGCAGCCATCTGTCGGACGAAACCTGCCACTTCCGATTCTGACATAGATGGGTTCTGCTTTAAAAACCCTCTAATTACTTGTTCTAACGCATATTTTTCTTCTTTTTTCCTTTGCTCTATTTTTTCGTATAATTTTGTGAGTAATATACTCTCCTGGACGTTATAGCCTTTGCCCTTCAGGTACCCTATAAAGTCCATAATATCTATGCTCGTATGGATATTACGCCCGTAGACGAAACCATAGATCTCCCCCTCAAGAGAGTCTGTCATATCCGTCTTCAGAGTCGCATTATACCTATAGTCTACCATCTCTTTGCCCATGGCCTTCCGGATCTGCCTCGCTTCGGCGACCATACCCCTTACATCGTCTGGCTGAGCCTGGGAGTGGTGGGAAAACAACGCATCCCCATCATTGCTATCATTATCAACAGGCTCGCTACGAAGCCGTTTACCGAAGTCGCCGGCAATAGCCGACGCCTTTTCCGGGGCAAAGACTTCTAGCAGCGCCGTCGTCAGGCTCTCAAGATCGGGCTCGCCTGCAACGTCAACGAAGGAGAGCCGGTCATATCCGGCGGCAGAGAACTTTTTCAGCCCTTCCGGCCCGCATGCAGACGATATCGAATCCCGAATTATATGTTCCACGCTGGCCATACACCTACCTACTCATCAATACTTCCTTTGCCTCTTGAGATGGCCCAGATCCAGTTTTTCCAACAAGTCTTCGACACCGCTCGCAAAATCCTCTTCCACCTTACGTACCATAGCAATATCGTTGTCCATAGACTTGCTGATCTCATCCACTGTCTTGCTGATCTCCTCCGCAGGGACCGCCACACTGGTAGTAGGTAGAGACTTCTTGATCAGATCTCTTGCCGGTATTCCGATCGTCGGTGCCGGCACCGAAGGTCGTTTTACCTCAGCCGGCACAGCCGGAGGAATGATCGCTGGAACGGTCACCACCCGTATTTCAGGCGCCGGCTCCGCGGAGATTGACGGGAGCTGCGCCACACTGACCGGCGGTACAGGTGCCCGCGAGGTTGACGGTTGCGCAGGGGGACCCCGGTCTGCTGGAGCGACTGTCACGATATCTTTTCTCAGATAGCGGCTGAGGACGGAGGTAAGCACACTAGGCTCCACCGAGTAGAACTCCACCTGACCGCCGACACCGGCAATCCAGTCGGGCATGCTCGGGGCTATAGCACGATCGTTGTATACCGCCTCTACTTTACCATGAATAATGATGATATGATACTCTTCTTGAACGCCATCCTGATCTGCGATTAACACAAGATGACCCGTTTCTTCCCGGTATCTCGCCATATATTCTTTGATGCTGCTTATCACTTCGGAGCGGACAAACCGCCCACGTATCTCCGGCATGACGAAACGTACAGGTAGTCGAGGTGTCGACTTCGCTATCGCCCACTGATCTGTATTGATATTAGCCGGGAGGTTCCTATCCTTCATTGGGGCGGATGCGGTGGAGGGAGTTACAACAACAGGGGGAGGCGGCTGCTGTATCACAGGTTCCACATAGATTAGATTAGGGTACAACTCCTTTAACAGCTGCACCTGTTTTTCCATGAGCTTGCACACTTCAATGACAGCGCCTTCTCGAGATATTGACGCGGAGATCGTCGCCATGCGGAGGTCGGGCTTATCACCGTTCGAATCGATTACGAAAGCCATCACAGGCTTGCCCATAAGGTACACGATCACACACTCAACTAGGTCGCCCGACATGATTGAGACCCGTAGGTATCCGGTCAGGCCCTCCTTTATGATGTTTTCAACAACAGACGCCAGGGTTTTAGGACCCTGGTAGCTGTTGATGAGTGTACCGTATGGTAATTGCATCAATAACCACTCTGCTGGCTTCTCTGTATATTATTGATATTTAGTCGGATAATACCCAAATTTGTATCGGCCCTCGTCAACACACACAGGAACATGTCGTTGACGGGTGCAATGATGACCTTGTAGCCCGGAGTTTCAAGGATAATCTGACCCGTGCCGCCAAGCTGCAGTTCAGTCGCTATACGGGCACCAATCCTAACCATATCTTCAGTGGCCGCCGCCACGTGCTCGAAATCAACGTCCGTACCATGCTGGTAGACTGGAAACCCATCCGCAACGAGCGCTGTGCCTATCACACCATCGATCGAGGTAAATGATAAGACCAGCTGTTCATATTCGGAGAGCAATTTTTGGTTCGATACTTCTTCGGCAATAGGCAGGGCAGTATCATCAAGCTTAACCAGTATCTGCGGTGCCATGACAGGATCAGCTATAACCTGCGGTGCCATGACAGGATCGGCCATAATCTGCGGCAGTATAGCAGCGGTGTCTACCGGCTTACCCTGATAATTTTCAGGGGACATCACAATCACGGTGCGGGGATTATCGGCAATGGCTAATCTGATCTCCTCATCGGTCAGCTCGTGAACCTCGCATGTAGTGTTGGTCAGCGTCATCATGCGGTCCATCGCAGGGACCTGATGCAGGGTCATTCCCAGCATCTTAAAGCCGGCTGCCAACACCGTGCCGTTATCGATGAGTATAAAGCCGATAGTGTCCACTCCGTAGCCCGACTTGGACACATCGATGCTGCCCTTGAAATTCTGGCTGTACTTCTGCAGCAGTACTGCTACTGAGGCTTCTGACTCCTCAACAAGCCTGCCCTTTGGAAGCTTGAGCGTGGTACTCTCAGGTTTATAGGGCTGCAGAGATTCGATCTTTATTCTTTTTGACTTCATATCTGATCCTGCCCAGGTTTGATCCCGGTTCGGCTACGATTGCTAGGATCTCATTTTGCGTGATCAGGGAAAGCATGATCGGACCTTTTTCCAGTTCGACCAGCACTTGCTCAAAGTTACCTTTGCTGAGCTCGATGCCCATGGCTTCGGACGTACCGACACTGGTCGATGCCATCGCACCAAGAGCATCCACGTCTACCTGAATATTAGAGACGTGTTCTATAATAAACCCGTCTCTGCCCACGACGGCCGCAGCCGACACTCCCTCGACCTTTACAAGATCGCTTAATATCCGCTTAAGCATCTCTTTACCTCACGTATAACCTTACCTTCACTATTATATATATTCAGTATGATTGGCATTCTTCCGATGGCGTGGGTGGCGCATGATACGCACGGATCATAGGCTCTCACAACCATCTCAATACGGTTGAGTGTCGCCTCGTCCACGTTCTCGCCATGGATGTGCATCTTCGCCGCCTCAAACACGCCGCGGTCTATGGCCCTGTTGTTGTGGCCGGTCGCCACGATCAGGTTAGAGCTGACGATGAAGCCCTTGTCGTTGACCGTGTAATCGTGGATCAGCGTACCTCTCGTGGCTTCGACGATGCCCACGCCTCGGGTGTTCTTGACGCCGGTCACAGGGTTGCGTATGTTTTTATCCGTCACGGCCTTGTCCTGCAGCAGCGACAGCGCACGCTCGCTGGCCGCAGTAAGCTCGATCACCCTGGCCAGATGGTACATGAGCGGCTGCTGCGGTGCCTTTCCGAACTTCGCGCGGAACTCGGCCAGCATACGATCAGACTCGGGATGGCCCATCTTGTCGACCACATTGACTCGCGCAAGCGGGCCGACTCGATAGAACCCACTTCCTGACTTGAGTTTGGTGAACTTCATGTAAGAGTAGGGCTCGGCGTACTCATCGATATGGGCGCCGTAATCCTTTGGCTGGAACTCGATGAGCCTGTTCCCGTCCGCGGCGTTGACCCGAATCGGGCCGTCATAGGTCTCGAACTTGCCGCCCGATGTCATGCCCATGAAGTCGGTCTGTACAGCGCCAAGCTTTTTCACCATGTCGATGCGCTTATCGATCTCGCCATTAACCAAGGTCCATGCGATCTTGCCGATCTCCACGGAGCGCTTCGCATATGCTTCCATCTCGGCACGCTTCGACTCAGCCAGGGCAAAGGACATGCCGCCCGGAACTGCTGATACCGGGTGGATGGGCTTGCCTCCGGACTCCTCGGTGATGCGCTGCCCGATCTTCCGGGCCTCGATCGCCATCTTGACCATGCTTTCGTTGGATTTTGCTAGGCCGGTAAAGTTCCTGGTCGCAGGGGTCGACCCGTCGAGCAGAAAGTCTGGCATTCCGAGGAAGAAGAAGTGGGTAGCATGCGAGCTGATGAGCTGGCCCATGCTGAGCAACTCCCTCAGCTTGAACGCTGCATCCGGGATTGTAGCGCCGAAGACCTCGTCCACCGCCTTGGCAGCGGCCAGGTGATGTACCGTCGGGCATATGCCGCATATCCTTGGGGTGATCCTGGGCGCCTCTTCCACGGCGGCGCCCTCCAGGAACTTCTCGAACCCTCGCAGCTCTGTCGCGTGGAAATGGGCGTTGGATACTTCGCCCTTATCGTCCAACTGGACGGTCACGCTGGCATGCCCTTCGATCCTAGTCAGCGGGCTGATTGTAAGTTTTTTCATAGGTGTCTCTCCTTAATAATATCCGGAATCTTAGAGACTGATTTGTTTTCCATGATCCTGCTACCCATGACAAACGGGTAGATCGTATGGGGTATATCGTACAGCTCTTTCTCGATCTCCTGCTGCGGCAGCTCCGTCAGGTGCTGAATGCGCGTGACCAGGAGGTTATATATGTCTCGACATGGCTCACGGAGCACGTCTAGCGACGGCCCGCCGCACCCGTGGCACGGGACTCCATGATGAGTACATGTCGCATGGCATCGGCCGAAGGTGACCGAGCCCAGACATATGTAGCCCTGTCCGAGCAGACACGTCTTCTCTTCAGGGATGCCATCGTACCGGCGCTTGATCTTCCAGTTCTTCACGACGGCCATCTGCCTGCTGCACTCCGCGCAGACGGATTTCTTGGACAGATCGGGTGTCCGGCCCTCGATCAGCGGCATCAGGATCTGGCGCATGAAAAACTCCTTGGG
>DATHCY010000274.1:0-6628 GCA_035319305.1 Methanocella sp.
GCCTGACAGCAGACGGGTCTGGCAGCGAGCCCTGCAACACCTTATGCCCGATCTCCCTACACCGTATGCACCGGCACCGCTTATCAGAGCTTTTAAGGATCTCCCCGGAGAGCTGACGCACGTTACTTTTCGTCACCCCTCCCCTGATGTGTCTAACCGGAATATCACGCTGGATGCGCTGCAGTCTGACCCATGAAGGCAGCGATCCTTTGACCTGGGCAATCAAGGCCGCGGCGTCCTCGCTGGACAGCGGCCTGTACTCACCCCGTTTCCAGATATCATACAACTTTGTCCCTTCCGTCACCAACGTTGGGTAAATCTTCAGATAATCGGGGCAGAAACGCCCGTCAGTGAACAGCTCCTGAAACATGCGCAGATCCCTGTCAGGATCGGAACCAGGCAGCCCGGGCATCATATGGAAGCCCACCTTGAATCCTGAGTCCCGTAAGGCCCGATTAGCCTCGACGGAATCTGCGACTGCATGGCCTCGTTCTATTCGTTTTAACACAAAATCATAGATGCTCTGGACCCCCAACTCGACCTTGGTGCCACCCATATCAAGCATACGGTCGATATGGACCTCCCGGCACCAGTCTGGCCTGGTTTCGAAGGTCATGGCCACGTTGCGTATAGAAGCAGTTTCGTTGGCCTTCTGAGCCACCTCGATGAAATACGTAGGATGTGTTTCGACCGCGCCAAAGTCATTCATCGCCTCGAGGCACCTCCGCACAAACCACTCCTGATAGTCGATGCTGCGGGCGGTCATAGTGCCGCCCATAACGATCAACTCGCACTTATCTAGATCGTGGCCAATCTGCTGTAATTGCTGAAGGCGGACTGTAACCTGTTTGTACGGATCATAATTCTCCTGCTTCGCCCGCAACGCCGCCGGTTCAGTACCAGTATAACTCTGGGGCGAGTCGAAGATCGAGTCGACGCCCCCCGGACATGGGACACATTTACCATGGGGGCATTTTTCAGGGGATGTCATGACTGCAACGACGGCCACACCCGATATGGTACGGATCGGACGCTTCTGCAGAAGAGCGATGACCATATCGCGCTCGTCACCGCTAGTCACGGCCAGGATATCGGAGTTCCTAGGCAGCTTGGATAGACCATGGGCTATGCTAACGGTCTTCTTTGCCCTGTTAAGCTGATCTTGCGTTCCTACGTCGCCGGAGAGGATCATGCTGACCAGCTCCCGGCACGCAACACTAACTTTGTCCATAAGATGAATGATCGAATGATAACACGGCCCGTTATCTACTTTTCCATAAAAGTTAGGATCGCCAAGACACATAGGTAGCGAAACCCCACGGACTTTAGCCATGTGAGAACAATCAGGATCGATGCAAGTATGTAGTTTTATTATTCATGAGTGCATGTATATTTTTAACTGATAGGGCGGATGATAATGGTAAAAAAAAGCTCGGACAAGCCCGTTCTTATAGTCGGCAAGAGCACAACTAACGCGAACCTCTACTATGCAACCGGCTTCCTTGCGCCTGACTCGTTCGCATATGTGAGCGCCAGGGACAAAACCTACGTAATGGTTTCATCCATGGAGAAGGGCAGAGCAGAGAAGGAGTCGAAGGTCGATACGGTCATATCCGACGAGGAATATGGATACATGAATAAAGTCAGAGCGACCGGAGACCAGAGGGGCGCCTATGCGGACGTGCTCGCCCAGCTACTGAAGGACGTTTCAGCCAGGAATGTGACAGTGCAGGGGGAATTTCCCTTGGAGCTGGCCGAGAACCTGCGTGCCAGAGGCATCAACATTGAGGTCGCCGAGCTGACGATCGAAGGACAGCGGCAGATCAAGACCCGGGGAGAGATCGCTCTGATCCAAAGGGCTCAGCAGGTCAACGAGAAGGGAATGGCAAGAGCAGAGAGCCTGTTCAGAAGTTCGACCATCAAAAACGGCATACTCCACCACAGAGGCAGACCGCTGACCGCCGAACAGGTCCAGCGGGAGATCGAGATCGTATTCGTCAAAAACGGCTACGAGACCACTGACTCGATCGTGGCCGCAGGACCTGGGGCCGCCGACCCGCACTTTATCGGCGCCGGCCCGATCCCGGCACATCAGATGATCGTGGTCGACATTTTTCCCTTCGGAAAAAAAGATCGATACTTCGCCGACATGACCCGCACCTTCGTCAAGGGCAAGCCGACGAAGAGGATGAGGGAGATGTACAACCTAGTGCTCGAAGCCCAAGAGGCAGCGCTGAGATCGATCAAAGAGGGAGTAACCGGCAAGTTCATTGACGATCAGGTCTGTGACGTGTTCGAGAAAGATGGCTATGGTACGCCCAGAACCAAATCCAAGGCGGGATACCTGCATTCCACAGGCCATGGCGTCGGACTGGAGATCCACGAAGCCCCCAGGCTCAGCCAAGTTGGAACGAATCCCCTGAAGGCCGGCATGGTGGTTACAGTGGAGCCGGGACTGTACGATCCCAAAGTAGGAGGAGTAAGGATCGAGGATATAGTCGTGGTGACTAAGACCGGGTGTAAAAACCTGACACGATACCCGAAGGAGCTTATAATATGATTAACGACGCCGATGTGCTTGACAAATACCGGGAAGCAGGACGCATCCTCAGAACAGTTCGGGAGGCCGCTGCACTCCGGGTAAAGAAGGGCGAGAAAATGCTGGACGTGGCCAATGCCATAGAAGCCGATATCAAGGCCAGTGGTGCGCAGCCAGCGTTTCCCGTGAACATTTCGCTGGACGATGAGGCGGCGCATGACACCCCAGGGCCGGACGACGAGCGCGTCTTCGAAGACCACATCGTCAAATTAGACATCGGCGTCCACGTGGACGGGTACATTGCAGATACCGCGATCACCGTGGACCTAAAGGGGGACGCCAACCTGGTGAAGGCCTCAGAAAAGGCCCTTGAGGAGGCGATCAAGATCATCCGGGCCGGCGTGACGACAGCGGAGATCGGCGAGGTCATAGAGAGGACCATCGATGGCTTCGACCTCAAGCCAGTCTATAACCTAACCGGCCATGGCCTGGAGCGGTTTGTGCAGCACGCCCCGCCGCCGATACCAAACAAGCGCACCGGCCATGGCATCACTCTCGAAGCGGGGCAGGTCATCGCCATCGAGCCCTTTGCCACGGACGGAGTCGGCATCGTGAACGAGGGCGAGCTGGTGGAGATCTTCGGCATCACTTCCCTGAAGCCGGTGCGAATGCCCGCCGAAAGGGATATGCTCAAGGCCATCCAGTCGTTCAACGACCTGCCGTTTGCCAGACGATGGGTTTCAGGCCAGAAGCGGGCGGACGCTACGCTGAACAGCCTGATGCGCATGGGCATCATACACTCGTATCCAGTACTGGTGGAAGAACGGGGTGGCATGGTATCCCAGGCGGAACACACGCTGATCGTCACCGAAGACGGCTGCGAGGTCACCACCAAGTAGGCGGCCTGCTTTTAATGGCGAAGATCGGCTGGAAGATCACGCTGGGAACCGGACTGGTACTGGTATCCCTTATCGTTTTTGGCCTGCACCTCGTCCTCTTCGAGGACGCCCACTGGCTGGAAAAGTACCTGATCTTCGACCTGGGCCTGCTGCCCCTCGAGGTGATCGTAGTCACGCTCATCCTCGATCGCCTGATCGAGGCGCGAGAGCAGCAGGAACGCCTGGAGAAGATGAACATGGTGATCGGTATATTCTACAGCGAGATCGGCGTCGAACTGCTGCGGAAGATATCTGTCAAGGACCCGAGAATCGCCGACCTCCGGTCACAGATGAATCTGACCGGCGATACCAGCGAAACCGATTTTATCAGATTCAGAGAGAACCTGAAGGGCCATCAGTTCAAGTCTGACGTTAGCCCCTCAGACCTACAGGAGATTAAGGCCATGATATCGGCGCACCGCGGCCTGCTAGTGCAGCTGCTGGAGAACCCGATCCTGCTGGAGCATGAGGATTTTACCAGATTGCTGCGAGCAGTATTCCACCTAGCCGAAGAACTGGACTACCGAAAGACGCTGGACGGGTCGCCCGAATCTGACCACGCCCACCTCGCCGGCGATGTCGGCCGTGCTTACGAGCTTCTGTCACGAGAATGGCTGAGCTACGCGAAATACCTGAAGGCCGGCTACCCATACCTGTATTCACTGGCCGTTAGGACGAATCCGTTTAGCGTGACAGCCTCGCCTATAATAAAAAATTGAAATTGGAATATTTTAGACCGTTTAAAGCTATGTTGCATTGCCGGATGGTACGTAATGGCTCGATTCACCCCGCCTGAAGTAACTGCCATCCGACCGTCGGAGACCGGACGGCGTCGAGATTGAAGATATATCCGATGGTAGGACTATTTATATCAGGCTTTGCCGGCGAGAGGATATCAAGTCGGACCTCCCCATACCCCATCGTTCAACCGATCAAGTCTGACGACCCGACTTTCGTTTGATATAACGTTACCATGGGTATCCTCTCAGATTATCGTCACATGGAAAGGGGATATCTGAGAAATCGTCGCCGGTGATATCCAGGACGCCGATATCAAAGCTCAACGACCCATTAGCAATTGTTACGTCTGGGTATATTCAACCCCCGCATAATTGACGCCGTAAGGGCTGTTCGTGCAATTATAGCTCACACCAGAATATAGATCACCGTATTCAAGCGACCATGTGCCGTTATTGTAGCAATCGAGGACATTAAACGGCTCCGTGCGGTTTGATTGATATTCGTCCGGGATATTGGATATCCGGAGGTAGGCAGGAATGATGCTATCGACGTCATAAATAAACAGCCTGTCGCCCTGCGGATGCTTTACCTCAGTGTATGACGGGCATCGCTATGGTTGACTATAGCAGGATGTGCATACCATAACAATGCAATTGATATCAATATCCCTACCATAACCATTACCAGCCACTATTATTCTTGTTTTCATTAGATACTCTCAAGTCAGTATTATACGAAAAATAACTAAATATACAGTCATTTGATAATGAACAGGTTAAAAATAAGGCGACAAATACTTTTCGAGTTAATTTCTACGGAAAAACATTGAGAAAATGCCCTAATTTTTTATCCATCACCACCAAAATATCCCTGGAGGGATTTTTATAGACCCAGAGCTGAGCAAACGGGCGTTCAGGATCACCCACACCGATGCATATACCAACCTCAAGCCGCGGGAGCGTCTCAAGTTTATCGAGGAGATAGAACGGGTGGACAAATTTGAAGATTTACCTAATAAGTGCAAGGACATCCTCAAGTCAGGCGAGCGAGAGATACAGGGATATTAATTAGGCTATTCGCTCATATCTGGAAAATCGCAGCCATGAAGTCGGATAACGTAGAAATATCCACGGCTGTCCATGCTTTTTATCTTTAGAGTCTGTGTGTACTATTTGAAATTCCCGATGAGGTCTCCGATGAGTATAGAGAATAATAGTTTAATATCTTAAAGTTGTAATAATTAACAGATTATGATCTGGTGGTTCGATCTGGATCTCGAAAAAATTTGCAATTATCAAAGGCTGCTGGAGCAGTCGTTCGACGGTATCATCGTGCATATGGATGGCAGGATCATATACGCCAACCGATCTGCGGCTAGCATCGTCGGTCTGGATGATCCCAACGCGTTTATCGGTATGAACATCTACGATTTTGTCCACGACGACTCGTTGAAAACCGTGAGGCAGAGGGTACGAAAGATGTACGAGGAGAGCGTCGCCATGCCGATGATCGAGGAAAAGTTCGTCAGGTCCGACGGTATCCCGATCGACGTGGAGGTATCGGCGGCCAGCGTCAACGCTAAAGGTAAAAACCTGGTGCAAGTCGTATTTCGAGACATCAGCGAAAGGAAGGCAGTGGAGGCAGAATTGAATGAAGCCAGGGCCAAAGCTGAGCTATACCTAGATCTGATGGGGCACGATATCAATAACATGAACCAGATCGCTATGGGCTACCTGGAATTCGCCATCGACATCATCAACGCCGGCGGCTCCATCAACAAAGAAAACCTGGAGCTGATCACAAAGCCCGTAGAGACGCTGGCGAGCAATTCCCGCCTGATCAGCAACGTCGGCAAAGTCAGAAGGGAGAAGACCGGCGCCTACCAGCCTGAGGTCATCGAGATCGAGAAAATGCTGACCGGTGTCATCGACGGGTTCATGGGGATCACAAGCCGCGAGGTGAGCATCAGCCTGACCGCGGACAGCGCCTGCAGGGTCAGGGCCAACGAGTTGCTGAAGGATGTGTTCGTGAACTTGGTGGGAAACGCGATCAAGCACTCGGATCGTGCGAAGCCTCTTACGATCGACATTACCTCGGGCCCAGTGGATAAGGACGGCAAAAAATTTTGCCGGATCGCCGTCGAGGATAACGGCCCGGGCATACCGGACAGCCTGAAGAAGCAGCTCTTCGATCGCATGTCACTGGACCTAGCTCGGAAGACTGGAAAGGGCTTCGGCCTCTGCCTGACGGACATGCTGGTGAAAGACTACTCAGGCAGGCTACTGGTGGAAAACCGGGTGGCGGGGGATTACACGCAGGGGACACGGTTTGTAGTCTTGCTGCCAGGATTTACTGAAAAATAACTGGCTTTATACGTGAACCGCAATCTTTGTTGTGCTTTGGGCACTCC
>DATHCY010000275.1:0-12598 GCA_035319305.1 Methanocella sp.
ATAGGCGATATGCAGGATGCGGTCGCCGCGGTTAAGCTTAAGTGCAAAGATATATATTATGTCAATATGGGTTTCGTTGTCGACGTACCGCATGGTAAAATACCATATGTCCTGGCGACCGGCGGCAGACTGTTCTCGGGGGTCGTGCCAATGGTCCGGAGGCTATACGAGACCGGGATCGATGTATATATTGCTTCAGGTGACAACCGCAAGTCCCTCTCTGCCTTGGCACAGGAGCTCGGTATCCCGGACTCCAGGGTCAACGATGCACTGACTCCGCTGGGCAAGAGTGAGCTGGTGGCCAAGCTCAGGGAAAAGTATGATAGGGTGGTGATGGTGGGCGACAGCATAAACGATCACCTGGCCATGGAAGCGGCAGATATCGGGGTATTATCTGTGCAGCAGGATGGCATGCGTCCACAGGTGCTCTATGACGCCGCCGACTTTGTAATCGACGACATTCTCAAAATCGAGCGTATAGTCGTCGGAAACTGGGCTGACTCTGCAACAGCTATTAAAAACTAACGTAAGTAACGAAAGCGACACGATGATCGATCGACGACACATTATTAAGATCATTATCATTACCAGGAGGGAACTGGAGTGACAGCCTTTATAGAATTGAAAAATTTGAACGTGAAGTATGGGGATAAAAACGTATTGAAAAACATCAACCTTACCATCAACGAGGGGGACGTCCTCGGCATCATCGGACGAAGCGGCGCGGGGAAAACGATCCTGCTCCACGTGATCCGCGGGATCGACGAGGATATTCCCGCGACCGGAAGCGCCGTATTCCACACGGCGCGCTGCAGCTCCTGCGGATATGTCAACCCCCCCTCCTGGGCCGGGAAGCAATGCCCGAAGTGTGGCAGCACCATGAACCAGTGGGACATCGATATCCTGTCGACGGACCTGACGGATAAAGATCGCAGGAACATCTCCTCCAGGATTGCCATTATGATCCAGCGGACGTTTGCCCTCTATGGGGACGACCGGGTGATAGAGAACGTAATCAGGGCGCTGGAGGACGTCAACTACTCCAAGGACCATACACAGGGACAGATGGTCCAGCGGGCAGCCGATCTCATTGACCAAGTTAAATTGTCGCATAGGATGATGCACATCGCCAGGGACCTGTCGGGCGGCGAAAAGCAGCGTGTTGTCCTGGCCAGGCAGCTGGCGAAGGAGCCCATGATGCTGCTGGCCGACGAACCGACGGGCACCCTCGACCCGAAGACTGCAAAGATCGTCCACCAAGGGATACTCCAGGCTGCGAAGGATTACAATATGACCGTCCTAATCACCTCTCACTTCCACGATGTCATTCAGGATATGGCGACGAGGGCGGTACTGCTAGATAACGGCGAAATTAAAATCGATGGCGCCCCAGATGCGGCCATCGCCGAGTTTATGAAGTCCGCCAAAACGGTCGAGAAGAAGGAGTATGCGGCGGGCGAGCCGATCATCCGGGTGCAGGATCTGGAAAAGACCTACCTATCCATCGATCGTGGCGTGATCAAGGCGATCAACAAGATCGCCTTCGAGGTCAAAGAGGGAGAGATCTTCGGCGTCGTAGGCGTGAGCGGCGCGGGCAAGACCTCGCTATCGAACGCAATCACCGGCAACCTGGAAGAGACACACGGCATATGCGAAGTGCGTATCGGCGATGACTGGGTGAATATGCTGGAGCCCGGGTATTACGCCCGGGGAAGGGCCAAACAGTACGTAGGACTGCTCCACCAGGAATATGATCTTTATCCCCACAGAACCGTGGTGGACAACCTGACCGACGCCATCGGCCTGGACTTTCCCGCAGAGCTGGCGGAACGAAAGGCGGTTCATACTCTGCTGATCGCCGGGTTTACCGAGGAGACTGCATCCGAAGTGCTGGCCAAATATCCCCACGAACTCTCCGAGGGCGAACGGCACAGGGTGGCGCTGGCACAGGTGCTAATCCGCGAGCCACGCATCGTGGTTCTTGATGAGCCGACGGGCACCATGGACCCGTTCACAAAACGGGACGTGGCCAGTTCGATCATCTCCTCCCGTGACGAAATCGGCGAAACATTCGTCATCGTATCCCATGACATGGAGTTCGTGCGGATGGTGTGCGACCGAGTCATGCTGATGAGAGGGGGCAAGATCGTGGATATCGGCGATGTGGAAACCGTGCTCGCAAAAGTCACGGAGCAGGAGCGCCAAATCATGGCGCAAGGCCCGTGAGCCGGCCAACCTATTTGAAGAATGCTGACCGGTCCGCCCGGTGTTCATTTCGCATTATTAGAAAGTATATCGTTTAAAG
Organism: Methanocella sp.; assembly: GCA_035319305.1. Taxonomy (GTDB): domain Archaea; phylum Halobacteriota; class Methanocellia; order Methanocellales; family Methanocellaceae; genus Methanocella_A. Next base: position 2,306 of record DATHCY010000275.1, read on the forward strand.
TCGTGTTTTATACTGGAGAAGAAGGTAGTACATTGAACAGGGAGTTTGTCGTAGAGGTCAACGGGGCTAAAGTATCAGTAAAACCGGGTTCGACCATAGCCGATGCGCTGGCCGCGGCGGGGGCAAGCCACATGCCAGGTACGGTGATCGGCATCGTTAGCGGCCGGGAAGAGGCCCGTAGCGAGGTAGCGACGGAGTTCCGTGTGCTCACTACCAAGGGCGAGGTCAGACTGGAGCTAACCGGTGCACTTAAAAGCGTATGGCTAGAAAGTTATAGCCGGTTCACCGGCACCCGGGTAAAATGGGTCTCCAGCCAGGGGATATCCTTTGGCCCAGTACCCTCGGATGTTACCCCCGGCAAAGCGGAGGCAGACTATCGGCGGTGGGATGTGAGCTTCGGCACCGGCGGCTATGACGCAAAAAACACGTTTCTAATCATTTCTAAAACCGACCACTCCTCGGACTATGGGGTGAAGGGCGGCGGTTCGTTCGGCAAGATCATCTCAGGAAAAACGGTGCTGTCCAGCCTGGGCCAGGACGATGAGATCGAGCTGATAGAGCCGGTGATCAGGCTGGAAAAGTTCGCCAACAAGACGGTCACAGCCGATACATCACTGCCGGCGGAGGATGGGATGGAGATCCACTCGACTCTCGAGATCGGCATGATCCCTAAAGCCAAGGATGGCGCAGAGCATTTCTATGCCGCAGTTAAGGATGGCGCGTTCCCGGTTGACTTTGCTGCGAGCACGTTTATATCTAGCGATGTTATGCTGGGCGAGGTGTGTCCATACGAGAACCTGGCAGCAAGGAGCGAAGGTACGGTAAGCATACGCACGGACGGTAGCGGTCGTGGCCGTATCTATATATCCCGCTCTGATATGACATCAAGCATTTATCACTCGATAGTCGGGCGTGTAACCAGCGGGATCGAACTAGTAAAGATCGTCTCACCCGGCCAGAAAATCGGGGTAAAAACAGCGCCGGAACGGCTGAGTGTGCTGGGTATGGACCTGAAGACGGCTGAGGAGTTCCTGACCCGAAGAGGGATCCGCTATGAAAAATCTGGATATCAGGGCGACAATGCGGTGGTGGTTGACCAGGCGCCCCGCACCACGATGGAGATCGTCTCATCAGAAAGCGTGAATATCACCAGCATTCCCCGGGCAGGCCTGGTGGAAATCAGATTATATGACGACGTGGCGCGCCAATCGGCGGAGCACTTCCGCCGGGCCACGGGCCTGAAGGAGCAGCGGGTCGGGGCGCTGAACGTCTACTTCAAGTACGAGGATACGATGCTTTTTAAGGGGAAAACCGTCCACGTCGGCGAACTTATTCCGGAGAACAAGCCTGAAGAAGGCTCGACGATCGCCGCAGGCGAGATCGGGCTGACGAATATGGCAGCCAAACACGCGGGCATGTTCGGGGTGCGGTTCGGCCCGAGCAACAAGTTCGGCCCTACGGGCGAGAAATACGTGTCGACCAATATTATCGGCCGGGTGCTGGACCTGGAGAAACTGAAAAAGGCGAAGGAAAAGGATATGGTATACTTCACGGAGGCCTGACAGACATTGGCGACAACAGAAGAGGATGAGGTAATCACAAAAATGGTAGTTATATCAGATTCGCTGCTTCCCGCCGAGGTGGCCATAAGCGCTTACAAGATCACAAGCGACGTAACGATCAAAGAGACCTGCTATGGCCTAATGGTTACGGGAAAACGCCGCGAGGTCGACCGTATGGTAGCAGGACTACGCTACGAGCATCCGCATAAGATCTTCGTCAAGGAGCGAGGCTACCCGCCCGGGGACAGCCGTCGGTGCCGCGCCGACCGTGGCGGCGGCCCAAGGCCCGGGTTCCACCAGCTGAAATATGAGCTGGACATCCTGCCGGACATCTCAAAAGGGCTGGTGCTGGTAGATCGCGGCAGCAAGCCGGTACCCCGACCCAGACAGAAAAACATCGATGTCGACCGGTTCAGGCAGATCATCGATACTGTAACCGGAAGAGAAGGAGATGCTCAGCAATGAAGATCTTTATATATCCCCCTAATAGCCTCATACTATCGGACCTCGTGGAGCGTTTTGGACACCAGCCGCTGGCACTCATGAACGAGGTCCGCAAGAGGGTAACCGATCCCAGCCTAGACTCGCCTCCCATGAATATGACGCCGGACGACCCGAAGAGAGGCCTGAAATGGGCTGCCATAGAGGTCCCATCGGGCGTCAGGGGCCGGATGGCGCTGATGGATCCGTTGATCGAGCACGCGGAGGCCGCTATCATTGTTGAGGATGCGGAATACATGTTTGGATGCCTGGGATGCGCCCGGACCAACGAGCTGCTCAAGTATACCATTAGAAAGAAGGGCATACCAGTACTGGAGTTGCAGTACCCTCTGAACGAGGACGATGCGAAAAATTTTGTATTATATATCAAAGAGTTCCTAGATAAGCTGAAGCCCGCTACTACGCCATCGAAGGAGGCTGTCCAATGAGAAAGATCCGCATCGCTCACCTCACCTGCGGCTCCGAGCATAGCGGAGTGCAGGGGGAGATCGAAAAGGCGGCGGCAGCAGTTAACGCACAGATAGTCTTTCCCGAGGTGGAGATCGGCAACGTAAAGGAAAACGCCAATGCCTTTGGCCTGCAGGTAGCAAGTCCCGACCTGCGGCTTATGATCGCACGGGCAAAAAGCATCGTCAACGGTGACACCCGGGCTGATGCCGTGTTCATCACCACATGCTTCAGGTGCGCAGAGGGCGCGATCGTCAGAAATGCTGTGCGAGACTACATCCACGAAAAGTCGGGCATACCGGTCATCAGCTACTCATTTACCGAGAGGACGACCAACGAGACTCTGCTGACCAGGATGGAAGCCCTATCGACTACCGCACTACGCCGCGGCCTACTAGCGAGGGAGGAGCAGACGGGCCTGACTGCAGGCATCGACTCCGGCTCGAGCACAACCAAAGCGGTCGTCATGCGAAATAATACGATTATTGGCACCGGCTGGGTCAAGTCCACGGATGTCCTTAAGAGCGCCGAGGAGGCATTCAACCTGGCGCTGGCCGAGGCTCATGTCAGGCGGGAAGACATAGAAGGTCTGGGCACCACCGGCTACGGCAGATTCCTCATCGGCAAGCACTACAATGCTGATCTTATCCAGGAAGAGCTGACGGTCAACTCTAAAGGCGCCGTTTATCTGGCGGGCAAACAGAAGGGCCCGGCCACGGTCATCGATATCGGCGGCATGGATAATAAGGCCATATCGGTACAAGACGGCATCCCGGGCAGCTTCACAATGGGCGGCATCTGTGCCGGCGCCTCAGGCCGGTTCCTGGAACAGTCCGCCAACAGGCTAGGAGTCGAGATCGGCGATATGGGGGCGCTGGCTGTCAAGGGTGACCACCGGAACGTGACCATGAATAGCTACTGTATAGTCTTCGGCACCCAGAGCCTGATCAACTCACTGTCGCAAGGTAAAGCGCAACAGGATGTGGCCGCCGCGGCCTGCTACAGCGTCGCTGAGCAGGTGTACGAGCAACAGCTCCAGGAGATCGATGTGAAGCTGCCGGTGATCATGGTCGGAGGCACGTCGCTCAACATCGGCCTGGTGAAGGCGATGGGCGAGCTGCTGCGGGTAGAGATCACGGTCCCGCCCCACTCGCAGTTCATCGGAGCGGTGGGTGCAGCCCTTCTCGTGTCCGGGATGAGGGAAGGGAACGCGGGGGATGACCGGTGAAATGATGGAGCCGCTCGAGGTCTTCCGGGTTGAGAGCACCGATCCTGAAGGTGCAAAGAAATACGAAGAGGTCATCCGCGACGTTCTCACCGACCTGAACCTGGTCAGGGCTATAGGCCGCCTTAGAGTATACATCGATCCGAAAGAGCCCGTTTTTATAGTGGTCGGGTTGTTCCGCCCTGGCCTGCCGACGATCACGCTAGGTGACGTGGCGGACATAAACAGCGTCAACGACGGCCTGATGATCTCGGTGAGGGAAGAGGAGTACGCGGCAACGGCCGTGGGCAAACTATACCTCAGGTACGGCAGGGACCGGATTATCGCCACCGACAGGACCTCGATCATCGTCCCCCTGCAGACCGATTTCGCCAAACAGCATGACGAGATCTCCTCTATCGTGGTATACGATCCGAAGGACGAGCTGAAAAAGTCGGTGATCGACGCGCTAATCCGTATAGCGCCCGAAGGGTTCCGGGTCCGCAAACACTACATCTCTGAGCGGCTGCTGGCGTTCATCGCATCAGAAGATCCCATAAAACAGGAATGGACCGATGTGTGCCGCCGTATCCGGAGCGAAATCGAGCAGCACGAAGGAGACGTGTAACCATGGAGCCACTGATCTACCAGGGAGGCCTCTACAAGCACGAGCAGATGATCGAACTGATCGAGGATCTCGGCGGCTACATCCTGCAAAAAAACGTGCTGCAATTGGACGTCATCGTAGTCATGCTTGTACCGAATGCCGATCTGCCCCTGGTAGAAGCAAAGGCAAAGGAACTGCTTGGCAAGCTGACCAAGGCCCCCCTGGCCGGCGCTGAGATTGCAGTGGTGACACCAACGCTGGCATACCAGCACCTGCCCCACCTAGCCTGTGACCTGGCGGAATATCTGCGCAGGGCCGGCTCCAAGACGAACATGATCGGTCTGGCGAGAGGCGTGGGCAAGCGAGTGGCCCAGCTCAAAGCCAGCGAGATCGACCTCATCAACGAGCACGATGCCGCCGTTTTCACCTATGGAAATTTCAAAGAGTGTATTAAGGAAAAGACCAAACTGTTTCGAGACATCGAAGTGCCCATCGTAGTAACAGGAGGCCCGACGATGACCCTCGCGGAGGTTCCGGGCTGCGTTGCATATATCGGTGGCTTGGGCAGGGTTATGCACCGCACCCGGCAGAAGGACGAGCTGGCCATCCTAGACCAGTTGGTCGAGGCCACCGGTAAAGCCCTCGACGAGCGCCGGGCCGAGTTGGACAAGGACCCGCTGAGCGTCAGCCCGCCCCGGGTGATGCACGAGATCGAGAAGCAGATCCCAGACATCCCCGAATCCCTCGCCCCGACGCCGCTCACCCTGCAGCTGAACGGCTTGAGGATCAAAGTGCCCTATAAGGAGTATAAAGATAGGATCCTCGACGTCAAATTCGATGAGGGCATATACATGCGCGAGGTCGCCAAGCTCCATCCGTCACGGATGAAGGATTATATAATCCTGAGGATAATGCCAAGATCCGAAACCGGTTTTATCATATAAGACAGAAGAAACAAGGCTTTATAGTCCTAACCGATCCCGGCTTTCTCACCCCTCGCTCAGTAAGCAACACATCACGCCAGCGTCCGTTTAGCCAGCCAATCTTCTTGATACCCACGATGCGGAAGTCATAGTTATATAGTAGTGCGGCGCTGGCATTATTCTCCGGAAATGAGACGCCCTGTAGGATCCATATTCCGTTACTTTCAAATAGATCAACCAGTGATTTCATGAGCAGGCTGCCAATACCCATTTCTCGACTTTTTTCGCCTACATAAAGGCGGACTTCAGCGACGCCCTAAACATGCCGGTTTGGACACACGGCTTAATGCCGCCCATCCCACTACCTCCCCGTCCAGACGTCGACCAGAGAAAACCCAGGGATATGCGTCGATGACCATTGTTCATAGGAAGGTACTGTACATTCAAACGTGGCGTTGCCAGTATCGATGCCTTACCGGTATATGCGAGATACGTTCCCCAATCGTCCGACTGCATATCATTGATCATAATTAGTGTTTTCATGGTACCTATGGGGCCTCCAGCAAGAGGGGGGGAGGATAGCGTGACAACCGCAGGCATAATAGCCAACACAACACGTACGGAAATGCTGGTTGTCTATGTTCTGGCATGGTGTAGCGATCGTCTGTCAAGGCACCTCGGATTTTAAACCTCGTTATTTTTTTAGAGAATAATTATCCATACGCAGGCAGAGACAATATCATGTGAAAATATGGCTGAAGGTAAGGACCAGGGTAGGGTAGAGGGTGGCAGAAAGGCCGCCAGGACCGCCAAAGAAAGGTACGGTGCTAATTTCCATCGTGAGATCGGGGGGCGTGGTGGCAGGAGCACCTCTTCCCGGCACGGAAGCGAGTATTATGAGACCATAGGGCGTAAGGGTGGCAAGAGCTGACTGATCGCCGATCGCGGGTCAGCCTACATAGAACCCATTGGGCCACCGGAATTTAAAAATGGCTGGATAGGTTCGGACGATTGAAGCACGCCATTTTTTATACCTGGGTCATATAACCGCAAGATGAGGACGAAAACGATGTTTAAGATAGTGGCGATATTGCTCATTGGGATCTCTGTCATAGGGTTGGCTGTGACGCCGGTCGTGCTTGCGCTGAGCGCGCTGAGCGAATACCAGGATCAGATGGACGGCAAAATGTTACCATTCGCGACCATCAATCCTGGTATGACGCCTGTTGGCAAACGAACGATCAATAACACTACGACACCGGTAGCGCCGCTGATTCCGGCCAGGTACATCCAGAAGCAGGGGATGAATATCAGTACGATGCCGCTGCCGATAATGAAAAAATCGGCGTGAAACTGCCCGCGGCCCTGATCATACGGCGAGCTTGATAGTCATATGGACTGGATTTAGGGTAATAAAGGGCCGGCCGTCGGTGCCGTTCTCCGTTCTCTTCGTTTATCTGAGTGTGAGTGCGGAGGGGCGTAGGACCCATTCTTTATGGCGGGGCAGTTCACCGTTTCAAAAGATGGTCTTCATGATGGCGACGGACCTCTCCAGGTTCGTCATCGATGTCGAATAGGCGATCCGTAGGTATCCTTTTCCATAGTTGCCAAACGATGTGCCAGGGGTGGTGATCACCCCTTTTTTCAGCAACTCTGCCACGATTTCCTCCTCGTCGCCTACTTTCGGGAACGCGTAGAACGCGCCCGTGGGTGTAACGCACGGGACGCCCATAGCTTTCAGCTCTTTTATTAGGTAATCCCTTCGGCGCCTGAACTCCTCGCGCATTACTATCACGGAATCCTGAGGGCCTGTGATGGCGGCGAGCGAGGCTTTCTGAGATATGGAGCACGCGCAGGCCAGGACATACTGGTGGACTTTCAGCATCTGCTCGGTATACTCTGGCCGAGCCGCGACGTATCCGATCCTCCACCCGGTCATGGAGTATGTCTTGGAAGATGCGTTGACCGTAACGACGTTATCGGAGAATAGGGCGGGGCTAACATGGTGCTGGCCATCATATATGAAGTGCTCATACACCTCGTCGGAGATGACCGTGATGTTACGGTCAGTGGCAATTTCGGAGATGGCTTTAACCTCCTTCCGGGACTGGACCATGCCAGTTGGGTTGGACGGGGAGTTCAGGACGATGACCCTCGTCTTTTTGGTGATGTAATCCTTCAGTTTTTCGGGATCGTATTTCAGCGCCTCCCCGAGCGGCACACCGATAGGGCTTGCGCCGGCCAGCTTCGCTAGCGCGCTGTAGGACACGAAGCCCGGGTCCGGCACCAGCACCTCGTCGCCGGGGCCGCACAGCGCCTGCAGTGCGATATGGAGCGCTTCGCTGGCGCCTGCGGTGATCATGATCTCCGACGGGGCGTAGGATAGGCCATTCTCATTGCTGAACTTCTCGGACAGCGCGTCCCGGAGCTCCGGGACGCCCATGTTGACGGTGTAACCCGTGAAACCTTCGCAGATCGCCCTGATGGCGGCGTCCTTGATGTGCTGAGGGGTGTCGAAGTCCGGCTGCCCCAAGCCAAGATTGATAGCCCCGGGCCCCGCTCCTTCGAACATTTTCCGGATGCCTGAGATGTTTATTCCTGTAACTCTCTTATCGAAGTGAATGGCCATTGTCGTATCCCTCGCTCATGCTGTCCTATAACTAACTTGTAGCTGGGGCTATAGGAAATAGGTTTCGGGATGCTTTAAGAGTCTATTGAAATATGGGAAGCGAACTAGGATGGGATCGCCAGGTGGTCCAGTGAGGAGCAAGCCTTATATGAAACATGCTTGGTAAAACCAATGTTAATATCGGTAAGGCGTCCGCTAATAATGATCTGGGCGATTAGACTACACGGTAATAACCGATGGGAGCCTGACTCTAAAATATTCCGGGTTTCAATCTATGTCCGAGGGGGAACTAAGTTACATATGTGAGAGTTCATATTACTGATAGCATGCTCGAGAAGGTCGACCCGGAAAAAACCATGGACAAAAGTGAGTACGATCTGGTGATGCCGGATCTGATCAGATGTGTGGGCGGAGTTCAGCGGGTCGCTGAGACGCTGAAGATCCCGGTCATTATAGTTTTTGAGGGGGTGCAAACGGCGGGCAAGGGGGAGCAGATCAATCATCTGGCGAAGGCGCTGGATCCAAGGGGCTACGATGTATTCGCGATCAACGACCCCGATGACTCTGAGTCTCTACGGCCATTTTTCTGGAGGTTCTGGGTTCGCACCCCGGCAAGGGGGCGGATCTCCTTATTCAGCCGCAGCTGGTATCACCGGATGCTCGAGGAGGGGCGGGTGAGGAAAGATGTGGATCTAACTGTGGCGACGGGGGAAATCAATGTTTTCGAGAAGGAGTTGGCCGATGATGGGTGTCTGCTCATTAAATTTTTCCTGCATATCAGCAAGAAAGAGCAGAAGGAACGGCTGGAGAGGCTGGATAAGGACCCAGACATGACTTGGATGGTCACCGGCAGGGAGTGGAAGGAGCATAAGAAGCTGGAAAAATACCTGGAGGACTTCGACGCGCTAATGGAGCGCACGAATATGGTTTATGCTCCATGGGCTGTCGTGGAGTCCGATGACCTGCGTTTTGCGGAGGTCAAGATTTTTACGACCGTTATCAGCCGGCTCAAGCATGCGATAGAGGAAGCACATGCGAAAGCGGCAAATTTCGGACGGAGCACGCCGATTGGGCCGTTGCAGATGGTACGCGGTTCCGCTTTGGATAAGGTCGATCTTACTCTTTCGATGTCCGACCACGAATACCACGAGCAGCTCTCGAGACTCCAGGGGGCGATATTGAAGGCGCAATCCAGGGTCTACCGGAAAAAGGTGCCCGTCGTCGTGATCTTTGAAGGCTGGGATGCGGCGGGCAAGGGAGGGGCTATCAAGCGGCTGACTGAAAGCCTTGATCCCAGGGCGTATCGTGTGGTTCCGATCGGAGCGCCGACGGAAGTGGATAAAAACCAGCACTACCTCTGGCGGTTCTGGCAGCGTTTCCCGGCCTCAGGCCACATCGTCGTCTTCGATAGGAGTTGGTACGGGAGGGTGCTGGTCGAACGGGTCGAAGGCTTTTGCAGTCCGGAGGAATGGCGGCGCGCTTACGCAGAAATCAATGATATGGAGTCCCAGCTGGTGGATCACGGCACAGTCTTGGTTAAGTTCTGGCTGGAGATCAGCAAGGATGAGCAGCTGAGGCGGTTCGAGGCTCGGGAAAAAGATGCAGACAAAACCTGGAAGATCACTGAGGATGACTGGAGAAACAGGGAAAAGTGGGATCAGTACAGGATCGCGATTGATGATATGATCCGTAGAACCAGCATCCCGACAGCGCCTTGGACGATCGTGGAGTCGAACGATAAGAATTATTCCAGGATCAAGACGTTGAGGACGGTGCTCGACGCCATGGGCGAGAAGCTGTGAGCCTCCTTTGCCGTGAGGCGTACATCAATCATTCATCGCCCGACCAGTAAGCTTTCGAGGCTGCAAGCAGCTTTTATCATGCACAAACATATAAATGATGGTTATAAAAATAGCCCTGTGCGAGTGATATAGGTGTTCGAGAAGATCGACCTATCAAAGAAGCTGGGTAAAAAAGAGTATGGGGAAATCGTTCCTACTCTCAGGAAACGGCTGGCTGAGCTGCAGCGGGAGTCACAGAAGCTGAAGATACCGTCGCTCATCATCTTCGAGGGGTGGGAGGCTTCGGGCAAGGGAGAGCTGATCAATGATCTGATACTGCCGTTGGATACCCGAGGTTTCGATGTATATGAGATCCGAGACCCGGGCACCGAAGAGATTCAGAGGCCGTTCTTCTGGAGGTTCTGGATTAAGACGCCCCCGAAGGGCAAAATAGCGGTATTCAGCCACAGTTGGTACCATCGCACGCTGGTCGAGAAGAACTCGGAACTGAGAGGGTCGGACTCGAGCCCGATCAACGAGATCAACTATTTTGAGCGGGAGCTCTTCGATGATGGATATTTGATCGTGAAATTTTTCCTGCATATCAGCAAGAGTGAGCAAAAGAAGCGCTTCGAGGAG
>DATHCY010000276.1:0-12802 GCA_035319305.1 Methanocella sp.
ACTCCATCGCGAACGCTGCGGCGAGAAATATCGAGGAAAGCATATATGAAACGACCATCAAGATGTCCCGCGCCCCAGGCGACGTGTACATGAAGGTCGACCCGATCGCGCTGCGGTACATTCAGGGCAAAAAGCATAAAATAGACTTTAGAGGGCCGGTGTTCACCAGCATAAAGGCTGAACTCATCGAATAATTTTTCTGACGGCCACTTGAAAACTGTTGATGAACTAACGTCAAGCGCCCTTCAATGAAACAGGAAGATAGCCCTTCAGGGCATGGCAGTTCACTCACTCAATAGCAGCCCATACGAATTGATGTCAGCGGCCATAATGCCATACTCGTTGTTCTTGCATGGCACGGCGTTGACAGGAAGGCCGATCTTTCTTACAGTGGCGAACAACGCCGATCCCCGGCGACCTCCATATAAGTGCGGGCTTTCTCCGATTACCTGCACTCCCCTTTTATAGATTTGTCGACGACGCCCTGCACTTGTTCGGATACGCAGTCATCGCAGAAAATACCTGGTAGGCAGCGAACCACAACACCTTGTAGTACCCACATAAAAGGCGTGCCGCTCCAGCTTGTAAGTTGTTTCATGAATCATAGGGTCAGCGACTTCAGGAACGGGTGTCAGTTTTTCGTGATCGTATCGATCGGCGCCCTTATATGTATGCCGGTAAACTGGGTGATGTATGCCTTTTGATATTCGGCCAGAAGCTTTCGAGTCTTTTCCGGCCCGGGCACATGAGGACAGCTCAGCTGTTTTCCATAGTCTTTGCACCCGAACTGGCACTTCCATCGGCCCTGCTCGATAGCCACAACCCCCCTTGGGTCGATCCTGTGGATGGAGGTGTTATGCTTAGCTGCCATTTCAGCAAGCTGCCGATCGAGCAATCCATATAGTATAGACACGGGTCCCGTGCACAAAGGTGCTAATATCAGTTATGCGTAATTATCATACAAGATGGATAAACATTTTAATGTGGAGGCGGGACAGCTCTTCGAGGAGCAGAGGCGGCTTGCGGAGAAGGCCCGGTTGTACGATGCGTTTGGAAAAGTCAGGCGTATCGCAGGACTGGATTGCTCGTACATAGGAGATCTGATCATTGGCGGTGCAGTGGCCGTTGACTTTGATATGCTGATGCCGGTGGAAAAAGCCCATATTGTCCGTAAACTCGACTTCCCCTATATACCAGGACTCCTAGCATACCGTGAGTCGAAGGCCATGATCGGCGCGGCACAAAAGCTAAAGGTCGGCGCGGACGTCCTAATGATCGATGGCTTTGGCACGAACCACCCCCGACGTTGCGGTATCGCGACGCAGATCGGACTGGATCTGGAACTGCCGACGATCGGGGTGGGTAAAAGTTTCCTATGTGGGGAAATTCGGAAAGATGATTATATCTATCAGGATGGCGAACGGGTCGGCAAGATGGTATTTTCGAAAAGCTCTAAAAAGCCGGTCTACGTCTCGCCTGGGCACAGGATATCGCTAGATACAAGCATTGAGCTTGTTGAGAAGTGCGTCAGGTTTGGAAGGCTGCCGGAGCCGATCCGATTTGCCCATGAATACGTGACCAGCTTGAAAAATAGCTGCTAAGTAAGGCTTGCTGACACAAAACTGGTGCCTGACGGGCGACAATGATGCGACAATGATCCTTTAAAGGATAGTGATTGCAATACAGGATATATTACTATGAACGAGGTGAAACGGATCAATAGGGCTCGATTCCCGCCATTGCTAAGACGGGTTCCCTAACCCCCTACTGCCCCAAAATTATGATTATCGCTTGTTTGGGCCTGTTCATGGCGGCCGTATGCCGGCTCATGAGGATGATATCATGATTGTCTGCGTCCCGGCGGGTGAAAGCGCCACCCTGACAGTTGCCAATTTCCAGCGGATCAGGAGGTTTGTCCTGTCCCTGGGGCTGCGGCAGACATACTGCAACATGTTCAACTATAATCCCTACTATCCATTCACTAACTTCAGCCTCTACCTGAACCCTCCGAACCAGCGAAACATTAACTGTGACCTCTGCCGGTCGGATTTTCCCATCATAGTTATTAGGACGACCACAGGCTGTAACCAATACTGGAAGATCCAGATGATGGGTGATGATACAAACGGCTTGGTGCTGCTACAGCAGTATTCCTCGATTAGAACGCCGGATACTCTGGTGAAGGAAGCCGAGCGACTCTTTCGGGAAGCACTGACTGAAATCGATAAATACGAATAAGCAGGATATTGGTGTAGCATGACAGCACATCTGGGCCATGAGCTGACTGAAGAGGACTTTGCCGAACCGATCGCATCATATGATGAGGGGCCGTGCCCTAGAATGGGAGAAAGATGTCCTCTGTGCAAGGATCGACTCGAAAAAGGAGTTCCATCAGTCTGGATCACGATTTTTAACTGGTCGTCTGACCTTACATTATACTTCCATGAGGCCTGCTTCCGACGATCGGGGTTTGAGGAGAATTACAGGGATAAATATCTTAAGAACGCCTACGACATACGTGATTTCATTGCTGGGAGCCATTTCTGGAACCCGGAGTACGATCGGGTGCTGGATCATTTTGACTTTGACCAAGCGGTCGAGCTAATTGTATATCCGCAGTATCCCAAACTTGAAGCTTGGTGGGACAACGAACCTGCCCTGGAGCTAGCCGGAAAAGAGCGTAACAAGGGCCGGTCGGACCCGCGGGCGCCCTTCTACCTGTTCGATATCCTGTATAAGAGTGGATACAGGCAGGAGCTCCTGGATATTATGGAGAAGCTGCCGCCGTATGCCTGGATCTCATTCTCGCTGCACGATGACCGAAGGTTTCAGGAAGAGGCAGCATGGCTGATAGGCGTTCCGGATTTTCCCGGGGCCCTTGAACGGCTTAGGAAAAGCCGTATGAGCCTGAACGACATGCTCTTTGTGGTCGAAACGGGTAAAAATAACCCGCAACTCCTCGATATCCTCCGCGAAGCGATCGACCGGTATGAACTGGATCGGAGCTACTCGGCGGTTTCCAGCGGGTTCTCTGGATTCGACATGGTACGCTACGCCCAGCTGTGCTATTTTTTTGCATCAGACCCATGGCGCCTGCCTGTGCTTGAGCGCCTGCTGACCCAGTTTCAGTTTCCGGTGGATGCCCACGGGGAATTCACTTACACGAAATGTTTTTACTTCCGAGCTGCAGTCTTTTATTTCCTTCTGAATCAGACGGAGGGGGTCAAGTCGTGGCTTAGCGCGCTGGAACGGGAGATCCATTATTACCCCCGGGGCAGTCCGGCGGGCTTCATCAACGATACAAAGCGGATGGCGGCGCGGTATCTTAAAAGCCAGGTCACCTAAAGTCTAGGTTCAGAGGCCGCCTCGTTGAAGATATCCTCGCACGGGCCGGGATACATAGTAGATCGCCTGCAGCAGCTATGCGTCCGATCACAGGAACCGAATGTCGGTTTGCTGTTCCAGCCTCAGGGATCTTCTCGGCCCTTTCGAGCGCCACTTCGGCAATATCTACATCAATCTTTCCCTCTGTCCCAGGCTCGAAGTTTCTTTTTTAACCTCCGCAATGGCAGCGTCGAGCATGCCCTCGTCGGTGGAATCGCATAATTTACTGATGAGGGTGATATGCCTCTGAAAGCCCGCCACGTCAGTATATACATTCATCAGATGATAGAATTGCAGTACTCCGCACGCGGCCAGCACTCGCATAATCGACTCAGGATCTTCAATTATAAGCAGGTCCAGACAAATTTTCAGCATTATTTGGGAAGGATCGGTTCGCAGGAGCCCGACGAAGGCCAGCCTGCGCAGTTCGGTGTCGTCGGAAAAATCTTCGAGCATCGTCTCCTGCAAGGCCTGATCACGCGTGATTTCCCAGAGCGCTTCAGCGGCATGGAGGTGTAAGTAGCTTGGCGGCAGAACGGTGGCCAGTAATACCCGCAGGATATTTTCTGCTCTCCTAGTCCCCAGTACTCCCAGCCCCCGGATAGCTGTCGAGTCGAGGGCCAGCGCGTCCCGGACCAGCATATCCTCGGCCATCTCAAGCTCTTCCGGGGTCAGGCCATCGAAGTGGCTTCGGTCATAGCCCCCTTGTTGCTTGCCTTTGGCATGATACTGCGTTAAGAAGCGTTCTAAGGTCTCGCTCATATCAGGTGGTCTCCTTTAGTCCCATGCGAAATATCTATAATATTGATCGGAACAATGTAGCGGTTGTTATATAATATTTATCATAGCAAGCGCCGGCGATCGCTCCCATGGATAGAGCCGGTGGGATCCCATCGGCCCTGTCATAGTAAACGGGCCCTATTGGGTCGTACGTTCCAAGCTCGACCGAATAAATATTACAGGTCGAGCAATATATCATTATTTAGCGCATAGGCTGCGAAGACCGCCCGGAGAAATTGCTTAAGGCCCTTTATCGAGTGGTCATCCATATCACCATCGGGGAGATTATACATCAGCCAGGTCTCTGTTCCGCTCTCATCCACCATTCGGGATGCTAGCAAGCCAGTTATGCAGGCAGGCTCACGATACAGCACGGAAAATCCTCCGGAGAACTGTAATAGCCCTTTCATATGGGGCCGCCCCATAGTTCCGACGTCTATGAACATTGCTAATATCTGGTCCGTGCTCACGGTTCTTCCTTTAAAAGGCCCGTCCGGGACGACGACCTCCATAGGCTTTCTAAGCTCGAGGTAGGTGCTATCTGCGGCCCTCATCTCCGGGATCGATCCCCCGTCAAGGCCCTTATCGAGGATAAAGTCCAGTAGCAGCGAGTCAGGAGGCCCGCGCTCAAGGGCCTGTTTTGCCATATCTATGAGCCACTCCTCAGCTTTCCCGGAAATTGGGTAGTTGATCACGCAATAGCACCCGAAATCCTGGCCTCTGGAGGCAGGGCAATCCCTACACTGCCCCTCCAGGCCATCCAGAACCTTCGTGACATTCAGCGCATCGGATAATTTTTCGGTCTGGGTAGTCACGCCGTCCGGCCTTCTCATCTGAAACTCGATCGTACTGTTTAATGCCTGCTCCTCGGATTCGCCATCTTGCAGCCTGATCGACAGGATATAACGACAGTAGTCCCTTCGCTTGACCATTGGGATCAGCTCATTGAGGGGCAAAGCCTCCTTGACCTTACAGGGATAATCGATTATATAATCAACCGCCATAGCTCAAACTCCCATCTCAAAAATCATTTCGAGTAATTCCATATACTCAGAGGAGGGCCCTTATCCTCAAAGAGTTCTTCGTCCTCAATTACTAAAACAAATTCAGTACAGTATAGTTGGTGTAGAAGGTCGCCGAAAATCGAGGGGTAAATTTCCCTCAATGGCTAAAGCCATTGGCTTCCTTTACCCCATAGCCTCGCTATCGTGAAGGGGGCGGGCATAACTAACCAGTCCCGCGAGGGTCTTAATTTTTCTGCTTAGAAACCTTGTGCTGCTTCTTGAGGTAAGGCATCAGCCCGCCGGCCTCAAGCAGTTGCTGCATGAATTCGGGTATGGGCTTCATGGGCAGTGTCTTGCCGGTGGTGTGGTTGATGACCATGTTCTTCTCAAAGTTCACTTCGAGATCGTCGCCCTGCTTCGCCGCTTTGAAGATACCCTTGCACTCGATCAACGGCAAGCCAATGTTGAAGCCGTTCCGGTAGAAGATCCTTGCGTAGGACTCGGCGATGATGCAGGACACATCGCAGGCTAGGATGACTTGGGGTGCCTGCTCCCTCGAGGAGCCGCAGCCAAAGTTATTCGCCGCGACCAGGATCGGGTGCTTGACGTTCTGAGAGTCCGCGTAAAAGGTCGGATCGATGGACTCGAACGCGTGGACGGCCAGCTTCTTCAGGTCGAGTTCGTCGTACTTGTACTTGCCTGAGATGACCTCGTCGGTGTTGGTGTCAGGGGGGTAAATCCTGAGCACTTTGGATCTGATGGTTTTGAGAGCCATATTAGAGCGCCTCCCTAGGGTCGGTGACCTTGCCATAAACTGCGCTGACGGCAGCTACGGGCACGTTAGACAAGTAGATCTCCGACTTGTTGTTGCCCATCCGGCCTTTGAAATTCCTGTTCTGGGTGGATAGCACCTTCTCACCGTCGCCCAGCGCTACCGTCCTGCCGATGCAGAAGCCGCAGCCCGGCGGGCATACGGCAGCGCCGGCTTTGATCAGTGTCTGGATGTAGCCGGCTTTGGTGGCTTCGAGTAGTACATCCCGGCTGGCCGCGTAGACGACTAGGCGGGTGTCCTTATGGACCTTCTTGCCCTTTAAGATCTTGGCTGCGGCCTTGAGGTCTTCCAGTCGGCCGTTGGTGCAGGAGCCGATGCAGACTTGGTTTAGCTCCATTCCGATGAACTCGGTGACTGGCCTTACGTTGTCTACCCGGTGAGGGGCTGCGATCATCGGCTCGAGCTTCGCCGCGTCGACTGACAGCTCGTCCGCGTAGTGAGCATCCTTGTCGGCTTCGAGCTTCTTGTATTCCTTTTCTCTGCCATGATCAGCAAGGAACTTCCTGACCTTGGAATCTGCAGCGCAGAGGCCTACTTTGCCGCCGGCCTCGATGGCCATGTTAGACATGACCATGCGGGACGCAACGGACATGTTCCTCACTGTGTCGCCCATAAACTCCATTGACATGTATGTCGCGCCGTCGGCGGTGATCTCTTTGACGATGTGCAGGAAGACATCTTTGGATGTGACGTGTTTAGGGAGTTCGCCGTTGATGTCGAACTTGAAGGCCTCGGGGACCTTGAGCCAGGTGGTGCCGTAAGCCATGATGGCGCCCACGTCGGTCGAGCCCATTCCTGTGCCAAAGGCTGCCAGAGCGCCGTGGGTGCAGGTGTGGCTATCGCCGCCGATAATGATCTTGCCCGGGGCGGAAAACCGTTCTGCGACAATCTGGTGGCAGATGCCATCGCCGTTCTCGAAGAAGTACGGCATGCTGTTCTCCCGAGCGAACTTCCTCATAAAGATCTGGACATTTGAAACCTGCTCGCTGGGAGATGGGGAGGCATGGTCACAGATTCCCGCCACCTTCTTCGGGTCGAACACCTTTCTGGTGCCAAGCTCCTTCTCCATCTGCTGTATGGCCAGCGGCATGGTGCCATCGTGTGAAAATACGAAGTCGACCGGGACGGTGATGATGTCGCCGGTCGCACAATCCTTGCCGCTCTTCGCGGACAAAATTTTTTCTGCAAGCGTCTTGCCCATCAATGTTCACCTGAAGGTGAGAGATGCTATAGCAGGTGGAGTTTATAAAGTTTATTACCGCGCCAGCTGCCTGTCGACTAGGCCCTGTTATGGTTCAGGATCTCACGGCCTTCGCTCACTGCCGGTCATCCTATCCAGGGCACCTTGAAATATTTCTTTTGCCCTCCCTGGCTTTTCGCTTTCTACCTGGTAGTATCCATAGATGAGGCACAGTAAGGCCGCATAGACGATCACTTTTATCGCGTCTATCAGATCAGGATTGACGGAGTGATCTGGGCTTCCTAGGTTGAATAAGAGGATCACCGTGCTGTTCAGAGCAGAGTTGATGAAATTGTGGGAAAAAACAAATCCTATCGTTAAGAAGAGCGAACGCGTCATGTAGTAGAGATAGCCGGAAATCGTATAGAAGAAAATCAATACAACAAACGAGAGGGATAGTGTTCTAGGGCCGGGAAATAGTGCAAACAGGCCGCACAGGACTGAGGCTGTTGCGATCCCCCAGAATGATGCGTAGCGGTTCGTCAGCGTTCGCTGGACGTAGCCGTGGAAATAGGTTTCGTACGCGATACTGCTTGCGAGAATTAAAAAGAGTTCGACCAGCAGGGTGGGTGCAGCGTGGCTAATATCTAACCAGAGGCTCTGGGCACTCCTGGTGTCGGCCATGGCCTGCCCGGTCAGCAGATAGGCTAGGTTAAGGATCGCGGCGCTCCCTAAGCCGATAATCAGACCCAGGGCTAAAGAACGGACGGCCTTAGTATCGACTTTGAGCCCGAGATCTTCGATAAACGCCTTTTTGAGGTCCAAACCGGCGGTGAAATACCCCGCCAGCATAAAAAGGGCGCAGTCAGGCAATACGTATAATATGGTGAGCAACAGCTGACGAAGGCTGCTGTTATCCGCCGAAACCGGACTCTGCAGAGCCCGAACGAGAAACAGCCAGCAGAAGGCTGCTATAATGGAAACTACTGCGATGACAACGAAGCTGATGATCAATGCAATAGCTACCCTGAACGCTACGCCCCATTGATCTTCTGAGTCATCCGATTGCTGGCGGTTACTCTCTGGCAAAGCCACACTCTATTTTAATCAGATTGTTAATATAATATTTACTGTATTGCGAAGCACTATACCCGAAAATTTTATTGTTAACGAGCACACGGCGAGAGAAACCCCAGTTGCCCTCAGCGCCGGAGGGAATCGAGTCTCGCTGGCTCGTCAAGTATCTAGCGTTCAACCGCTCTACATTTATCAGGTTATTGATAAATACAGCGGCGGGTTGAAACGTTATTTCGCAAGGCTGAAAGTACTGGCGGCTGTAATATTGAGTGAGCCGGGAACCGGACTTAACCTGAACGAGATTAACGCCTCCACCATCAAATATGGCAAGCCTTTTTCCGTGAAACAGGAAGATAGCCCTTCATGGCTGGCAGTTCACGATATCAAATCGCCGGCGGCCATAAGGCGTTTACCGTCCACCCATACGGAGGGCTTTAGCATTAGGCAGTCATGATGAATGAAAGCCGGCGCCTTGCCGCCTACGTTATCGCCTATCGCCACGTGGACTGTCCCGACCGCCTTTTCGTCCTCCAGGAGGTTGCCGGTCAGCTTTGCACCGTAGTTTATGCCTATGCCGATCTCACCGATGTTCCGGGCGTTGCGCTCCGCTTCCCGATCGCCCCTATCCCGGGCCAGTTGCTCGCCCCTGACTATGGCTGCCCGCAGATACTCTGCTTCCAGTCCGCCGGACACCTCGTCGATCAGACCATTCTTCAGGGTGATCCGGACCGGGCTCGCCGGTATCGCAGAGAAGCCGCCGAAGTCGATCGTACCGTCCAGCACAAGGATGCCTCTGCCGCTGGCGGGCACCGGGCCGATGTAGACCTCCCCGCAGGGCAGGTTACCACCTCTGCCCGGGAGGGTGAAATCTCCGGCGTCGATCTCTGCGGGGCAGTCATCGATCGAAAAGGTGATATCCGTACCCATGGCGCTAGTGATCCTGATCTCTTTACCCGGATCGATGGCGGCTTTAAGCCGCCTTCCGAGGGCCTGCATGGCCTGGTAGTCGACGAGGACACAGCGCTCATACGCCTCTTTTGATACCTGGTTGCCCCATATACCACGAGTACGGCGGTCTCCCTGGATAACCTTGATATGCGGGAGAGAATGGTCCCGGCCGTCCCGGCCGATGTAGCCGATCCTGGCTCCGTACGGGTCGGTGCCGGTACTCTTCGATCGGAGTGAAATGAGTACGTCCGGCTGAGCGTTAATCATTTCGCACATGATGCGATCTGCGGTGTCAAACAAATTTCGTTCCGGAAAGATCAACATTACGGCATGGGCACCCCGCTCGATCGCAGCATCATATATATGCCTGGTGATCTCGAATGCATCGCCCTCGAAGTTTGTCACGATCAAAACCTCCTCACCTTCCCTGATAGCTACAACATCCCGTACTACGACCCGCCCTATCTCTATCAGCATGAACTGAACCCTCTTATCGACCGCTTGTCCTGCTATTGCGGTTTGCTTCTGTCCCCATCAATCCCAGACCGAATATCTATACACTCAATATCCCGTCTTTCATGATCTGTCTGCCATCGACCCACATGGATGGCCGTAATATCAAACAGTCCTGGTGGATAATCGCCGGAGCGTCGAAGTCGAAGTTCTCTCCGATAGCGAAATGGATGGTCTTCGACGCCTTCTCGGCCTCCAGCAGGTTCGTGGAGGGTCCCGCCTGCGGGTTCATGCCGATGCCGATCTCGCCGATATGCCGGGCATTCTTCTCGTGCTCTTTTAGGCCTTTATCCCTGGCCATCAGCTCGCCTTTTTTAATAACATCCATCAACCCCTGCGCTGTCTCACCTCCCTTTATATCGATCACGAAGCCGTCTTTCACGGCGACTTTTACTGGCCTGTCTGGCATGACTGAAGCGTGGTCCAGGGTGACTGTGCTGTCGAATACGATGGTACCGTCGCAGCTGCCCACGACCGGCGATAAAAAGACTTCCCCAGCGGGCAGATTGCCGAAAATCCCGGGTCTGTCGATCATGCCGTTGTCTATGTGGGCCTTTCTGCCTCTGATCGATAGGGAGACGTCAGTGCCGCCCGGCGACGTGACCTGGATCTCGCTGCTGGTATTGACGACCTCAACCAGTTTGTTAATGTTATCACGCATGGCTTGATAATCGATTTTTACGCACCGCTCAAAGATGTCTTTAATGCCCGGCCTGCCGGTCAGAACGCCCCTCATCCTGCGATCGCCGTAGATCAGCCTCCGAAAAGCGTTATCGTGTTTCCTGCCATCTCGGGCCACGTAGCCGATGTTCACTCCATACGGGTCGGTACCGTAGTGGGCCTCGCCGCAGGAGATAGTGATATCAGGATTGGCCCTGATCGCTTCGAGGATCAGCCGTTCCGTGAAATCAGTCCTGGCTTTCTTTTCCTGCATCATAATGATCGGCTTGCCGCCAAGGACTTTCGTCGCCTCGTATATCGCCTTCGAGACGTCGAGCCAGTCTCCTCTAGGGTTAGTGATGATTAGGACTTCTTCTCCTTCGCGCATCCCAAAGACTTCTTTCATGGCGGCTCTTGCCGCCTCCAAGAGCTTGCTCATATCACACCTCACACAAAATGATCATTCGCCGCCTTTAAGTATCTGTTTACCATCGTTCCAGCTCTGGTTCAGCTGTCACACACCAAAAGCGTTTATTAGTTAATTGATTATATATCAATGTATACTATATTCATTAGTTGAATCTTGATTCATGATATATCAATGTATACTATATTCATTAGTTGAATCTTGATTCATGAATGAAATTCCTGCCGTCGAGCTACAGTGACAGTTAAAGGGGGAAATATCGCGATATCAAAGGGTATCAAGTTCAGGACGCTATATACCATTGCTCTTATGATCATATCGATGTCTGTAGCCCAGTGGATTTTCGGAGGCCAAGTATATGCGCTTCAGAATACAGTATCGCCGACATGGAAATTTAATATTGGAAGCGAAGTCCGGACAACAGCGGTCTCCGGCAACGGGGAGCTAATCGTTGCCGGAGCCATAGATAAAAAAATTTACGCACTTGACCGGTCCGGAACAAAACTCTGGGAATACCAAGCCGGAGACACCCCCGAAAGCCTAGCAATATCTGGCGATGGCAGTACAATCGCGGCCGGCATCCATGGTGGACATGTGATCAGCCTAGATAAGGATGGTAAGCTGCTGGGCGACTATTCTGTAGGAGAATACATGACGGATGTCTCGATTACAAACAGTGGTAACACGATCGTCGCAGGCAGCTGGAACAATAATATTTACGCGATCACCCCAACCGGTCAAAGCCAATGGTTCTATAAAACAGACGACTGGATCAAGGCCGCCATAGTATCGGGCGATGGTGGCATAATCATCTCCGGAGGGAAAAACGGAAATGTCACCGCCCTAGACAGAAGAGGAGGCTACCTATGGAACCGCTCAGCAGGAAGCGAGATCAACGACGTCTCGGTATCGCTAAAAGGCGATCTTATTATAGTAAGCACCCAGAGCGGTAATGCGATATTATACAATCGGCAGGGAAAGACCATCAAGGAATTCCCGACGAACGAGAATATCAATGCGTTAGGCGTCGGCGGAGACGGTAAAATGGCCATAGCAGGGACATCAAATGGTGTTATTTATGCGTTGAGTAAAACAGGGACAACGCTCTGGAAGTCGGAGCTGAGCGGTCCAATTAAAAGCATATCGATCTCAGGCTTTGATATGACTGTGGCAGGAGATTCAAACGGGATTGTGTCCGGATTCGATGATGGTGGAAATAAGACATTGAATTACCAGGCAGAAACCACCATAAACTCCGTCGCGATAGCGAACAATGGGGAAATGATCGTTGCCGGTTGCGGCGATTATCGAGTTTACGCATTCGATAACAGGAATGGATCAATGATCCCACTGGTGACGCCTACACCTACACCGCAACCAACAACGGCGAATGCGACAAATGCGACGAACTCCACCCCAACCCATAACAGAACCCATACCCCGTTGCTGCTGCACGGAATCCCAGGATTTACCGGAGATATCGCGTTTTTGGCCCTGATCGGCGTCGCCATCATCGCCGGACGAAAGGTCAGGCGAAGATGACCGCTCCCACAGCTAAAACCTACGGGCTTTCTCCACATCACGTCCCACTTTTGTAAAACCAGAACAGCTGCACGACGCCGAAACCATGATCAGCGGCGATCCAACTGGGATGAACGTGTTAACGTTTCTAACTACTAGTCTCACAACCTGCTTCCAGCGTGGAGAAAGAGTATCCTGATCCTAAACAAGTGTTTTCGCAGACGCCCCAAGAGGTTCAGTAGCGAGCCAACCTTGCATGGCATTTCTACAAGAGAGTGAAGAGTGGCGAAACACCGGGGTATCCCGTTTTAAGGGTAGGTTGGTAGGATAGTTTCGCCTATCCTCAGATGGAATTTAAACTAAATCGTAATAAATTTCTGCGCTATCCATCGATTTCATGGTTTCTCCATTGGCTTCAATAGAGATAATCTATCTATCTTCTCATCTACTCACAGCTTCTGGCATCTAGAACAAAA
>DATHCY010000277.1:0-13087 GCA_035319305.1 Methanocella sp.
GTCGTTTCTGAACGGGGCAATCCGGACGTGCTAGAGGCCATCGATAGCATCAGCATAGATCTCGCTTACCATAACGGGCTCATGTCACAGCAGGGCATCACCGTCGATGGTGTGCCTTCGAATACCGACGTATACAACGCCATAAAGAAGCGGGATGAGATGATCGACTCCGGCGGCTACGTGCTGGTGGTTGAGGGCGCCATCCCCAACGGTCCGGACGGCACGGGCAGGTACTGCACCACTGGAGACCAGCCGCTGAAGGAGATATTTTCCGAAGCGGCGGAGAAGGCGAGCATGATCATCGCCCTGGGCACCTGCGCTTCGTTCGGCGGGATCTCCTCGGCGGACAACAGCGTCACGGATGCTAGAGGGGTCGCGTATGTCGGAGCATCCCGATTCAAAGGTATCATGAGCGAGTTGAATATGCGCAAGAAAGTGATCAACGTCGCCGGCTGTCCATCACACCCAGACTGGTTTATCCTGACGCTGGCCGACATCCTATCAGGAAACGAGATCGAGGTCGACGATTACCGTCGGCCTCTAGCATTCTTCCTGAAAAATCCGATACACGACGCCTGCCCCTGGCGGGGCTATTACGATGCAGGGCAGCGGAACGGCGTCTTCGCGGAGGGTACATGCCTCTATGATCGTGGCTGCAAGGGCACGATCGCCTTCGCAGATTGTCCGGTTCGCATGTGGAACGGCGGAGTCAGCATGTGTACCCGTGCCGGAGGCCCCTGCATAGCGTGTGTTGAGGCCGAATTTCCGGATGTCTTCATGCCATTCTTCAGCCGGATCGAGGACCGGAGCATCATCTCGAACATCGATGTTAACCTTGCAGCCAAGCTGATCCTCGGCACCTCGGTTGCAGGGGTCGGAATCCACGGGATCAAGCGCCTTGCTATCGGCGACAACGAACGATACAGCTATGACGACCGCGAGAACCCTAAGCGAAAACGTAGAGGAGGCGAGTAAGCAGATGGTCAAAATCATCGTAGACCCGATTACCAGGGTTCAGGGCGGTTTACGCGTCTCAATAGACATGAATGACGGTTCAGTGGTCGACGCTAGGTGCTCCGGTACCACGTACCGGGGTTTTGAACAGATGTTGATCGGCCGCGACCCGATGGACGCAGTCTACTTCACCCAGCGCGTCTGCGGTATGTGCTCATCGATACACGCCACCGCCGCAGCGGGAGCCATCGAGAGCCTCGCCGGCGTTACCGGTTCAATACCGAAGGATGCCATCGTAGTTCGAAACATCCTGAACGGTCTAACCTGGCTTCGCAGCCATATCCAGAACCTTTACCTCTCGTTCCTTCCTGACCTAGCCGATCCGATCTACAACGACCTCATTAAGGTTTCGGACGTTGGCAACATCCTATCACAAGAGCTTTATTCTCGCTTCAACGCGCCCGGATATGCATCCTCCGAGCCCACCTCCCCCGGCAAAGCCTATGCAGATGCGATTCGACTCGTCAAGCTGACCAGCGATGCTGAAGCGATACTCGGAGGCCGATCCCCCCATACTCCGGCCATCATTCCCGGCGGGATCACCATCAAGCCAACCAGCTCGGATATTTTTAGACTCAAAGGGTATTATAAGGAGATCACCAGCCTGCTGGAGAGCCGGTTCACCCACCCGCTGACCATAGACGACTGGCTGGACCGAACCCACGATTCGAACTCAGACCCCGACTTCATCCTGGACCATATTAAATCGCTACCTACCGACGACCTGTCGATCGGGAATGGGTGGAATGATATGCAGTTGTTTTCAGTGTTCGGCTCCCGAATGATGAGCTACGATTTCCTTTCCCTGCAAGTTTTCATCGAGCTAGACCTGCTGGGCGGATATCCGTTGTATGACGAGCTTATAGGCTTTATAAACAACGGCGCGTTCTTCAATGTACGCGATGGGTCGGGCGGTTTTAAAGATGGCTACGTGCCGGTGGACAGCGATAAAACTACGGGCGCCTTTGCGATCCCCTCAGGCTTCAGCGCCGGGAGCCTGCAGACACTCTTTAACGCGGCGGAAAGCTTAGATCCTACACAGGTTACCGAACAGGTCTACAGCTCGTTCTACACGTACTCTGGCAATAAGAAGTCCCTGGCCCCAGCGGCCGGCGAAACAACTCCCGAGACTAAAGCTTCAGGCATCGACTATGTCAACGGGCAGAAGTACAGCTTTATCAAGTCGCCGCGTTACGGCAACGTCCCGTGCGAAACAGGCCCGTTAGCTCGGATGATCAACTCGCGAGAGCCGTATCTCATGAATATCATGAAGATGCTGCACTTTAGCAATACCCAGTTCTCAGGTGGCAAGAGCTATCCCCTGACGAGCGTGTATACCCGGGTGCTCTCCCGTATGCAGGAGTGCCTGCTCATCACCCGTATGCTTGGGGAGTGGATTGACGAGCTCGAAGTCCATAATGATCCGCTGAAGTACTGCATACCCCTCGATTTGAAGCCGAACAAGTCCGGAGCCTGCATGATCGAAGCTCCCCGAGGCGCGCTAGGCCACTGGCTCCAGCTGGACGGCAAGGCCCGAATTGCCGGATACCAGATCATTTCGCCTACAACATGGAATGCTTCCCCTAAGGATGGCGACACCCGGTACGGTCCGATCGAGCTATCCATGATCGGCGTCAAAACCACGCCACGGGGCAACATCCCCGGGTCGGAGGGCGACCCGATTAGCCTGTACCACATCATCCGTTCGTTCGACCCTTGTGTCTCGTGTGCAGTGCATACAGTACGGTACGGGTGATAAAATGGGTGGAAAAGACCCTAAGACCGACGGCCGCATGATTGTAACTAGGCACACCACGCTGGAACGGCTGTCTCATTACGCCAACATTATATTCCTCGCATTTCTGGCGATGACCGGCTTCACGATGTACCTCGGCCTGCCATACCTGCAGTACCAAGACGCATACAGGATCCATATTATCTCCGCGGCCGCATTCCTCGCCATCAACTGGATCGTCACACCTTACGCGGCCATAGCCAATGGCCGGATCGTTGAGTACTGGTTCTGGTTATCGGATGTGCGCAGACTCCTTGGCGTGCTGAGCAACTTTTTCACCGGCACAGAATATCCACGGTACACGATTTACGACGAGCGCAGAGGGAAGTTTAGGAACCGGCTACACCCGATCACCAAGCTACTTATATATTTAAACTACACGGCGCTTCTCGTATCCACCCTGACAGGCGTCGTAATCTACTCGACCATGCTAACCATCCTCGGCGTGAATATCTCCAGCATCGTACTCAGGGTATTCGACTTCGTTTCGCCGACGATCAACATGTCGGGCTTCGGGATGGCCCGGCTGCTGCACCTGGTTGCCGCTTACTGGTTCGTCATCGGGACAGTGATCCACATAGGCGTTGTGCAACTGGATCCTAAAAAGTTCGAGCATATCAAATCGATGTTTTTTACGGGCAAGGAAGATCTAATGGTTGATCCAACTGCAGAAATAGTAAACCCAATCAACGATGATTGATTGTGGACGGTCATTTTAAAATTATAGGGCGCAGTTCCTATCTATTAATGTTCATGCCTTGATCCGAGCTTATCGGAAGAGCCGATCATCAGCGCTATCATAACGCTTTTACCGGTCGACAGTAGGCATATCCTCCGCCTTATTCACGTTTATAAACGTCTTTAGGTCGGGATCGAACGTTCTAAGCTGCCCTACCGGCACGTAAACTACATCCTTCAAATAACCTATAGACGCGGAGATACGCTTTTTTCCTCTGGAGATCGATTCCTTCACAGCCTGTAGCATGGGCTCCCTACGATACACAGCATGCAAAGGCTCTATATACCCGTTCTCCCTTACCGGAATCGCCGCGTCATGTCCTTCGGCGACCTCGAACAGGTAGTCTATGACGTCGCTGTTGATAAAGGGCATGTCGCAGGCCAGTATTGTCACGTACTCTCCTTTAGCAACCTTAAGACAGGACTGGACGCCGGCTATCGGGCCGATGCTACTGACCTCGTCGTATACGAACGGCATCTTTTCTTTCAGATATGGGAAGACCACGTCCCGCTGGTGCTTATCCCTGACAGAGATGATGATCTCGTCCACAACGCCCGTCAGGGACCCTCGAACCCTGCAAATCATAGGCTTCCCTCCAACCGGCTTCAGCGACTTTTCCTCACCGCCAAACCGCGTCGACCGACCTCCGGCGAGGATGATCCCGGACCTTTTCATGCAGTGGCATAATTGTCGCGGTGGTATAAAACTTTGCCTGATTACCCTGATCCCTTTGCTAGGGTACCGCGGGCAGCGCGAAACCACAAACAACCGCTAATCGAGCGCTGGGTATCGACAATCTGTAACCTTACGATCGCTCG
The DNA here is from genome assembly GCA_035319305.1 of Methanocella sp. Classification (GTDB taxonomy): domain Archaea; phylum Halobacteriota; class Methanocellia; order Methanocellales; family Methanocellaceae; genus Methanocella_A. The sequence continues at coordinate 4,367 of DATHCY010000277.1, forward strand.
TGTCAGAATATGGTTTCATATCATTCGAAGACCTGAACATCAAAGGAATGGCCAGAAATCGTTGTCTTGCGAAGAGCATAGGCGACGCAGCATGGAGACTGTTAATCACTGCTACCAGGTACAAGGCTGTGAGTGCCGGTACAACCGTAGTCCTGGTTAACCCCGCCCACAAGTCAGTTATGCTCAAGGTGCGGTTAAACAGTCAAGAAGGAACTGAAAGACCGCGCACACGAGTGTCCGGGTTGCGGTCTTGTCATGGGTAGGGATGAGAACGCGGCGGTGAACATTCTCATGGGATTGCAGTCTGTCGGTATCAGAGCCGTAGAAGCCCACGGGCTTTAACTGTGGGAGCAGTCACAGGAAGAAAAGGTAATATGCAGTCATCGCGAACAGTCCTCCGATAAGGGTGGCGATAAGGTTTACCCCGGCGTTGGACAGGATCCCCCATCTCTGCAGGGTCGCTCCAAGTAGGCTGTCGATGTTGGTGCCTAGGAACCCAGTTAGGATGGTGAGGCCGAGCATAATCGGCAGATTGTTGGCGGTGAGCCCGAGGGGAATAGCGATGACGGCGATGGCGGTGGCGCCGAAGATCGACGCTGCCTCGCCGAGCGGGGAGATGCCGCCGTCAGTGCCTGGGGGAACATGGCGCAAGGTAGTGATCATGATAGGCTGGCCTTTATATGTGCTGCCGATCTCGCTCGCCATGGTGTCAGCGGTGGCTGTAGCCATGGCTCCCAGGAACCCGATCATGAATACTGATCTGTCCACATATCCGAAGTAGGGCATGGACGTGCTGCCCAGCACTCCGTAGGCGACGACGAAAGCCATCGGGATAAAGCAGTTGCCGAAGACGTTCTTGTATCCGCGAGAGCCCGCGTTCGATTCGGCTGCGCCGATCTTACGCTTGTACTCGTACTTGTATTTGGTGAAGATCGCCCCGAGGATCAGCAGCGTCATCATCTGCGCGAACCAGGAGAAATTGTTCCCCCCGAAATTGTTCCCTCCGAAGACGATCATGAGCAGGCCGCAGAGCACGCCGCTCAGAGCTCCGGAGAGGTCTACCGCGTTCAGCTTATACGTGATGATGCCGATAACAAGCGGCACCGCGACGGCGATCACGATGTTAGCGGGGTGCGGCACCGCCGTATAATCTAGCGAGGTGAACAGCCACATGGCCATACCCGCGCCGAGCGGAATGGCGATGTTATCCTCATCCACGATCGTGTATAACAGCGCGCCCGTGACTGTGCCAATGACGGCGAGGAAAAACATGTAGTACACCGGGTTTACACCCTGCGGCAGGGTAACGCTGCCGTTCGCGAGGCCGTTTGTGATGACCCAGTAGCCGAAAATAAACGCGAAGGCAGTGCCGAGCAGTAGCACGGTAACGCTCCAGAAGACGCCCCTGTCGCCTCTGACCAGCTGCGTTACGATCGTTGCAAAGCCTTCGCCGAAGGCTACTGCTCCGATCACGGCGGCGAGCACATACACCGGGAAGTTCAGCGGCGCTACTACTAGGATGGCCAGCAGAAGTATCGCTTGGCTGAACTTTAAGGGGCCTATAAGCACACCGGCTTCTCTGTCCTTCTCCGATGAGATAGCTTTGAACAAGGGAGAGTCGCTCGGCATATACATGATCGAGATGGTTCCGAGAAAGACACCAAGTGCTATCAGCCAATTAGGCAGGAATGGAAACAGCAGGGCAAGCAACCCCAGTGAGATATATGCCGACTGGCGTTTGATCTCATAGCCCAAGGAGTGTTGCTCCGGCGCGGAGGGGCGTGCTTTGCCGACGCTCCCGGTCCGCTGGTTCGGAAACATATGGGAAGACTATTTCCCCGATACACAAAATACTTTACTCTATGAACACATTAATTGGATGAATGCTCGCAAGACGTATCGCGTATCGGTTCTACGAAAAGTCCATGATGAAGAGCATCTGTGGGGAGAACGTGCCAAGATGCATCGCATTGGTCATATCGGACGCCGATCTGATCGACATGGCCTCGGTAGCCAAGCTGGTGGGGCTCGCGGAGTGGTGCACTGAGGTCGGTGTCAGGGATGTCTCGGTTTACGTGAGTATGACCGAGGGCAATGGTGTGCCGAAGCTGTCGAACTGCATATACCGGACGCTTCAGGGCGCCGGATTTCCGGGCAAGGTGGTCTCGCCTGTCGCCGTAAAGGAACTCAACGGAGAAAAGCCATGCCAAGTGAGCGTATCGATCGGCTACGGTGGCAAGCACGAGCTGACCAATGCGCTGCGAGAGATCATGGAGGATATCGATGGAGGCAAAATCCAACCGTCGGACATTGACGAGGCGATGGTCGAGTCGCACTTAATCTTCCGGTGCGAGCCCGATCTATTTATACGAACCGGGGAGGAGCGGCTCAGCGACTTTCTGATCTGGCAGTCCGTCTATTCTGAACTCTATTTTACAGACGTAAACTGGGAAGAGTTTCGCAAGGTAGATTTGCTCCGGGCTATCCGAGACTATCAGCTTCGCCAGCGTAGATTCGGGAAATAGTAAAATACTCGAAGTGCGATCTTGTATCATGATCTCGGAGACCGACGTCAAATTCCCTGACATTCCTTTCAATAAAACCGCAATACTCATCGTCGTCGGGCTGGTCATCTACTTTATCTATTTGTACCTTGTTGGATTCGGAAGCCTTCGCGAACTCCTTACGTCGGTGAACCTGCCGCTTATCTGCCTCGCGCTGATCTTATCGCTGTGCAGCAACGTCTTTCACGCAGCCGGCTGGTGGGTGCTGCTGAGAGACACCGGCCACCGAATATCTCTTGGATGGGCGTATCTAATCTACTTGTCCAGCATCTTTTTCACCAACCTCATACCTTCAGCGGCGGCCAGCGGCGAACTAAGCAAGATCTACTTTATTCAGAAGATCGCCCCAGGCAGCCGATTTGATCGGATATTCGCCGCCGGCGTCATCAGCAGGCTCCTGGAAGTGGTGCCCGTAGCGATCGGTACGCTCGCCGGGGTGGTCTACGTGGCCATGCACTACCAGATCCCCGGATGGGCGCTGGCCTTCTGCGTTTTCATCTCGATCACTATTGTCCTGATCGCGCTGGTAGTGCTAATAGTCTGCATGAACTCCTCGATCCTCATACAGATGGTAAACGCTTTGATCCGGATAGTCTCATGGCTCTTCAAGAAAGGAGACCAGACCGCTCTGGAGGCGAAGATCGCGAAGATCGCATCCCAGTTTGACATCAGCGTGAGGGAGATCGCCGGCCGAAAGCTCACCATCGCCAAAGCTCTGGCCCTTATCATGATCGCCTGGGGATTCGACGTGACAGTAGCCTACATCTCGTTTCTATCGATAGGCTACCCTGTGTCGCCCGGCGTCGTGGTTACCATATACTGCATCATGGTGCTCCTCCAGCTGATCCCAACGTTTCTTCCCGGCGGTTTGGGCATCGTGGATGCGGTGATGACCGTACTGTACACGTCCATGGGCGTGCCGAAGCTTTCGGCCGCCGGGGCGACTATCATGATCAGGCTGGTCACACTCTGGTTCCTCACCGCGGTCGGAGGGCTGGTAACCCTCTATCTCGCAAAGGCGACAGTCACCGGCGTGAGCGCGGGGCAAAGGCCCGAATAATGCCTGCATTTGCCAGCACGCCATGCGATTAAAACCAAATAAATACAGCCTAAAGTTATATACTCGAAAGCCAATGTACGATTATGAGCGATTACGTGCCGGTAAACGTCAAGGGCGTCTATTTTGTCAGTACTATCACAGGCCCTCAAGCGGTCGTTTTTCTCTCCGACAACGGCGACCAAATGGTACCCATCTATATCGGGCCGGCGGAGGCGATCTCCATCGACGTGGCCCTGAGGAAGGAGACCACACCCCGGCCTATGACCCATGATCTACTCAAAACAGTCATGGATAATTTCAGCATCGGCATCGACCGCATCATCATCGACGATCTGGATGAACAGGTATTCTACGCCAGACTTATGCTGCGCAACACCAATAAAGAGGTCGAAGTCGACGCCAGACCGAGCGATTGCATCGCCCTAGCAGTCAGAACCAACGCCAGCATATTCATCGAGCGCGGTATCATGGAAAAAGTCTCGATCGACCGGAAAGACATCGAAGCGGCCGGCAATCTAGAAGACTTCGTGGAGTAAACGGTAGGTAGTTTCACCATTTTTCGGTCGAATAACAAAATTCGAGGGAACTGGACAGAAACGTGATAACGGCTAAATATGAGCGCCTCGTAAATACCCATCATGGGACTCTTGGATTCTTTACTCGGCAGAAACCACAGACAGCCGCCGATCAATATCGACGAGGTGTACGACGTCACGATCAGAGATGAGCTCGAGCCACGCCTGCTGTCCCATAACACAAAGCTGACAAACGCGATTCAGGACTTCCTCGATCACGGCGATCCTGAGAGGCGCCTAATATTTATCTTCGAGGAGGCTCGTAAGAACGAGCCCGACTATCACGTGCCTTACTACTGGTGCGCGCTATGTAATATGAAAAGAAGGAACTACCCGGCAGCGATGACAATCCTCAGCGAAGGCATCGAAAAATGCAAGGTCAAAAGCGTGCTGTGCCGAGAGCTTGCCGAGTGCCATTTTTGTATGGAGGATCTGGAGAAGTCCATCTACTGGTTCTGCACTTCGATCATGGCAGGAGACCAGACCGACTTCAACCCATACCTGTTCATCGGCTATATGGGCGACGCCTGGGGTATGAACGACGCCGCCTGGTGGGCACGCCGACGAGCCCGAGGCATATCCTATACCATGTCAGGGGCTGCCACAGAATACATCGGCTCCGACCGGGATCGAATCATGGCTCTAGCGAGTAAAAAGAAGACCGACCAAGCAGTAAAAATGCTGGAAACCTTTTACCTGCACGCCAGTAGGAAGCTGGGTAATCTATGATACCTTCGTACGATTAACCCAAGAAAAACTTTTAATATCTGCAGGGCACATTGCGAAACTCATTTCCCACAATCACCACCCCAATTTTACACTCGTGGATTCATGCATGCCGAATCGAATATTCAGTGTGGAAACGTGGTCAGGAAGGATTTGGGTGGATACACCTTTGTCTGTATTGTAATGTTCAGTTGGGTAGGGATTTTCAACACAAGCATTGAATATTTAGTTGGTGTGGGTTTCTGGTTAGAATGGCGTGGAAAGTGCCGGTTTGCCTGCTGAGCGGATAGTCTATGCAATCGACGGAGTTGGTTGTAAATTGTCAGCTGTGAAACGAGGAAGCCCTGCTCTTTAAGGCGGGGTAGTTCACTTCGTTATACATTGCCGCTGGCGAGGAATCGTTGCTTGGGTTCCTCGAGTCTAGACAGCAAGAATAGGTCGCCTGTTGTATATGCCAGCTCTTTATCGGTTTTGATGTGCACAGCGTACTTTCCGGAGGACTTCGTGGTGTCCACTTCCTTGCCGTTATCGAGGATCATAACTACGTTGCCTGGAGATGATTGCAGGCCGGCGTAGACATGGATTTTTTCGCCAGGCTTGAATTCGCCCTTGAACTTCGCGGTCGTGCAGTTGAGGGTGAACGTGTCACCAACCTCTTCATTCTTGGAGAGGATATAACCCCGGTCTAGGTCCTTGCTCTGGACGTTCTTCAGCGCCAGCCCGACTCTGGAACCGGCGGGCGCCTCTTTGACATCCACATCGTTCATTTGGATGGAGCGGATTTCGGCCTCCTGCTTGATCGGCCATACCAACAGCTTTTCTCTTACATGGATGGTGCCTTGTCTGACGTACCCTAGTATGACGGTACCGACCCCGGTCACGTTAAAGTGGTGGTCGATTGGGACTCTTGCGGGTTCATCATTCAGGGCCTTGCTTTCTTCCTTAAGCTGGTTGTCGATCTCAAACAGGATCTCCTTCAGGCGGTCGACTCCTTCAAAGCTCTTAGTCGAGGTGGGCAGTATCTCCCATGACTCTAGAATGGTACCCTTCGCGAGTAGTCTGATCTTGTTTTTTAGCTCGTCGATGGCATAGGGATTGGACGTGTCGGCCTTGGTGATCGTGATCAGGCCGTGCTTCGGTCTGAGCAGGTCCAGCATGATGATGCACTCGCCAGCCCGGGCGTCCAGGCCTTTCGCATCCACGCAGAAGACGATGACGTCGGACATGTTTGCCGCGTTGATCAGCGGCTTTGGCGACTTTGGATAGCCCACCGGATCGATGACTGCGAGAATGTTGTTTCCTTTGACAAAATTGTAGAGCACAATATCGGATTCGGTGCCCTTCTTGCCCAGCTTTAAGGCGAGCGTGGTCTTGCCCGACTGCTCACCGCCGATCAGTGCAGCGTTTACCATTGTAATCACTCTGAATGGGTAGTAAGGTGCTAAGAACATCTTAAATATGTTGCTCTGAATATTACCCGGCTCGATACTCGTTGGACAATATGGACTTTGCTTGCCCTGTATCTGGTTGCTTAGATCGGACGAGGACGGCAAGATGATCGCTGTACTATGGTATGGTGTAACGATTGTCAGCGCTCCCGCGTTTGTTGTGGTAGCTGTGTCTGCGGCGGTCGTACGATCTGCATCTTTTGTGTTTTGCGGGAAACCCGGAAAAGGGGTGGTATGCAGTACATCGACCCGTAGAGGCTCTGTTTTTAAATCTTTGGCTTTACTAGGGCGCGAATTTCGGCTGCGGCTCGGTCGATCTCCTTCGCGGCCGTTTCCATCGGCACACTCTGGTCTACCGATGCTACCAGCAATGCCATCGGCCCGGCGCCCACTTCGATCAGTCGGCGTCCTTCAGATTCGATGATGACTCGCCGAGGAACACCCTGTTTCAGCTCTGAGGTCGCCGTTTCTGCAGCGCCAAGTATGGCAGCGGTCATCGCGGCGAACGTCTCTTTTTCCTCCTCTCCAGACTCTATATCGGATTGCAGGATGACCCCATCACGACTTACGACAGCCGAAGCGGTTATCCCCGATTCCTTCAGCCTTCGCAGCACGTTCCCGAGCTGTGTGTTCGTGTCCTCCTCCAGTCTACCTTCCATCACCTGCTATCCCTCGTCTTCAACCAATATAGAGTAAGTATGCTCCCAGTCAAAATAATTGATGGTCATAACCTTACCTGTAGTATCAATCTGTAATTAGCAAAAAACGACAAAATATTAAAGATATACAGAATATAAGACTATTTTAAAGGTATTTATGGGTATATCAACTAAAGACGGTTGTAAATGCTTAATCGAGTGCCGATCTGGTGCGATTTCCGTTATGGGTATGCTTATCGCGATATTTATCACCGTCCTGATCGCCGGAGCGGCGATATTCTACATCCTCAGCTTTCATGTACCGGACCGTCCTTCCATGGCCGCCTATAGTGCTGTGGCCGAAAACTCCTCGACGTTACGGATCACTTCCATAGCCGGCAATTCCATACCTCAGGGATCGATCAGCCTGCTTCTTGACAATACCCGGATTAGCAGTCTCATGCTCCAGGACTCAAACACCAACAGCCGGTGGGATCCGGGAGAAGTGTTGTACAGCTACGGCCTCAATCTGACTGAGGCTCACAGGCTCACTATATCATCGAATGCTAACGTTATCTTTGAGACGACAGTGCAGTACCACGGCCCTGCTGGCAATACCACCGATGGGCCTATGTACGCCAGCGGTGTGATCGCTACGTACTACAGTGACGAGGGTTGGACCGCCCCTGCTGCGGCCCGGATCTCCCGGTCGATCCAGTACGCAGATGATAGCAGCATGGCCACGTATCCAAGCTCTGAGAGCCACTGGCCCACAGCGGAGCTCGGAAAGGCCCAGTACTTCAGCGTCGATTTCTCCGGTTTGCTTAAGATTGACGCCGAGGCTGATTATACGTTCTACCTGACTTCGGATGACGGCTCGTATTTGACGGTTGATGGCGCTCAGGTGATCGATAACGGCGGTCTGCATTCGCCTCTTATGAGACAGGCCACAAAGCACCTGACCCCGGGCTATCATGACATCGATGTTAAGATGTACCAGCATGCAGGGCAGGCGGTCGCCCGGCTGGAATACTCATCGCCGTCCATCTCGCGACAGTTCATCACTCAGCTTTACCATGTGCCGGCAGACAGGCCCATAGCAAGCTTCACCGGCACTCCCAGAGGAGCTCCAGTGCCACTACAGGTGCAGTTCGCCGATAACAGCCTCGATGCCTTGACATGGCATTGGGACTTCGGCGATGGGAGCACCTCAACGGATCCTAATCCCCTCCACGTCTACACGGTTGCCGGCACCTATAATGTGTCGCTGGCCGTCACCAACGGCAAGGGCAGCGACATAAAGCTCATTCAGGGATATATCCATGCTGGCGGGGGCGCGCCTGGTTTTGTAGCTACTTACTACAGTGATGAGGCATGGAACAACGTGACAGGCAGCGAGACGATAAGCGAGATCCGGCTGGCTGATGTTTCAGGGATCAACGCAGGCTACCCATCGGATAGGGCAAGCTGGCCGGTATATATGGTCGGACGCGACGAACAGTTTAGCGTCATCTGCGAGGGCAGCCTGCTGGTTAGCACCGAGGCTGATTATACGTTCTACCTGACTTCGGATGACGGCTCGTATTTGACGGTTGATGGCGCTCAGGTGATCGATAACGGTGGCTTGCACTCCCCCGCGGAGAAGCAGGGCACTGTGCACTTGACCCCGGGCTATCATGACATCGAGACGAAGATGTACGAGCACACTGG
>DATHCY010000278.1:0-6412 GCA_035319305.1 Methanocella sp.
GTTCAAGTGAAAATGATGATTCATATTTTTTGTCTTTAGCAAACGGGTTTGAAAGATATGTTTCCATGCCTCGCCTTTCATTGGTGGAAAACCGTCTTTGCCTTTTATTTGTGCTGAAACCTCTGCCTTATAGTGATACTATGTAATAAATGTTGTTATGATAATATTAATACATAATAATTATTTAAATATTAGTTTTGAATGTGGGATTGGAAGATGCGAGAGATCTAGGTCTCGAATGAAGAGTCATGTCTTATCGCTCGGGACAGATTTGAGGAGAGCTGGCATAGTAACTAACTTTCCGATGGTAAAAATTGGCTCTTAGAATTGCTATGTTCGCGTGTGTCCTACTTTTTCTGTAAAATTCGGCTGACAATTCTAACGCTCTTTGGTTGACTTAGAATTTATAGCAAATTCAAGACACATTTTAAAATTTGGAAAGTTAAGGTTTAAAATAGGCTCCTATAATATTTGCAAGATACACACCCATAATGTTAAGTGTTTGGATAGTAAAGGATAGGTGGGTGCTCAGTGTGGGGGAGTACGATAATCAAAGGGATTATTATGTCTTATACCTGACAATGGTATTCGGTCTGATATCTATCGCATCAACAGGGATTCCATTAGTGATGGAGACAGGTTCACCTATCAAAGTTGGAGTTGGATGTTTTATCCTATTAGTAGGGCTCGCTCCGCTCCCATATATAATATATAAACTGTTAGTCATCGTGTTAACGCCGTTTTTAAATGAGAGTAGACAAGCAAATAAAATAGGATTAATATCTGTATTTGGATATTTCATAATACTGTTTATACGTGGCACATATATTGAACAGAATGCTCCTGGTGTTAATAATGATAGTCATGCTCTGGGTGTTGTGATGATTTTAATTCTCATTGGATATTCTATCCTTTTAATTATTTTGCATTTTGCGATGAATCGAGTTCTTAGAGATAAAGGGGTCGAGACAATCTTTGGTTCAATATTAAAGAAGCATAAAGAACTCTCAAAGACATTAATATATAAAGATGCGTTTTATGTATACCTTATTCCATCCATGGCGTTTGTGTTTACTTTTTTTATCACAATGTTACTCCCATCGTTACTTTTTGGCGATATTGGATATATATTTGCATATTGTTTTTCGATTATATTAACCTTGGAAGGCTCAATTACTACATGGAGAAGAAATAGAAATGATATAGATGATTTAAAATTTATTGATTCGATTAAGAAAAATTTTTTGAGGATTTACCTATTGCCAGCAATATTGTATATCGTATATTTAATAATAGAATTGATATTAGCTGTCACAGTAATGTTATTATTAGGACAAGACTATCCGAACATGGACACGAAGGATAATATTAGTATAGTATACAGTTTAGGTTTATTAGCAATTATATTGGGTATACCATATATGTTATCGGTAAAAAGTGCAATAATTTTGTGGAAAAGAAAAAATAAAGGAAAATCCAATTTTGTCTCTGTACCAACAGAACCAGATCATATAACAAACCTACAAAATTGATTAAACGAAAGCAAAAAATGGTACTGACAAAAATCCAAATTCGAACGCACGAACTCCTTAGATATAGGATCCTACGTTCTACGCCTTTAACTGGCTTGGCACCCTCGCGTGGTGAGCTTGACGCACCCGTAAACTGGATCGCCAACGTCGGTGATCCAGCTGGCGTATTGGGTTTTACGCCCCCGTTCCCCATTTTTCCACAAGGTCGTGAAACAATGGGGGGAACATCAGAAAAGGGCAAGAGGATCAGCCTCAGAAAAATCGCAGAATCGACCACGGTGGCATAGGGAAGCAGGCCGCTACAAGTACATGGTTTTGGAAAGGCTGGAGCATTACCTGATCTACGATAAACGTTACAGTAAAACTAGCGTCAAGTGTACCATCGACCCATATTCCGCAGGTAAATTTGGAAAACGTTATTTTTTGGTTTCTGCGGTCGACATGGCCTTGCTCCTCGCAACGTCTAAACTACTATGGCCTGGATGCTGTTCTCCAGTTGTTCTATCTCGTTGTTGTGGTGGTACCGGTTCATGACTTCCCAGGTAAATGTCACACCGGTTTTCAGTAGAGCTTGGTCCTTTTTAAGTGTCCGGTCCAGCCAGTCGAACACGACCGGCTGCACCAGGCTCAGGGCTCCGATCTGGCAGTGGCTGGCCGCCCAGCCATCTTTGAGTTCAAACTGGTGAATAGAGACAGGGCAGGTTAGCTCCTTGATGTAACGCAGGACACCAAGAGCGACCTTTGTACTGGTCTCTTTGTAGCCCGCCTCGCCGTATAGGAACAGCATCGGGCACTGGATCCGCGGCGCGAGATTCCGGATGTTGAATGGCTTGTACGCTGTCAGGACTTCTGACGGTCTGGTCACGCCGAATGCGAATTTATGGTGGTTGATGAACCCTTGAAGTTCCGGACTTTTACCCCCCAGCAGGCCGACGACTCGGTCGAAGAGGCCGGGCATGGTTTTTTGGAGGATAGGGGGCCATACTGCCTCCCAGGCCTCAGTCACGTCGACGATCATGTCATCGACCACACATGCGCTGATTCGCTTCTCAAATGCAACCGCTCGTGCGGCTAGCGTGGCCCCTAGCGAGTAGCCGATCAGCGCGATGTTCTGTGGGTCAACCTCGTTTCGTTGCAGGAGGTAGTCTATGACAGCGCCTACTGGCTTTTCATAGTCGGGCCGCAGGTACAGTCCAGGGTTCATCTGGAGGGCGCCCCACTGCCCTGGCCCCTCGAAGACCAGGCAGTTCCAGCCTCGGACGACTGCAGCCAACCCTATCCAGTGGACTATCTCTTCGTTGGTGGAGTCCCCGCCATTGAGGGCGATTAGCGTCGGCCTTCGCACCCCGCCTGCAGCCAGGAAATACCCGGGAAGTCGTGCGTTATCGAACGGGATCTCAACGACTTCGATGGGTGGCGAGAACAGCCTTGCTCCTCGCCGAAACAGTTCCCTGCTCAAGGTCATGTACTGGTCAAGCCGCTGGTCTGTCGGGGGCAGCGAGAACATGGCCGTCCGGTAGTAGTTGCTTGCCCGCATGAAAGCCTGACGGGCCACGATCAGCTTCCCTGTCGTCGCAGCGCGTTCGGCTGTCTCTGCCACATTGGCCGCGATGATCGCCCATTCCCTTACCCAGCTCTCGGGATCGTTGTCTCTGATCTTCTCCACTGCGAGCAAGCATTCACTGATCTCGGCTTCTCCACTGCGAGCAAGCATTCACTGATCTCGGCGCCCCCAGTCCCCGCGACCATCATCGTCCGCACGAAGTTGAATGTGACCGATCCCACGTCCATTTTGCTGTAGTCGAGTTTCATTGTCATCCTCCTACTTGTAATCCCTATCTCCTCAGGACTATGGCTGCTCCAGTTCTGTGTGATACACTATACGGCAGCCATTGATGTTGTAGTAAAATAAATTACTACATAGTACGAAGGGGTAACTCAAGATATAAATAGCTTTACAACAGTTGTAAAATTTTTTACTACACAGTAACATCATCACTTTTTTGACGTACGATAAAACTATTTAAGGTCGCCAACCCAAGCGATCAATACACTGTTCGAAAGGCAGGCAGACATACTCAATGATGTTGAACGTGACGGGGAGACCAACAATAGTCGCATTGAGACGGCAATACATTGATGAAAGCAGAAGACCACGATTTTAATCGTGGGAGCCGTCACGAGAGCCTACAAACCCAGAATCGAAAAAAATCACATAGAGGCTGAACGCGGACAACCCGCCCGAGTTCATCAACAGCAGGAAGATACCGACAACCCACCACTGAAGGGAAAGGCCGTCAACGCCTCCACACCTCCAACACGGGACTGATCTCATTCTCCCGACTCGACGAGAAGCTCCTATGTGACGGTATAGGACAGCTGATCGACCCCCCCGGGAAAAAAGCAGAGCCGAAGCAATAATTTTTTTTTACGATCGTGGGCAGTCCAGCCCACACGTACATAGCTCACCACAGATAACTCGCATGAGAACCGGCGAGGAATTCGTTGCGCCCCATTGCACTAAACGATAAAACTTTATTAAAAAACGATCTACTTTCATTGGGAGAAGCCATCAAGTGGACGTTCAAACAATCACTTCTATCATATTTTCGCCGACAGGCGCTACCAGGAAGACCGTAGGCTCCATCGTGGAGGGGACGGGCATCGCGCACAATGTGACGATTGACCTAACCTCTCGGAATGTTCGAGACAGTACCCCTCCGCCGGTAGAAGGGGACCTCATAGTGATCGGAGTGCCAGTCTACGCCAAGGGACTTCCCGCCCTGCTAATCCCAGTTCTGAAAAGCCTCGACGGCAGAAATAAGCCGGCCGTACTGGTCGCCGTTTACGGCAACATGTCAGAGGGCGTAGCACTGCACCAACTCCGACTGATCGCCGAAGCATCCGGCTTTTGCGTGGTAGGGGCCGGCGCCTTTATCGGCGAACATACGTTTTCCACAACCGAATCCCCCGTAGCCCCCGGCCGCCCCGATCCGGAGGACCTCAGGAAAGCCCACGAATTCGGCGAGAGAGTCATTGAGAAAGTGCGAAAGCTTAAGGACTTGAGCACTGACACCCCCACCTTACCCGCAAGCAGCAAGCCACAGCTCTATATACGGATGAGCCTACCAATCCATACAGCGTGGGTTTACGCCAGAACACCACGGATCAATAGAAACCTTTGCACCCAGTGTAAACTATGCGCTAGACACTGCCCTACGAGCGCGATCGACGCCACAACAATAAAGATCAATGCACATCGATGTCTGCGCTGCTGCTCCTGCGTCAAGAGATGCCCCCAGCACGCCATGAAGACGTCCTTCCGGATGGGCTTACCAGGCTCTCGATTACTTTCCGCCCTAAGCAAAAAAAGAAAGGAACCCCAGACATACCTGTAACCAGGACTCCACAAACAAGTTATAGGCTTCCATAGTAGACGCCCAACAACCACACCTAAAGAAAATAGGACTCTACTTGGCCATCCCACGACAACCGGATAGAGCCACGGGCTTAGAACGCCGCCTCGATGAACGCGAGACCGAGGATCGCCCTACGACGAGACGAGAAAAGGGCGCTCCTTTTTCAAAGCCGGGAGTTCGTTGATCAAGTCAACATCGGACAACCTCACGCCCGCCTTCTTCGCTTCGTCAAGCCCTTCCCAGCGTATAATTATACACATACCTGAAAGCGTCGATATTCACAAGTAGCTTTGCTTCTGTAACCGCATCTGGCCGCAGCAAGTACCTACGGCCGATCATCATACATCCTACCACTCTTCCGAACTTCCACACAACACCAAACAATATGTACTATAGTATAGATGATTGAAAGTAATACGTTTCAAGAATCGAGAGTCGGATTCCCTCCGGCGCTAAAGCAACCGGGTTTTCTCCAACTCCACGACCCAACCATATAAGTAAAGATAATGGTGAATAGGATGCATCACCTTCTCCCCACCGGAAGAAAGCTGATAAAAGCCCTGTTTTAGGGTGCATTTTCAAGGCTAAAAATTGGCCAAAATAAGCAAGCGGTGGTACGTTGCGATTTGAACGCACGAACTCCTTAGAGATAGGATCCTAAGTCCTGTGCCTTTGACCTTACTGGACAATCCGCGTGATAAGCGTATCAACCAATAAGGCTACGCATCTACAATAAACCGCTGGAACACCTCCACCTTACCGAGATACGGACCACTGGGAGACTGAGAACCAGAGTGAAAAGAGGACTCACAACACTAGCAGCAGATCCACACACTACGATGAAAAGAAGTTTCAACAAAAAATGTTACGCTTCCTCACGTAATTACGTGACAGTCACATCGGAATATTGTAAGCGATCTGCATAACTGGAACCGTCTTCCGTTATGACCAGAGTCTTCCTATCATCCTCGAAACTATACGTATAGGTCCTGTCCTTTGCAGGCTGGTCCGTGTATGGCTGCCTCGTTTCACCCCGCCACGGGGTAAAGCTCTCCTTTATATCATACAGGGAGAGTTCGCCGTCGCTCACCTTATATTTGCCAGATTCCGTGATCAAGCCATTGATGAGAGTGCCCGTACTCGCCATCGCGCAAGTAAAAGTGCCATCCTGGTTAAAAGTGTACGACTCCCCGGAATATTCGTCATTCACGTAATAACCATACTGGTCCACGACATCGCCGCCACTGACGCCATTGGACCACGTTCCCAGCAACTTATCATCGATAGTCGGCGCATCAGCCTGTCCCAAAACCGAATTGTCCGAACTCAGCCAGCTGCAGCACCCGCAGCAGCCGCTCACCAATAGCGCCGCGGCAACCAGTAGAAAAACGATCAATAATTTGCCACTCAATCATATACCCAGATGGTGTTTCGCCCACAAGAATATAAATCATTTGATAT
>DATHCY010000279.1:0-9952 GCA_035319305.1 Methanocella sp.
TTGGGAAATACCTCACTTGGTCCACTAATCCATCGACGTACGCCGACAATTACAATAAATTTGGGTCACTCATACCTCACTTACCTCACTTATTTTCACACAACATTCCTTATTTTTCACTCAACATCCATAGTTGGAAAAACACCTCACTTAGTCCACTATCATGTTGCAGTCTGCCGACAATCACAATAAATTTGGGTCACTCGCCTCACTAACAGAAAAACCAGGTAAAACAATATAGAAAAAACTGTATAGAAAAATCCCCAGTGTCCTTTAATGGATAGCTTATTGGCATGTCAATAGTTTTTCCATATCCCTACTGGAGTTTTGTTTGTCTAGTAATAGTTTAGTAGGTAAACGTGTTATGGGTGGGGTGTAGTGGTGTTATGGTGGAGTACCCTGTCCGAATCCGTGAGAAAGCACAAAGCCCGTCATCAGAAGAACGAGTCGAAGCAATAGAATATATCAATACTAATATTCGTCGTTTCGATGATATAAAAGATGTGTGGGAAGACATACATCGACTAACACAAGACGAAGATAAAGATATTAGACGAAGAGCCGCATGTGCTTTGGGATGGGCCTTTGCTTCTGTGTCGGATAAGGATGAGGCGTGGGAAGACATACACAGACTGACACAAGACAAAGACAAAAATGTTAGATGGAATGCGGCAGATGCTTTGCGATGGGCCTTTGCTTATATGCCGGACAAAGGCGAGGCATGGGAAGACATACACAGACTAACACAAGACGAAGATACGGATGTTAGAGGGGGTGCGGCAGATGCTCTGGGAGATGTCTTTGCTTCTGTGCCAGGGAAAGATGAGGCGTGGGAAGACTTACACCGACTAACACGAGACAAGAAAGAATATGTTAGGCGGGGTGCGACCGTTGCTTTGGGATGGGCTTTTCCCTTTGTTCCTGATAAGGATGAGGCGTGGAAAGACTTATGCCGGCTAACACAGGACAAGGATAGTGGTGTTAGACGGTGGGCGGCCTCTTCTTTGGGATTGGCTTTTCCCTTTGTTCCTGATAAGGATAGGGCGTGGGAAGACCTGCACCGATTAACACAGGACAGAGACAAAAATGTTAGAAATAGTACGGCCTGTGCTTTAGGAGAGGCCTTCGTTGACATGCCGGATAAAGATAGGGCGTGGGAAGCCCTACACAGACTAACACGAGACAGAAGTAAAGATTGCTTAGATTGCAGTGTAGCCTTTGCTTTAGGACAGGCCTTCGTTGACATGCCGGATAAAGATAGAGCGTGGGAAGATATACACCGACTAACACAAGACGAAGATAAACAGATTAGATGGAGAGCGGTCTATGCTTTGGGAGCGGCCTTTGCTTCTGTGCCTGATAAAGACGAGGCGTGGAGAGACCTGCACCGACTAACACAAGACGAAGATAAACGTGTTAGATCGAGTACGGCAGAGGTTTTAGGAGTGGCCTTTGCTTCTCTGCCAGATAAGGATAGGGCGTGGGAAGCCCTACATCTACTAACACAAGACGAAGATGAAGCGGTTAGATCGAGCTCGGCATATGCTTTGAGAATGGCCGTTGATTATATGCCGGATAAAGACAAGGCTCGTGAAGACTTACAAAGATTATCACGTTAGACGAGTGTGACCAATGCTTTGGATTGGCCTTTGCTTATATGATAGAGGGACTCGCGGAACAACCATGGACGTGGAAAGCTATTGATGTACTAATAAATCTATACATTAAAGGACACTGGAGAAAAATCTATACTAATATTTTATGGGTTAATCATTCCCACATGTTAATTTGGTATGTGGGTAAGCGCTCAGTCGTCAACATCTGCACCGCCAACCAACTCTAAACCTTGGACAACACCTGGCTGGCAGCCCCATTACAGCTTACAACGGAAACCATTTAACCTGTTTTACCGCCACGCTGCCGGCCCAAACCCATAACCAACATGTGAAATATGTTCCAACCTAACAAGATTAAAAACCGGCTACTCAAAGTCGTCATGGAACTCTCATTACAGCGTACCATCGGCGAAATGTCGGATTCGGATGCAGAACGATTAGCAATCGAAGTGAATCATTCGAACGTGTTCCAGAATACCTCTCCTGACATTGAAGGCAACTATTCACCAGACAATCTCACCCACGTTGACGAGAATAATAATTCCACATACACCTCGTGGATCTACATTGATTATGGTTCAGCTCCAGCCCAATCATCGGCAGATCCAGGCAACATTTCCATAGAGGTGCACCACATTTCATCCGTGGGGAGAGGGGATTGGGCACCAATCAGTAATGAGAACTGCTTCAACGTGTCCATCCCTCCAGGAACTTCCGGGTGGATACCCGTAACAGTTTCCAGTGCCAGTTATAGCCTTCAGAAAGATAGCCAGCGCGACACGTACAGCCCGACGAATATCACAGGTTCCTGGCAGCCAACAACGATGAACAACGCCTTTATCCACATACCTCGTCTCACCTCACCTTAAAGCACGTGGCATCCATATACATGACATGAATTGGAAGATCCAGGATCCTCCGGGAATCCCCTAACTTTCACATCAACCCCCACAATACGACTCACACTCTCCTGCCAAGGATCCTCCACCCCAAGATGCCGGATGACACCCCCGGATCCCCGCCTAGTGATCGCCCCCTGCAAGTATTATTCCAGGACCGTGTTAAGGACGGCTGCTCCACCCGACTATACCGATCGAACACACAATCTTCAAGCGAATTGACTATTGACGTACTAATATGTCATATATTAAGGGATGCTGGGGGAAAAATTGATCCTGCAAGGGCTTGTCTCGATTTTGCTAAAATTCTATGTGACCGTCCGATGTCTCTGGGTCGACCTTAGAATTTGCAGCGAAATGGGGACGATCTAGTAAATTCGGATATGCCAAAAAAGATTTCAAATTGTTATTCGTCTATGATAGTGAAACAAATTAAGGATTGTATAGGACCTCTTGAGCAGCGCTAACTCGGTAAGATCGCAGATTGAAGCGGTAATTCGAGAAAAGAGGCTGGTAGAGGACGAGGTTGAGGGTGAGAAAGAAGCTTTAAATTTGGTAGATGACGAACTTTGGGCATAAGAGTATCTTTCTCAAACCTATGCGTTGAGAGAACTAATGGAGTAGGTTGTTATATTTAGTTTAAAGGAAATCCGTAGAGTACAAACCGTTGAATCCCATGCGGAGTATATTAAACAGGTGCTTTGCAGCCATGATATTGATGGTAGTCTAGCCAATGCTTTAGGGGTTAAAGTCAAAGAGGTGCTTGATTTAAATAGCGACGGTTTATTACGCGTGGCGGTTGTCGGAGAATTTTCAAGCGGTAAAAGTACGATAATAAATGCTTTGTTGAGGACTCAGCTTTTAGGTGTTGACGTAACTCAGGGAACTACCAACGTGCCTACGATTATAGAGTATGGTGAAGAACCGAATGCTTTTGTGTATTTTAATGATGGAACCAGTACCTCGTACAATAATGCCAAGGATGCAGTGTATGAGAATAACCTACCCAGGTTCGTATGCGATTACACGGTAAAGGGGGTCTCCTCTTTATCTGTAAAAGAAGTTAGAATTTTGTATCCTTCGAAGTTTCTAAAAAATGGTATTGCTTTGATCGATACTCCTGGAATCGACTCCACTGTAAAACAACGTAATGAGATAACTGCTAAAGTTATGCAGGAGGCGGACGCGGCCTTGATCGTCATCCCATTTGATCAGCCCTTGCCTGAGAGTGTAAAAAGCTTTTTGGATAGTAAGGTCTTCGCTCATATACCTCGATGTCTATTCGTAGTTTCCGGTTCGGGTATAGAGGCTGATTATAGGGAGGTAGAGCGTAAACTATACTACATCAAAAAAGGATTGGAAAATTTCAAGGCGGATACGGGTTTAATATTGCCAGCGCTCCAATTAACCCTCGAAGAAATGAAGGATGATGGTAACGGGCTGATGAGAAGCCGATTAAGTTCTGGTGAGCGGGGTAGGAACTTAGCCCAGTTTGTCGCCACCGAATTTATATTGACATCATATTTAATCGAACAAAAACCGCTTGTACGCTTCGAACGGATCAACAGGTATCTATCCGAACTTTATCGGGATTTGGACGGTTACCTCGTAGAGTTGGATAGAAAACATGAGGAGAGACAAAATGAGTTAACAAACTCGCCAATAATAGATATCGATGAACTAGTTTACCGAGAGAAACAAGGGATTATCTCTGGCTTTGATGATAAAGTTGCTGCAGGGAGGAGTCAGATTAATAACTTGATTGAAAGATCGATACGGGAAGTGATAGACTCGATAAAAACCGAGTTATTAACGGTTACCAAACATGATGTTGTTCGAACGGTTGTTAAAGAGAATGTTGAGGACTCAGATCATAAAAAATCAGAAGTTATTCGTTTGGCCGTACAACTTGAGAGTGATTTGAATAATTACATCGATGAACGGGTACTGCGGTTTGGAGGTCTTCTTTTGAGGACTTATCCTATGATACAGCCGAAAAAAATGTTTTTCGAAAACTTTAGGCCTGCAGAATTTGATGATGATGCTATCCATGATGCGCGGTATCATGTTGATAGAATTAACTCTATTGTAAAGGCTAAGACTGCGAAAACGAATTTTTTTGAAGCTGTTATTAGCGCGATTTTCCCGGTACCAATCGATGAGTATAAACGAATTTATATGGACGAAACCGAAAAAGAGGTGCTGGGGCTCTTCACAAGTTTCCATAGTGGGGTAACAAAAAAAGTTTTCGATTCTGAGGTAGAATCTTTGAGGAAACGCCTTGAGAATGGACTTGGCGATTATTATGGTGCTTATAGATATGATGTAAAAAAATTGATATCTGACCGCGATTCAGATTTGTTAAAACTGGACGAACTCAAGAGGAATATCGCTAGGGATAGAGACGAGATCAAGCAAAGACTCGATCAGTTGCAAAATATCGAAACAATCTTAGTATATAAAAACTAAACATGTTAGCATATTATTAATTGATGCTGTGTTGAATTTCGGTGGTGGCTTGTAGTCGGGGGTCTCCTCGACCAATACAAAATATATGAGTGCGCATATTATTTTGTGTGGTGATGTCGGCGAGATGGGGTAAAAAGTACGTGGATAACAGGGATTGGAAAATGTATAACCAAGAATTGGTAGACCGGGGATCGTTCATCCTCGATCACGAGATACTCGAAAAATGGGGGGGCAGTCTTGACCGGATGAACCACGGCAAGTACGGTCGGCATTATGATTTCCCTGACGAGTTGATTTATTGGGCTGCCATGCAGCATATCATCTTGAATATGCCTTATCGGCAGATCACAGGTTTTCTCGAAACATATTTTAAAGGCAATGGTTTAGAGGTGCCGCATTACACTACGCTGTACAAACGTATCAAAGCCATGAGGTTCGAAGTGGAAGCTAAGGTTAAAAAAAAGACTGATTGTTGCCATTGATAGTACTGGCGTGAAGGTCAACCATCGGGGCGAATGGAGGCGCAGACATCGTGGACGGAAACGGCATGGGTGGATCAAACTCCATGTCGCCGTTGACGAGAAGACCAAGCAAGTCATTTCTTTCAAGATTACCGGCGAAGACGCGCATGATTGCGAGATGTTCATACCTCTTCTCAAACAAGTTGAAGGCAAGACCGACCCCAACAAAATTAAAAAAGTGTTAGCAGATAGGGGTTACGACTCCAAGAGGATTTTTTACCACGCTGAAAAAAGGAAGATCACCCCTACAATTAGGCCGAGGACGAATGCCGACCCCGACGCAAGGCAACCGTTGACGAGAAAACGACTCGTAAAAAGCATACGTCGACACGGATACCGGAAATGGGCGAAAAAAGCCGGGTACGGGCTCAGATGGGCGGTTGAAGGTTTCTTCTCAGCATTCAAAAGACTCTACGGAGAATTCCTACGAGCGAGCAGCCCACAGGGAATGCTACACGAACTCACCATGAAACTCCACTTCTACAACCGGCTTAAAAATTACAAAAGACCAAGCACAATCCGAATCAAAACGTTAAATAATTCCTTTTAGTAGTCTGGAGCCCTAAATAGAATTGCCACATAAGAATTATTGAAATTCTACCAGTTCAATTAGATTTCCCGCTGGATCATTAAACATAACCCATTTTGCAGCATGGCTTTTCTCGATTCCCCATGGTAAATCTATACTATTATCAATAAGTACCTGTACGACGTTTTCTAAATTTTCAACAGAAAAGGCTATTACGGGAAATCGGGGAATGATAGAATTTGTAACCTTACACGGAGTACCCCTTATTATCGTAAAGTAAATCCCATTAATATCGAAATGCACAACATTATCCGATTCATCATAAATAGAAAATCCTAAAACGTCCTTGTAAAACTGTACGGTTTTTTCAAAGTCTTCAGCCCAAAGAGTGACAACCGCTACGGTTAATCTCATTATCCTCACCAGTTCAATATAATATGCCTACGTCTGTAACCCTCAACCCACTATATATCTATCGATGATTAGCCTTAGAATAGTTCATATTCAACACAGCATTAATTGATAATCTTATAATGGGGGGACGTCGGAATATTAGCACCCACATCCCTAGCCAGATGGCAAAACAACCAAACCATGTAAAAACTCCGTATCTCAAGTTACCGATTGTTAACGACATAATGATTGCTCCTGCAACGATGAGCAGAAACCCAAAGATCATCTTAAATTTTTTTTATAGTGTCCGCTAACGGATAGCCATATTACCATATTGTCTATGTTTGTCCTGTATGGCGTAATGGGAAGACCGAAAATGGGAGACCGAACAGTTGCAGTGAAGAGGTTACCCGCCAAATGACGAGAGCTCTTTCTTTCTCGTGGAGCTGGGTAAGCATGTAGTTGGGGTTTAATAGGGTCGGGCATATACTTATGCGAGCATTGTGACGCGTATTTTCCCAATGTTCTTGATTTGGTAGAATAATATTTTATAGATAACTTAATAATACGTTTCGGTATACCTTCTCGTATGTTTAGGGTGGCGGTATGCGGCCTTTCCGTACTTCTAATCATTGGGGCAATTGCGATCACCGGGTGCTGCTGTTGCAGTTCTGACGTGCCTAAGGATAAATCTGTGCCTGTCTCAACTGGTTTTACCAATCCCGTACAAGTGAGTATTGTCGGCTATAATGGGGATGTGATGGAGCCGTTTTTATCACGTGACGGTAATCTTTTATTATTCAACAATAGAAATGATCCGGGTGCTATTACTAAACTTTTTTACGCGAAGCGGATCAATAGCACGTCCTTTCAGTTCATAGGGGAAATCAATAGTGTTAATACGGGCACGTTGAATGGTGTGCCTTCTTTAGACCGGGATAATAACTTGTATTTCACCTCAACCCGAAGCTATAACACGACGTTCTCTACTATCTATACGGGTAAGTTCGACGATGGTAGTGTCAAGGCTATCTCTTTAGTGGAGGGTATCTCGAAGAAACAGGCTCCTTGGGTGAACATGGACTCGGAGATCAGCGCTGACGGACGGACTTTGTATTATACCGAAAACCAGTTTGATGCCGGAGGGTCACCCCAAACTTCCAGTATTTGCATCGCAGATAAGATCGGCGGCGCCATGTTTCGACCATGCGCTAACTCCAGTACGATTATGCGGAACGTGAACGCTCCCGGGCATCTCGATTATGCTCCCTGCACCAGTGCTGACCAACTCCAGCTTTACTTTACTCGCGCCAATCTACAGGATAATGATTACCAGATCATGGAGGCGACCCGTAGTAATACATCGGAGCCTTTCGGAACGCCGGGACGAATTGGATCTATCACCGGTAATATAAAAGAGGCGCCAACGATCTCACCAGATGGAAACAGCCTATATTATCACATGCTGGATAACGGGACGTACCACCTATTTATGGTAAAACGAAACAACCACAACATAAGCGAGAACTACCATCCAGCATCTAACTTCATGAACCTCCCTATCATGTATGCAAACGCCGTCCATAAAGAGGTACCCGCCGAAAGTAGGGATATTAAAAAACTACGGACATGCCAATTGGGGGTCGTCTCGATTTTGCTGTAAATTCTGAGCCGACCCAAGACTATAGGGATGTCGACCGGAATTCTACAGGAAAAGGTGTGGCAGACCCCAGGATTTAATAAATCCTCAGTGTACTTGATTAGATTGTATGTTGGTATCCGATAAATTGGCTCCATGTCCATGTGGTTTCGGCGAGTTTTTCTAACGTGGCGGGGGTTTGTTTGCATGGTATGGGGGTCCGTGTAGTTCTAGTAGAAGTGGGATAGTGCGAGGGTGTTGTAGAGTATTTCTGGATTGGTATTTCTGTAAATGGGTTTCCGGGCAACCACCAGCTTTATATAATATTGAATTTTTTAAGTTGAGTAAGCGACTAGAAGACAGTCGCTGATGTGGTATTAAGGTGGTTGTATGAAAATTTTGATGATCTCGCTTATGATGCTCGCGGTGGCGGCTTCTGTTTCTCTGTGCGGTTGTTGTGGTTGTTGCGGATCGGGCCCGATAAACAATTATGGCCTGAGCCCGACAGATACTCAAAGCCATAACCAGACAGATACTCAAAGCCAGAATCTAACGGATACTCAGACATATCAGTCATCGACGC
This sequence comes from Methanocella sp., assembly GCA_035319305.1. GTDB lineage: Archaea > Halobacteriota > Methanocellia > Methanocellales > Methanocellaceae > Methanocella_A. The sequence goes on from DATHCY010000279.1 coordinate 8,650, forward strand.
ACGCGCAAAATGGGGACTGGACGGAATTGTGTCACAAGTCAAAAACCCTTGACGAAGGTATGATGCGTGGGGAAAGGTTGAATGTCAGTGGATCGCCCTTCACGGTAAAAATCGATGTTTCCTCGGACAAACCTGTCACATTCATGATCATGGACGATAGCAATTTCCAGACGTACTACGAGGAGGTACTCAATGATGACACACTCACGGTTGATTATCTCGTGATCAAAAAAGACGTGACTAGCGGGACTTTCAAGTATAAATTCGATGAGCCCGGCATCTACTGGATTATCATCGATAACACCGGGATGGTTGAGGGTACATCGGCGGCCAGTGCTGCCACGTATGATATGGTTGTCAACGGTGCTAACATCTAATTTTAGGAGAGATACTGACCCGGACCAATACTGGTCTGTCAGTATTATTTTTTCATAGATGAACGGCGCTCCTACGCATACGGTATGGCTGGCGGAGATGGGCTATATGTGTCGTCTAGACTATGGGAGATTGGGGTGGTTATATCATGAGGTTTCTATAGTAAATAATGTGTATGTTGAGGTTAGGGGGGTTGGTCGTCGTTGGTAGTGGTGCTGCTATGGGGATGACAGGGTGAAATTTCTTCTGAGGGTTGATTCCTGTTGATGTACCCTAGTAATCTTCCATATCGATCCATTACTTCGAAGACAAAATAGATAAAGAATTTGAGTTCTTCTTTTGATTGGTCGAGATCTTTCATATCTTGCTCGAATAGGTTGATCAGGGATTTTCTAGCATCTTCGGTGTTCCTGTGTTGATTATTCCCGGCATCATCGCTGAATTTAGATACTAGGTAATCATGCAGTTCAAGTGAAAATGATGATTCATATTTTTTGTCTTTAGCAAACGGGTTTGAAAGATATGTTTCCATGCCTCGCCTTTCATTGGTGGAAAACCGTCTTTGCCTTTTATTTGTGCTGAAACCTCTGCCGCGTCGATGCCTTGGAAGCGAACTCCAGTTGCCCGGACCTCTAACATTTATTGTGTCACCATCGTGTACTTTTTGTTTGAGGGTGACGATCTTGTCTTGTGGCAAAGGATTGTCTCTGATAACTCCCAATCCTACAAGGCCATAGTTATACCCGTTTTCGTAGAACTGATCGTGTTAGGTGTAAGTGATACCTCAGTAAGAGCTATTATCATTATTATAGTGATACTATGTAGTAAATGTTGTTATGATAATATTAATACATAATAATTATTTAAATATTAGTTTTGAATGTGGGATTGGAAGATGCGAGAGATATAGGTCTCGAATGAAGAGTCA